>NZ_JBFAAP010000044.1:0-59938 GCF_040639815.1 Streptomyces sp. NPDC023723
CGACCGGTTCGGCCGCCGCACCTTCTACCTGATCGGCGTCGCGGGCTTCACCCTCGCCTCCGTCGCCATCGGGCTGTCCGGCTCCATCGAGGGCGGGACGGCCTCAGCCGGCTCATGCCGGACCCGGACGTGCTGCACCGGGCCCTGGAGACGCTCGACGCCGCGCCCGGCGAGTGCGTGCTGGTCGGCTCCTCCGTCGCCGAACAGACCGCGGCCCGCCGCGCCGGCCTGCCCTTCATCGGCCACTGCCCCACCGAACCCGTCCGCCGCGCCCTGCACGCCACCGACCCCGGCACCCCGCTGGTCGCGGACCTGCGCACCCTGCTGACGGCGGCGGAGCAGCGCTGACGGCACGTCACCGGGTGGGGTGTGGAGCGGCCGTCCCGGGCGGCCGTCCCGGCCCCCCCTTCAGGGCCCGCGCCCGACGCCCCCATTCAGCGGCCCCCCGCCCGGCCCCCTCCGGCAGGCGCCGGGCCGGGGCCGCCCGCACGATGCGAGGGAGACCGGCCGCCCGTCGGTCGAACGGTCTGTGCTCTCGGGAGGATCCGCCATGACCGCCACTCTGGAGCAGCTGCGCCGCTGCCACTTCGCCGTCGATCTCGGGGCGGCGCGGACCCGCGTGTACGTCAAGGGCGCCGGGCTGGTCGTCGACCAGCCGTCCGCCGCCGCCGTCAACACCCGTACCGGCGCGCTCATCGCGGTCGGCGAGTTCGCGGAGAAGATGACCGGCCGCACCCCCGGCTACATCCGCGTCGTCCGGCCCGTCTCGGGCGGCACGATCGTCGACATCGAGATGGCCCAGCGCATGCTGCGCCACCTGCTCGGCGACAAGGTGCGCCGCGCGCTGCGCCGAAAGCCCCGGCTGCGGGCCGCCGTCTGCACCCCGCACGACGCCGACCCGCTGGCCCAGCGGGCCGCCATCGAGACGCTGGTCGGGCTCGGCGCCCGGCGGGTGGAACTGGTCGACACCCTCATCGCCGCGGCCGTCGGCTGCGGACTCCCCGTCGAGCAGCCCGAAGCCACCATGATCATGGTCTGCGGGGCGCACGCCACCCAGGTCGCCGTGCTGTCGCTGGGCTCGATCGTGACCGCGGCCCGCATCCCGGTCGGCGGCGAGGCGGTGGACGCCGCGATCGTCCAGCACCTGCGTCACCAGCACGAACTGGTGCTGCCCAGCCAGTCCGTGCGCCCGCTCCAGCTCGCCCTGTCCGGCAACGGGCTGACCGCGCAGGGCCCGGCCTGCACCGAGATCCACGGCCGGGACGTGGCGACCGGCCTCGCGCGCAGCGTGCAGGTCGACACGGCCGCCGTGCGCAACGCCATCCAGACGCCGCTGACCGGTGTCCTCGACGGCATCGGCCGGGTGCTGCGGGACTGCCCGCCGGATCTGGTCGCCGACCTCGCCGACCGGGGCATCATGATGGTCGGCGGCAGCGCCCTGCTGCCCGGCTTCGACCAGATGCTGCGGCAGGCCACCGGTATGCCGGTGCACATCGCGGAGCGGCCCGACATCTGCGCCGTACAGGGGCTGGGCACCATGCTGGAGGGCAAGGTCGAGCCGGTGTCGCTCCAGCCGACCGCCGACTGACCCCGGCGTGAGCGGCCCGCCGCCCGGCTCCCGGCTGACCCGGCTGCTCGACGCCGTCCTCGGTCTCGGCACCGACCTGGACCCGGGCGTCACGCTGCGCCGTCTGGTGGCGGGCGCGGCCGAGCTGACCGGGGCGGCGTCGGTCGTCCTGCGCACGGCCGAGCCGGGACCGGACGGCCGTACCGGGATGCGCGCCGGCCCGGACCCGGCCGCCACCGGCCCCGCGCTGCGGGTCCCGGTCCGGGTGGGCGACGAGGAGTTCGGCGCCCTGCTGCTGACCGGGCGGCCGGGCGGCGGGCCGTTCACCGACGAGGACGAGCAGGTGGTGCGGGTACTGGCCACCCAGGCCGGCATCGCGATCGGCAACGCCCGGCTCTACCGGGCGGCCCGGCAGCGCGAGCGCTGGATCGAGGGCGCCGCGGCCGTCACCACCGCGCTGCTCACCGGGGAGGACGCCGGCGACGCGCTGACCACGGTCGCCGAGCGGGCCCGGCGGCTCGCGGACGCCGCGGCGGGGGTGATCCTCCAGCCGACCGAGGCGGGCGGCATGGAGATCGTGACCGTCTCCACGCCGGACGACCCGGCCGGCATCGTCGGCAGCGTCATCGCGCCGGGCAGCCCGGTGCTGGACCAACTGCTGGGCGGGGAGCCGGTGTTCCTGGAGGACTCGGCGACCGACCCGCGGATGACGACCCCGGTCCGGCACCGGTACGGGCCCAGCATGATGCTGCCGCTGGAGGCCGGCGGCCGCCTGATCGGCACCCTCGCCCTGCCCCGGCGGCGCGGGGAGCGCCCGTACACCGCCGTGGAACGGCAACTGGCGACGCAGTTCGCCTCGCAGGCCGCGCTCGCCCTGGTGCTGGCCGACACGCACCGCGGCCGGGCCCGCCTCGCGGTCTACGAGGACCGCGACCGCATCGCCCGCGACCTGCACGATCTGGTGGTGCAGCGGCTGTTCGCCACCGGCATGATGCTGGAGTCCACCCGCCGCCGCACGGCCGCCGGGCAGGTCGGGGAGCTGCTGGACGGGGCGGTGGACGAACTGCGGTCCACCGTCGGCGAGGTCCGCACCGCGATCATCGCGCTGCGGCAGCCGCCCGCCGGCCCGCCGGCCGGGCTGCGCGGCCGGGTGCTGCGGGAGGCCGCGGTCGCCGCCGCGGTCCTCGGGTCGCCGCCGTCCACGCACTTCACGGGCCCGGTCGACCACCGGGTCCCGGACGACACCGCCGACCGGCTGGTCGGCGCGCTGCGCGACGCCCTGGCGGACGCGGTACGCCGGCCGGGGGCACGCCGGGTCCGGATCGGCGTCGACGCGACGGCGACCGCCCCGGACGGCCGGGCCGCCGTCCGGCTGACGGTCTCCGACGACAGCGACTCCGCTACGGCCTTCGACTGGTCCGCACCCCTGTGACGGCCGGCACCCCACCGGACGGGACAGCCGACACCCCGCCAGGCGGGACAGCCGGGACCCCACCGGACGGGACAGCCGGCACCCCGCCAGGCGGGACAGCCGGCACCCCACCGGACGGGACAGCCAGCACCCCGCCAGGCGGGACAGCCGGCACCCCGCCGGGCAGGACAGCCAGCACCCCACCGGACGGGACAGCCAGCACCCCACCGGGCGCGGTCAGCCGGCACCCCGCCGGGCAGGACAGCCAGCACCCTGCCGGGCGCGGTCAGCCGGCACCCCGCCGGGCAGGACAGCCGGCACCCCGCCAGGCGCGGTCAGACCGCGAACCAGCAGCGCACCGTCGTGCCGTCCGGCCCGGTGTATGTGCGGACCAGGTCCGACACCAGGTTGACCAGCAGCAGTCCGCGGCCGCCGCGCTGGTCGCGGGCGGCGGGCCGACGCCCGGCCAGCGGGTCGGCGAGCCGCCCCTTGTCCCGCACCTCGCACACCACGTGCCCGTCCTCGGCCCAGACCCGCAGCACGCCCGTGCCGCCGCCGTGCACCACGCTGTTGGTGGCCAGCTCGGCGGTGACCAGCGCCAGGTCGTCGAGCCGGACCCCGGTGAGGCCGAGCCGCGCGGCCTCGGCGGTGGCCGCGTGCCGGGCGTCGGGCAGCGAGTCGGCCACGAAGGACAGGAGCGGCACGTCCGGGGCGGGCGGCAGCGGCTCGTTGTAGCGGGCGACGACCCCGGCCGGGTCGTAGGCGGCGCTGGCCGACTCGCCGCGGGAGCCGGCCGGGATGACGACGGGGTGGGTGGCGTGCGCGTCGGCGAGGACCCGCGCGTCCAGGCGTACGGCGTCGTACGGACACAGGATGGTCGCCGCGCGGCCCTGGAAGGCGTCGTTGATCAGCGCCTCGTGCTGGGCGCAGGCCGGGTACTCGGCGCTGTTGCGGCCGGCCCAGATCGGCTCGCCGATGATCCGCACCCGGCGGCCGGCCGGCTGGGCGTCGGCGAAGGCGCGCAGCACGCCGGGGATGATCCGGCCGGGGTTGCGGCCGGCCTCCCGCATGTCCAGCAGCCGTACCGTTTCGGCGTCGGTGCCGAGCGCGTCGCGGATCAGCGCGAGCCGCTCGCCGGGGACCGCCACGGCGACCGGCTCGCCGCCGGCCAGGCCCTCGCGGACGAAGGGGACGGTACCGGCCAGGTACTCGTCGTCGTCCCGGTAGAACAGCGCGGGGTGGACGAAGCCGCCGGGGTCCGGGACGCCGGCGGCCGGTTCGGTCACAGCACTCATGACATCGACACCTCGATCGCCGGCTGGTCGGGCCAGAACATCTCCAGCACCCGTCGCAGTGTGGCAGGCGGCCGGTGCAGCACCAGCCGCCGGCCCTGCGGAAGCCGGCCGGCCAGGTCCGCGAGCGTGTGCGCCCCGTCGACGTCGACGAACGTCACGCCCGACATCTCCACATGCACGTCGCCACCCTCACCCACCGCCTGTTCCAGCGCCCGCCGCCAGGCCCCCCGCGTCGTCAGCACGATCTCCCCGGCCGCCCGCACGCCGTCGCGCCCGGGCAGCGGGCAGACCGTCAGCCCCGGCGCCGCGCCCCCGGCTGCGGACGGCGCCTCGCCCTGAGTGCCCACTGTGTTCTCCCCTACTCCCGGACTCCGCCCCCCTACCCACCTCACGCCACCTCATTCCCCGGACTCGGGTGTACGCGCGCGGACGGCGGGCAGGCGCACTGGCGACACCGACGAGGACCGACAGGACTTCGTGACGCCGACGAGGACCGACAAGGCGGTGACATGACCTCAACGGCATCGCATTCGACGGACCGGCCGGCCGACCTGGTCATCGAGTGCCGGGTGGAGGGCGGGGCGGAGGAGGAACGGGCGCTGCTCGTGCCCCGGGGCGAGCTGGTCCAGGGCTGCGTGGATCCGCTGGCCGAGGCGCTGGCCGGGCTGCCGCCCGGGATCGGCCGGATCGACGTGGACATGCGGCACGTGGTGTTCATGGACACCGCGGGTCTCCAGTTCCTGGACCTGCTCAACGGCCACGGCCGCCGGCAGTCGCTGCCGGTGACCACCGGGCACTGGCGTGGCCAGCCGCGCCGGACCCTGGAGCTGACCGGCCTGGACCCCGACGATCCGCTGCGCGGCCCGGAGCACGACCTCCAGCAGGAGGTGGACCAGCTGCGGCACGCGATCGTCTCCCGGCCGGTGATAGACCAGGCGCGGGGCGTGCTGATGGCCGTCCACTCCTGTACGTCCGAGGAGGCGTGGGACATCCTGCGCGAGGCGTCCCAGCTGTCCAACACCAAGCTGCGCGCGGTCGCCGAGGCGGTCACCGCCAGCGCCGGCAGCGACGGCCCGGCCCCGCCGCCGAAGGTCCGCGCGGCGCTGCGCGCGGCGGTCCGCACGGCGACGGGGCGGCACGGCCGCTGAGGTGCCCGCGGCCTGGTCCGGGGTACTCGGCGAGAGGCCCGCCGGACCGACGGCCGGACCCCGTCAGCTCAGCAGGAGGCACCATGTCGAACCCGGACCAGTCCACCCCGTCGCAGGCCGAGGGCGAACGCGACGACGAACCGGGCACCCCCGAGCGCCGGACCCCGCCGCACCCCACGCCGTCCCAGGCGGAGGGCGAGCGCGACGACGACGACCGCGAGACCGAGGCGCCCGGCTCCTGAGACCCCGGCCCCGGCACGGCGGCGGGCCGCCGCGGCACCCGGCCGCGGCGGCCCGCCGGTGCGCCGGGGTCCCGGTCAGCCGCCGAGGACGCCCGCGGGCAGCAGCGACTGCGGGGAGGTGGCCGGGTGGCCGATCTCCAGCGCGCCGAGCAGCCCCTTCAGCAGCGGCGCCGAGGGAACCCCGCTCAGGGGGTCGGGGGCGGGTGCGGCCTGGGCGAGGGGGGCGGCCGTCAGGAACGCGGCGGCCAGGACGGAGACACAGACGAGTTTCTTGGTCATGCCCGGCCCAACGACCGGCCCGCCCGGGAGAGCCTCCGGCAAGCGGGTGACCGTGCGGCCCGCGCGGGCCTACGGCCGGCTGAACCCGTGGCTCCGCTCCACCTTCGCCACGTGCAGCGTGTAACTCTGGTACCACTCGGCCCGCCCGCGCCGCTGCGCCGCCCGGTGCTCGGCGTTGTCCCGCCACCGGGTGAGGGCGTCGGCGTCGCGGAAGTACCCGACGGTGATGCCCAGCCCGCCGGGAGTCTGGGCGTGGTCCATCCCCAGGAACCCGGGGACGTCCCGCACCAGCTCTTCCATGCGCGCGTTGGTCTCGCCGTAGCCGCCCTGCTCCGGAGTCCGCACGGTGGTGAAGACAGCTACGTAGTACGGCGGTTCGTACGCCGCTACGGGCGCGACGGGCTGTCCCGGTCGATCACTCATGGCGTCACGATAGGGCGGAGGCGCCGTCGCGCGCAGGCGATGTACGGCACCGGGACACTGCCCGTCGAGCGGCCCGCCGGACCGGGGGTCAGCTCGCGCCGCCCTGGCCCGCGCTGCCCATCGGGCCGACCGTGAGGGAGGAGCCGGTGCCGTCGGTGACGGGCAGGCTGGCGGCGCCCGGCCAGTCGAGGGTGACCGACTTGGTCTCGTCGGGCGGGGTCACCACGAGGCCGGTGATGCCGACGCCGGAGCCGCCCGTGTCGTTGAGCGGGTAGGAGAGGTTGAAGGAGACCGACTCACCGTCCTTGAGGACCACCGGGTCGGAGTCCTGGCCGCTGCGCTCGGCGGACAGCTCGCCCTCACTGGTCGTCAGGTCGACGCCCGCGTATCCGGTCACGGAGCAGTCCTGGCCGCCGCCGTTCTGGAAAGTGACCGCGACCGACCCCTCGGTGTCGCCGTCGATGGTGGTGTCCGACGCGGTGATCTCCAGCTCGTCGGTAGTGCACTTGCCACTCCCGGCATCGGTCCCCGTCCCGGCGGCACCGGAGGAACCGGATGACGTGTCGGACGTGCCGGACGCGGCGGAGTCGGACGAGCCGGAGTCGGACGAGCCGGAGGACGCGGCGGACACGGACGTCCCGTCGCTCTGTGCCGTGCCGTCGTCGCCGTTGCAGGCCGTGAGCGAGAGACCCGCGGCGACGGCCAGGGCGGCGAAGGTGAGCTTGCGAAGGCGCATCGTTACTTCCTCAGTCCCGGTGATAGGTCTCGGCCGCCCGGTCCAAGCCGGTACGAGCGAGCGTTTCTGATCACCAAGACAGGCCCGCCCGGCAACCCGTTCCGCCCGGCCACGGCTGCGCACAGGGCCGTTACACAGCCACCGCGAACCACCACCGCCCAGCCCCACCGACTCCCGCGCCCTGCCACGCCTCTCCCCCGGTTCCGACCACCGACCGACACCCTCCACCCCCACCACCCGGCTGGGACAGACCCGTAACCCAGCCCCCCTTGACCGCCCCCCGCCACCTCGAACCCGGGGCCCACCACGGCCGCCAATAACCAGAAGCGCGAAAGACCGCCACCGGGCTAACCTCCGCAGTCGCACATCAACCGTCCCCGTCCCCATCCCCGTTCGAGGAAGCCACCGCCCATGCCGCGTCGTTCGACCGTCTCCCGCACGGAGTTCCCCGTGTCCGACCACGGGGCCGGACCGTACGGCGCGTTGTGACGGACGTGAAGCCTGACCCCGGACAGCGGCAGGCCCTTCGGAAACCCGGGAGCGCCGAGCCGGGCCTCTTCGCCCAGCGGTACGCCACCACGACCATGACGTTCACCGCGGTCATGTTCGTCACCGGGTTCGCCGCGCTGGCCGTGGTACCCACCCTGCCGACGGCCGCCCAGGAACTGGACGGGGTCTCCCTCTTCCCCCTGGTCGCGGGCTGCTTCGTGGCCGCCGGCCTGTTCGGCGGGGTCCTCGGCGGGCACTGGGCCGACCGGTCCGGAGCCGGCCGCCCACTGGCCCTCGGCATGGTGCTCTCCGTGGTGACGCTGCTCGTCTCGGCGTCCAGCGGGTCCGTCTGGCAGCTGGCGGCCGGCCGGTTCCTGGACGGTCTCGCGGCGGGCATGGTCGCCGTGTCGGTGACCACCGCGATCGGCCAGTCCTACCCGGAGCGCCTGCGGCCCCGGATGCTCGCGATGATGAGCACCAGCTGGATCATCCCGTCCCTGGTCGGACCGCCGATGGCCGGCATGGTCGCCGCGACGTGGTCATGGCGCACGCTCTTCTACGGACTGGCCGCGCTGACCGCGCTCCCGGCACTCGGACTGGTGGTGGTCCTGCGCGGCGCCTCCACACGCAGTACGGCCGGCAGCGGACAGGCACCCGCCGACGCGCCGCCCGCCGGGGAACACGCCGCCCGGCCGCCGCTGCTGATCGCGGCACTGCTCAGCGCGGGCGCGGCGTTCGGCCAGTACGGCGTGTCGGAGTGGGACGCCCACCACCTCCCCTTCGTCCTCGCCGGCGTCGCCCTGCTGGTCCTGTTCGCGCCGCGCCTGCTGCCCAGGGGCACGTGGCGCGGCGTCCCGGGCCTGCCGACGGCCGTACTGCTGCGGGGGCTGACCTCCGGCACGTACTTCACCGTCGAGGCCCTGGTGCCGCTGATGCTGATCACCGAACGGCACGTCGCGGCGGTCACGGTCGGCGGCGCGTTCACCGCCTCCGCGGTGCTGTGGGCGGGGGCCTCCTGGGTACAGGGCAGACTGCTCCAGCACGTTTCCCGGCACCGGCTCGTCGTCGCGGGCGCCCTGCTCATGACGGTCTCGGTCGGCTTCGCGACAGCGGGCAGCTTCGAGAGCCTGCCGCCCCTCACCGCCGTGGCCGCCATGCCGCTCGCGGCCATCGGGATGGGCCTGCTCGACCCCTGCGTCACCGTGCTCTCGCTCTCCCACAGCGCCCCAGGACGCCAGGGCCACACCACCAGCGCCATGCAGACCAACATGAACCTCGGCCAGGTCGTCGTCCTGGCGCTCACCACGGCCGCCCTCAACGCCTGCCTGACCGCGGGCCTCGACACCCCCACCGGCTACGCGACCGCGCTGGCGCTGCTGTTGCTGCCGCCCCTGCTCGTCGCCCTCGAAGCGAAGGCGATCGCCGCGACAGCGACTGCCCGCGCCGGTCACGATGTCGATGAACCAGACGGTCTCCGCCGAGCGTGCGCGTCGGCCTCTGCCAGCCGGGAGTTGCAGGCGGTCGCGCCGGTGCCGTACTCGTCGGAGTGCTGGACGGTGATGTCCCGTGGACATTGCCGAGTTGCAGAACGGTGGAACCGCTGGCGCGATACCCACGAGTTGCCGTACGCGCGAGCCCGGGGAGCGACCCGGAGTTCTCCGCAGGCCGCGACTCGGCCGGCACGAAACAGACCGGGAACAGCGCAGACGTCGTGCGGATGTGGCGGGTCGCGGACGGAGCGCAAAGCCTCCCTCGAACCCCCTGAAAAGCGTATCCCCAGGTCAGAACGATTCTTCCTGGGGAAGCTCGGTGGGGCGGGTGGGACTCGAACCCACGGCCGGCGGATTATGAGTCCGCTGCTCTAACCGGCTGAGCTACCGCCCCATAGCGGCGTGTCGCGTACACGTGTGCGCGCCGTCTGCCGCAGCATAGCCGCTCATACGATCTCCTGCTCCGGGTGGTCGGCTTCCCGCTGCGGCCTCATGACCTTGAGGACTCCGGTGCGGCCCGTGCGGTTCCCGGGCCGGGTCACGGACTGTCCGCGGACGTGAAAAAGGACCCCGCGGGGTCCTCGTTCAGCAAGCTCTCCCGACTGGACTCGAACCAGTAACCTGCCGGTTAACAGCCGGCTGCTCTGCCAATTGAGCTACGGAAGATCGAAGCTCCCCGGACTGGACTCGAACCAGTAACCTGCCGGTTAACAGCCGGCTGCTCTGCCAATTGAGCTACCGAGGATCGCCTCGTCGCATCGAACGTAGCTCCCTGGGTATCCGCCAGGGGGCGCGCGCTCGCTGCGACACATACATTAGCGCAAGCAGGGGGGTGCTCCGCCAATCGGTTCTCCCCGGCACCGCAGACAGAAGGCAAAGGAAGGGTGGCCGTCATGCGTTACCGGCTCACGTTCGTCGTCGGACTCGCCGTGGGGTACGTACTGGGCACGAAGGCGGGACGGGAGCGTTACGAGCAGTTGAAGAAGGCTGCTCGCCAGGTCTCGCAGAATCCGGCGGTGCGCAACACCGCGGAGTCGGCCGCGCAGCAGGGCCGGCAGTTCGCGGACAAGGCGTACCACGTGGTCAGCGACAAGGTCGGGGACCGGGTGCCGGACTCGGTGGCGCAGCGGGTGAAGTCGCTGCGGGAGCGGAGTGCGGGCGGTGGTGGGGACGACTGGGGCGGCAGCAACACCTGAGGGTGGTGCCGCTCACACCCGCTCCCGTGACTCCCGGCGGCTGAGCGAGCGCAGCGATACGGCAGAATTTCGGTCATGGGGATAGTCGCCGGGTTGGACAGTTCACCCGATTTCACTCGTATCGTCGTCTGCGACGCGGACACGGGAGCCGTACTCAGGCAGGGGTACGCGCCGCATCCGGTGGACGGTCCCGAGAGTGGGGGCCGTCCCTCCGACGTCGATCCGCAGGCCTGGCTGCTGTCCCTGGGGGAGGCGGCCGGCGGGGGGCTGCTGGAGGGGGTGCAGGCGATCGGCGTGTCGGCGCAGGCCAACGCCGTGGTGCCGTTGGACTCGCAGGGGAACACCGTGCGGCCCGCGATGGTCGGCGGGGACAAGCGGGCGCAGGTCGCCGGGGCGGACCTGGTGGACGCGTTCGGCGGGCGGGAGGCGTGGGCGCAGGCCGTGGGGTGTGTGCCGGGGGCCGCGCAGCCGGTGACCAAGCTGCGCTGGCTGGCCCGCAGCGAGCCGGAGAACGCCGCGCGGACCGCCGTGCTGCTGCAGGCCCACGACTGGCTGGTGTGGCAGTTGCTCGGGCGGCCGGTGCGCAGGACGACGGATCGGGGCGGGGCGTCGGGGACCGGGTACTGGTCGGCGGCGAGTGGGGGGTACCGGCCGGATCTGGTGGAGCTGGCGCTCGGGCATCACGCGATGCTGCCGGAGGTGATCGGTCCGGCGGACGCGGCCGGTACGACGCCGGAGGGGCTGCTCATCTCCGCCGGGACCGGGGAGACCCAGGCCGCCGCGTTCGGGCTCGGGATCGGGCTGGGGGACGCGGTGGTGTCGCTGGGCGCTTCGGGGTCGGTGATGGCCGTGCACTCCGAGCCGCTGGTCGAGCCGTCCGGGATGATCACCGCGCTCGCGGACGCCACCGGTATGCATCTGCCGGTGGTCACCACCCTGAACGCGGTACGGACCCTGCGCGGGGCCGCCGAGCTGCTCGGGGTGCCGGATCTGGAGGGGCTGTCCGAGCTGGCGATGAAGTCGACGCCGGGGGCCCACGGGCTGGTGCTGCTGCCCTATCTGGAGGGGGAGCGGACGCCGCATCTGCCGCACACCGCGGGGACGCTGGCGGGGCTGCGGCGGGAGTCGATGCGGCCGGAGCATCTGGCGCGGGCCGCGTTCGAGGGAATGCTGTGCGGGCTCGCCGACGCGCTGGACGTGCTGCGCGGCCGGGGGGTCGACGTACGGCGGATCTTCCTGCTGGGGCCGGCCGCCGAGCTGCCCGCCGTGCAGGCGGCGGCGCCCGCGCTGTTCGGCGTACAGGTGGTCGTACCGCAGCCGGCCGACTACGGGGCGATCGGGGCGGCGCGGCAGGCCGCCTGGGCACTGGGCGCCTCGCAGGGGGCGCTGGACGCGCGCACTCCCCCGGCCTGGCAGGGCGCGGTCGCCCAGGTGCTGGAGCCGGGTGAGGAGCTGGCGGTGGGCCAGGCGGTGCGTCAGCAGTACGTGTCCGTACGGGAACAGACGCATCCCGGCGCGTTCCGCGGGTGAGAACTCGTTAAGAGGTCCTGTTGGGTTAATCGGTTGGGGTAACGCGGGGGGAGTGCCCGACGATAGGGGCCAGGGGCAACCAACCGCCCCTCCCGCCCACTCCGAGAGACCGAGCGTGCTCATACGACTGCTGCGGACCTATCTGAGGCCCTACAAGAAGTCCATCGTCCTGCTGGTGGCGCTCCAGTTCCTGCAGACCTGCGCCACCCTCTACCTGCCGACCCTGAACGCCGACATCATCGATCACGGTGTCGTCAACGGGGACACCGGCTACATCCTGAGCTACGGCGCCCTGATGATCGGCATCTCGCTGGTGCAGGTCGTGTGCAACATCGGGGCCGTCTACTACGGCGCGCGGACCGCCGCCGCGCTCGGGCGGGACGTGCGCGGTGCCGTCTTCGACCGGGTGCAGACCTTCTCCGCCCGGGAGGTCGCGCACTTCGGCGCGCCGTCGCTGATCACCCGCACCACCAATGACGTGCAGCAGGTCCAGATGCTGGCCCTGATGACGTTCACGCTGATGGTGTCGGCGCCCATCATGTGCGTGGGCGGCGTGGTGCTGGCGCTCGGTCTGGACGTGCCGCTGTCCGGGGTGCTGGTCGCGGTGGTGCCGGTGCTGGTGATCTGCGTCACGCTGATCGTGCGGCGGCTGCGGCCGCTGTTCCGTTCGATGCAGGTGCGGCTGGACACCGTGAACCGGGTGCTGCGGGAGCAGATCACCGGCAACCGGGTCATTCGCGCCTTTGTGCGGGACGAGTACGAGGAGCGGCGGTTCCGGAAGTCGAACGGTGAGCTGACCGAGGTGGCGCTGGGCACCGGCAATCTGCTCGCGCTGATGTTCCCGGTGGTCATGACGACCGTGAACCTGTCGTCGATCGCGGTGGTCTGGTTCGGCGCGCACCGGATCGACAGCGGCGGGATGCAGATCGGTGATCTGACGGCGTTCCTCGCCTATCTGATGCAGATCGTGATGTCCGTGATGATGGCCACCTTCATGTTCATGATGGTGCCGCGCGCGGAGGTCTGCGCCGAGCGCGTCCAGGAGGTGCTGGCCACCGAGAGCAGTGTGGTGCCGCCGCTCGCGCCGGTCACCGAGCTGCGCCGGCACGGGCATCTGGAGATCCGGGGGGCGGGTTTCCGCTACCCGGGCGCCGAGGAGCCGGTGCTGCGGAACATCCGGCTTCAGGCCCGGCCGGGCGAGACGACCGCCGTCATCGGCTCGACCGGCAGCGGCAAGTCCACGCTGCTCGGGCTGGTCCCCCGGCTGTTCGACGCCACCGACGGGGAGGTGCTGGTGGACGGGACCGACGTACGGACCCTCGATCAGAAGGTGCTGGCGAAGACGGTCGGGCTGGTGCCGCAGAAGCCGTATCTGTTCGCGGGCACCGTCGCGACCAATCTGCGGTACGGCAATCCGCGGGCCACCGACGAGGAGCTGTGGCACGCGCTGGAGGTGGCGCAGGCCAAGGGGTTCGTCGAGGGGCTGGAGGGCGGTCTGGACGCGCCCGTCGCGCAGGGCGGCACCAATGTGTCGGGCGGGCAGCGGCAGCGGCTGGCCATCGCCCGGACCCTGGTGCAGCGCCCGGAGATCTACCTCTTCGACGACTCCTTCTCGGCGCTGGACTACGCCACCGACGCCGCGCTGCGCGCCGCGCTCGCCGCGGAGACGGCGCAGGCCACCGTCGTCATCGTCGCCCAGCGGGTGTCGACGATCCGCGACGCCGACCGGATCGTCGTCCTCGACGAGGGCCGGGTGGTCGGCACCGGACGGCACCACGAGCTGATGGCGGACAACGACACCTACCGGGAGATCGTGCTCTCCCAGCTCACGGAAGCGGAGGCTGCCTGATGGCCGGGCCGGCAGGGCGGATGATGGCCGGGGGCGGGCCGGACACCCGTTCGATGGATTTCAAGAACTCGGGCAAGCGGCTGGTGGGGCAGTTCCGGCCGGAGCGGCTGACGATCGGCCTGCTGCTGCTGTGCCTGGTGGTCAGCGTCGGCCTCAACGTGATCGGGCCGAAGATCCTCGGCGAGGCCACCGACCTGGTCTTCGCCGGCATCATCGGACGGCAGTTCCCGTCCGGGGCCAGCAAGGACCAGGTGCTGGAGTCGATGCGGGAACGCGGTGAGGGCAGCGTCGCCGACATGCTGCGCTCCACCGACTTCACGCCCGGCCAGGGCATCGACTTCACCGCCGTCGGGCATGTGCTGCTGCTGGCGCTGGGCACCTTCCTGGTCGCCGGGCTGCTGATGGCGGTGGCCACCCGGCTGGTCAACCGGGCGGTCAACCGGACCATGTTCCGGCTGCGCGAGGACGTGCAGACCAAGCTGTCGCGGCTGCCGCTGTCCTACTTCGACAAGCGCCAGCGCGGCGAGGTGCTGAGCCGCGCCACCAACGACATCGACAACATCGGGCAGACCCTCCAGCAGTCGATGGGCCAGCTGATCAACTCGCTGCTGACCATCATCGGCGTGCTCGCGATGATGTTCTACGTGTCCTGGATCCTGGCGCTGGTCGCGCTGGTGACCGTGCCGCTGTCGTTCGTGGTCGCCACCCGGGTCGGCAAGCGGTCGCAGCCGCACTTCGTGCAGCAGTGGCGCTCCACCGGCACGCTGAACGCGCACATCGAGGAGATGTACACCGGGCACGCGCTGGTGAAGGTGTTCGGCCGGCAGGAGGAGTCGGCGGCGCAGTTCGCCGAGCAGAACGAGGCGCTGTACGAGGCGGGGTTCAAGGCGCAGTTCAACAGCGGGGTCATGCAGCCGCTGATGATGTTCGTGTCCAACCTGAACTACGTGCTGGTCGCCGTGGTCGGCGGGCTGCGGGTGGCGTCGGGGACGCTGTCCATCGGCGACGTGCAGGCGTTCATCCAGTACTCCCGGCAGTTCTCGATGCCGCTGACGCAGGTCGCCTCGATGGCCAACCTGGTGCAGTCCGGCGTCGCCTCCGCCGAGCGGATCTTCGAACTGCTGGACGCCGAGGAGCAGTCGGCCGACCCGGCCGAGGCGGAGCGGCCGGCCGAGCTGCGCGGGCGGGTGGCCCTGGAGCACGTGTCGTTCCGGTACGACCCGGAGAAGCCGCTGATCGAGGATCTGTCGCTGACGGTGGAGCCGGGGCACAAGGTCGCCATCGTCGGACCGACCGGAGCCGGCAAGACCACCCTGGTCAATCTGCTGATGCGGTTCTACGAGGTGTCCGGCGGGCGGATCACGCTCGACGGGGTCGAGATCGCGAGGATGACCCGGGACGAGCTGCGGGCCGGGATCGGGATGGTGCTCCAGGACACCTGGCTGTTCGGCGGCACCATCGCGGAGAACATCGCGTACGGTGCCGCGCGCGAGGTGACCCGCGGGGAGATCGAGGAGGCGGCGCGGGCCGCGCACGCCGACCGGTTCGTCCGGACGCTGCCCGAGGGCTACGACACGGTCATCGACGACGAGGGCACCGGCGTGAGCGCCGGGGAGAAGCAGCTCATCACCATCGCGCGGGCGTTCCTGTCCGACCCGGTGATCCTGGTCCTGGACGAGGCGACGTCCTCCGTGGACACCCGGACCGAGGTGCTGATCCAGAAGGCGATGGCCAAGCTGGCGCACGGGCGGACCTCGTTCGTCATCGCGCACCGGCTCTCCACCATCCGGGACGCGGACACCATCCTCGTCATGGAGAACGGGTCGATCGTGGAGCAGGGCGCGCACGACGAGCTGCTGGCGGCGGGCGGGGCGTACGCGCGGCTGTACCGGGCGCAGTTCGCGCAGGCGGTGGCCGAAGTGGACTAGGGCCTGTCGTTTGGATCAGGACGCAGGGCATCGGCGGAACTTGTCCATGCCGGTGAGCGGGGCCTGGTGCGTGCAGCTGCAAGGCGGAGGAGGGCGGCAACGCGATGGGGGTCCCCCCGCGCGAGCGAAGCCGAGCGTGGGGGAGTTGACAACCGACGACAACGCGGCTGGGGGTCCCCCCACGCCGTTCAGGCAGTGGGGGAGCGCGTGCCAGGCTCCGCGTCTGCGGCGTGATCCAAACGACAGGCCCTAGCGGGTCGAGGACAGGAGCATCGGCAGGGAGACCGTGTCGGCCAGGGCCTGCTGGCCGGCGATGTTCGCGTGGATGCCGTCGCCGGTGTCGTAGCGCGGGTCGATGCTGTTCGGCCGCACCGGGTCCTTGAGGACCTGGTCGAAGTTGAGCAGGCCGTCGCAGGTGCCGCCGCAGGTGTTCCACTTGGTGACGGCGTTGTTGACGGTCTGGCGGATCCGGTTGTGCTGGTCGGTGTAGCCGGGGCGCGGGGTGACGGGGGTGACGTACACCTCGATCCCCGCGTCGTGCAGGCGCTGGAAGGTGGTGCGGTAACTGGCCAGGATCTGTTCGGCGTCGCAGCCGGCGGGCAGGTCGTTGGTGCCGTAGTAGTACAGGACGCCGGTGACTCCGTGCAGGGACAGGACGTCCCGTTCGAGCCGGGCGCCGGCGTCCAGGCCGCGGACCGGGTCGGCCAGGTTCGGGCAGCCCGGCGCGCTGGTGGTGCCGTTGACGCCGGCGTTGGCGATCGCGAGCTGCCGGTCCGCCGGCAGTTCGGTGCCGATCCGGCGGGCCAGGTCGTCCGTCCAGCGGCGGTTGCCGCCCAGCTCCGTGCAGCCGGGGCCGCAGTTGGTGGAGCCGATGCCGTCGACCACCGAGCTGCCGTAGGCGACGACCGTGCCCTTCAGGCGGGGGTTGCGCACGTCGACGGCGGTGACCAGGTACGTGGACTCGGTGGTCCGGGTGAAGGCGGTGGCGTCGGTGTCGGCGGTGTGGTCGCCCGCGCCGGGCTCGGTGAGGTAGTTGGTGCGGAAGGCGGTCTCGTGCCGACCGGGTACGACGGTGCCGGAGACGGACAGGGAGACCGCGACGTCGCTCTGCGCGCGGGTGGTGAGGGCGGTGGCGTCGCTCCACACCTCGCCGCCGGCCGGGACGACGACCCGGCGGTCGCCGTCGAAGGTGAGCGGACTCGGACGTCCCTCGGTGGCGGCGCTCTTGCCGTCGGTGGGGGCGGCGGTGGCGGCGTCGACGGTGAGGGGGGTCGTGCCGAAGGTGTTCTGGACGCGCACCCGCAGCGCGTCGCCGCCCTGGCTGAGGTGGGTGACCACGCGGACCGTCTGGTCGGTGAGGGCGGTCGGGGCGAGGCTGTGCTGGGAGGCGGACCAGGAGGTGAACCAGCCGCGGGTGCGGGTGTCCTGGGCGGCCGCGGTGCCCGAGACCAGGAGGGCCGCCGTGGTGACCGTGAGGGCCAGGGCGGCCACGGCCCGTCGCACTTCGGGGATCGACCACATGAGCGCCTCGCCGGGGACGGTGCCGTCTTCACTTGCGGACGGTCTTGTTCTGTCCCGCCCGGCACAGGAACAAACTTACGATCAACGCGGTCACGTCAAGCACCGACGCAAGGGGGCACCATGTCCGGCATGTCCAGGCGAGCGCTGCTGGGTTACTCGGGAACGGCCGCGGCGGGCGCGGCCGTCGGGGCCTCGGCTCCGGCGCAGGCCGCCGCCGCGGCGGCCGACGAGACGGCGGCGGTCACGTTCCAGCGGGACACCTACTTCAGCGGCGACGCCCATATCGCCAACACCAACCCCGAGTTCACTGAGCCCGACGCCGCCGTGCACATCGACTTCCGCGTGAGCTTCGAGCGCAGCAACCCCGACATCGCCGCCGTCGAGCCCATCGACATCGCCGACGCCCTGAACGAGTTCCTCGTCTCCCGCGGCTTCCCCGCCATGACGTTCTACGGCACCCCGGAGCCCGCCCCGCTCAACTAGTCCGAACAACTAGTCCAGGTAACCCCGGAGTTGGTCCGCGAAGGCGTGGTCGCGGAGTTTGTTGAGGGTCTTGGACTCGATCTGGCGGATCCGTTCCCGGGTCACGCCGAAGATGCGGCCGATCTCCTCCAGGGTGCGGGGGCGGCCGTCGACCAGGCCGTAGCGGAGCTGGACCACCTTGCGTTCGCGCTCGCCGAGGGTGGAGAGCACCGCCTCCAGGTGCTCGCGCAGCAGCAGGAACGCGGCCGACTCGACCGGGCTGGCGGCGTCGCCGTCCTCGATCAGGTCGCCGAGCGCGACGTCGTCCTCCTCGCCGACCGGGGCGTGCAGCGAGACCGGTTCCTGGGCCAGCCGCAGCACCTCGCTGACCCGCTCGGGCAGCAGGTCGAGGTGGGCGGCGACCTCGGCCGGGGTCGGCTCGTAGCCGCGCTCCTGGAGCATCCGGCGCTGCACCCGGACGACCCGGTTGATCAGCTCCACGACGTGCACGGGGACGCGGATGGTGCGGGCCTGGTCGGCCAGGGCGCGGGACATGGCCTGGCGGATCCACCAGGTGGCGTAGGTGGAGAACTTGTAGCCGCGGGCGTAGTCGAACTTCTCCACCGCCCGGATCAGCCCCAGGTTGCCCTCCTGGACCAGGTCGAGCATGGTCAGCCCGCGGCCCACGTACCGCTTGGCGACGGAGACCACCAGCCGCAGGTTGGCCTCGATGAGGCGGCGCTTGGCCATCCGGCCCATGACGACCAGCCGGTCCAGGTCGTGCGCGAGGCGGCTGTCCAGGTCGGGGGCACCGCTCAGCTTCTCCTCGGCGAACAGGCCGGCCTCCACCCGGCGGGCGAGTTCGACCTCCTCGGCCGCGGTGAGCAGCGGGATACGGCCGATCTCGCGCAGGTACTGGCGGAACAGGTCCGAGGACGGCCCGCCGGTCTCGGCGCGGGCGGGCGGCGGCGCCGGCTCGGCGGGTTCCGGCTCGGGTTCGGCGGCGGCCGGGGCCAGGGCTTCGGCCGGCGGGTCCTCCGGGTGGTGCGCGGCGCGGTGCTGGCCGGGTACCGCGGCCAGGACGTCGCCGTCCGGCTGGGCCTCGGCCGGTGGGCCGGCGGTGCTGCTGTCGTGCTGTGCGAGGGTCTGGGTCTGCACGGGTGCGACCTCCAGGGTGATCGCTGCCCGGCCGTGCGGCAGCGGTACTTCGGGGACGGAGTCGGCGGCCACGCCGCTGCCCGTCCCGTACGCGTGGGTCGGAACCGCGGGGATCAGGGACCCGTCGGGGACGGGCCGGCCGCGCTCCGAGGACTCAGGCACCGGAACCAGTGTGGGGTACGACACAACTCCGCCACGAGGGGCGTGCGGTGACTTTTTGCGTCCGGTCCGTGACCGCGCGGTCATCTCCCCCACGGGTACTCAGCCACCGGGAGTCGAAACCGCTCGGGCGGCTCAGAGTGCGGCGGCGCCGTGCTCGCGCAGGGCGCGGTCGTACTTCTCCAGCACCCACAACTCGTTCTGTACGGTGGCGAGTTCGGCCGGGTCGCCGCCGTTGCCCAGCCGGGTGAAGGTGGCGTGGATGTCGCGGATGCGGCGCTCGACGGCGCGGCGGCGGACCCGGACCAGCACCTCGCCGGCGTACACCTCGTCGACCGCGCGGCGCATGATCGCCTCGACGGCGAGTTCGGTGACCATCGCGCGGACGGTGTCGTCGGGGGCCGCCTCGCGCACCCTGACCAGGTACTCGTGCGGGTCGTCGACGCCGTGCTCGGCGCCGCCCGCGTCCATGACCGCCTGGCGGACGGCGGCGTAGGGCGGGGCGGTGAACTCGTCGACGCCGTACGCGTCGAAGGCCGGGGAGACCAGTTCGGGGCGCTGGAGGGCGAGCTTGAGCAGTTCGCGTTCGGTGGCGTAGACGGGGTTGCGGAGGTTGAGGGCGGGGCCGCGGGGGCCGGCCGGGGCGGCGTCGGCGTACTGCTGCTGGGGGCCGCGGGCCGGCGCGGGGCCCCGGTCGCCGCGCTCGCGGGCCCAGCGGGCGAGCTGGCCGACCCGCTTGACCACGAACTGGGTGTCCAGGATGCCGAGCATGCCGGCCAGCTGGACGGCGACCTCGTGCTGGGCGCCGCTGTTCTTGATCCGGGCGACCACGGGGGCGGCCTCGTCCAGGGCGGCGGCGCGGCCCGCGGGGGTGTCCAGGTCGTACCGGGCGACGATCTGCCGCAGCGCGAACTCGAACAGCGGCGTACGCGGCTGGACCAGGTCGGCGACCGCCTCGTCGCCCTTGGCGAGCCGCAGGTCGCAGGGGTCCATGTTGTCCGGCGCGATGGCGATGTAGGTCTCGGCGGCGAACTTCTGGTCGTCCTCGAAGGCGCGCAGGGCGGCCTTCTGCCCGGCGGCGTCGCCGTCGAAGGTGAAGATCACGCGGGCGCTGCCATTGTCCATCAGCAGCCGGCGCAGGATCTTGATGTGGTCGGTGCCGAAGGCGGTGCCGCAGGTGGCGATGGCGGTGGTCACGCCGGCCAGGTGGCAGGCCATGACGTCGGTGTAGCCCTCGACGACGACCGCGCGGGACGCCTTGGCGATGTCCTTCTTGGCCAGGTCGATGCCGTAGAGGACCTGGGACTTGCGGTAGATCGGGGTCTCGGGGGTGTTCAGGTACTTCGGCCCGTTGTCCGCCTCGTAGAGCTTGCGGGCGCCGAAGCCGACCACCTCGCCGCCGATGTCGCGGATCGGCCACATCAGCCGGCCGCGGAAGCGGTCGATGGGGCCGCGGCGGCCCTCCTGGGCGAGGCCGGACAGCAGCAGTTCCTTGTCGGTGAAGCCCTTGCCGCGCAGGTAGCGGGTGAGGTGGTCCCAGCCCTGCGGGCTGTAGCCGACGCCGAAGTGCTGGGCGGCGCTCTGGTCGAAGCCGCGCTCGGCGAGGAAGATCCGGCCGGTGTCGGCCTCGGGGCCGGTCGTGAGCTGTTCCGCGTACCACTCGGCGGCGACCTTGTGCGCCTCGACCAGGCGGATGCGCTCGCCGCGCTGGTGGGAGGGGTTGTACCCGCCCTCCTCGTAACGCAGCGTGATGCCGGCCTGGCCGGCCAGCCGCTCGACCGCCTCCGAGAAGGTGAGGTGGTCGATCTTCATCACGAACGTGATGGTGTCGCCGCCCTCCTGGCAGCCGAAGCAGTGGAAGAACCCCTTGCTGGGGCTGACCTGGAAGGAGGGCGACTTCTCGTCGTGGAACGGGCACAGCCCCTTGAGGTTGCCGCCGCCCGCGCCGCGCAGCTGGAGGTACTCCGAGACGACGGCGTCGATCGGGACCGCGTCCCGTACCGCCTTCACGTCCTCGTCGTTGATCCGTCCAGCCACGTGGTGAGTCTACGGGGGCGGTACGACACTCAGGTGCCGAGGCTTTCGAGGGGGACGCGCGGGTCGGACAGCGCCTCCGCGTTCACCGGGGTTCCGGTGCGGATCAGCCGCTGGATGTCCTCTGTGACGTCCCACACATTCACGTTCATCCCGGCCAGCACCCGCCCCTCCTTCAGCCAGAACGCGATGAACTCCCGTTTTCCGGCGTCCCCCCGGATCACCACCTCGTCGTACGTCCCCGGCGGCGCCCATCCGCTGTACTCCATCCCCAGGTCGTACTGGTCGGAGAAGAAGTAGGGCACGCGGTCGTAGCCGATCTCCTTGCCCAGCATGGCGCGGGCGGCGGCCGGGCCGCCGTTCAGGGCGTTGGCCCAGTGCTCCACGCGCAGCCGGGCCGCCTGGGCCCGGGGGAAGGACGCCACGTCGCCGGCGGCGAAGATGTCCGGGTCGGAGGTACGCAGGTTCGCGTCGACGACGATGCCGCCGCCGTCGGCCGGGGCGGCGATCTCCAGGCCGGCCGCCTGGGCCAGCGAGACGCGCGGCGCGGCGCCGATCGCGGCGAGCACGTCGTGCGCGGGGTGCTCCTCGCCGTCGTCGGTACGGGCGGCCAGCACCACGCCGTCCTGGCCGACGATCTCGGTGAGGCCGACGCCGAACCGGAAGCGGACCCCGTGCGCCCGGTGCAGCTCGGCGAAGACGGCGCCCAGCTCGGGGCCGAGGACGCCGTGCAGCGGGGTCGGCGCGGATTCCACGACGGTGACCTCGGCGCCGTACTCGCGGGCCGCCGCCGCGACCTCCAGGCCGATCCAGCCGGCCCCGGCGATCACCAGGTGGCCGTTGTCCCGGCCGAGGGCGGCCAGTACGCCCTTGAGCCGTTCGGCGTGCGCGAGGCGGCGCAGGTGGTGGACGCCGGCCAGGCCGGTGCCGGGGACGTCGAGGCGGCGCGGCTCGGCGCCGGTGGCCAGCAGCAGCTTGTCGTAGCGGACCCGGGTGCCGTCGTCGCCGTAGCGGACGGTGCGGGTGGCGCGGTCGACGGCGACCACGGTCTGGCCGAGGTGCAGCTCGATGTCGTGGCGCGCGTACCAGGCGGGTTCGTGCACGAAGACGCTGTCGCGGTCCTCCTTGCCGAGGAGGTAGCCCTTGGAGAGCGGTGGGCGCTCGTAGGGGTGGTCGCGTTCGTCACAGATGAGGATCACCCGGCCGGTGAAGCCCTCCGCCCGGAGTGTCTCGGCCGCCTTGGCACCGGCCAGTCCTCCTCCGACGATGACGAATGTCTGATCAGCGTCGACCACTTGTTTGCCTCCTCGTCAGCGTTCCGCCACATGCGAGCGTCCCGCACCCGGCGGCCGCCGGGAAGGGGGGTGGTCCGATCAGCTCAGCCGGGCGTGGAGGGAGCGGGCCGAGGCGTCGGTGAGGGCGGCGATCTGGTCGACGATCACCCGTTTGCGGGCCCGGTCGTCGGGGGCCTGGCCGAACAGGGCGCGGAACTGGGGGTCCAGGCCGTCCGGGGCCCGGCGGGTGAGGGCGGCGGCCAGTTCGGCGACGACGACGCGCTGGTCGGCGCGCAGGCGTTCCTGCTCGGCGCGCTGGATGACGTAGCGGTCGGCGACGGCCTTGAGGACGGCGCACTCCAGGCGGGTGGCGCGGGGCACGACCAGTTCGGCGGTGTAGCGGGTGAGCCGGCCGGTGCCGTACCGCTGCCGGGTGGCGGACTCGGCGGCCAGGCAGAAGCGGCCGATGAGCTGGCTGGTGGCGTCCTTCAGCCGGGCCTGGGCGATCGCGGTGCCGTCGTAGCCGTGCGGCCACCAGTCCTGGGCGAGGAGGCGGTCGAGGGCGGCGGCGAGTTCGGCCGGGTCGGTGCCACCGGGTGCGTAGCGGGTGCGGGCGGTCGCGAAGACGGCCTGCCGTTCCGGGTCGGCGAGCAGGCAGGCCGGGTCGATGTGGCCGGCGTGCAGGCCGTCCTCGACGTCGTGCACCGAGTACGCGACGTCGTCCGACCAGTCCATGACCTGGGCCTCGAAGCAGATCCGGGTGCCGGGGGCGGTCGTGCGGACCCAGTCGAAGACCGGGCGGTCGTCCTCGTAGACGCCGAACTTGGCCGACGCCGGGTCGGTGGGGTGGGCGGCCCTGGGCCACGGGTACTTGGTGGCGGCGTCGAGGGTGGCCCGGGTGAGGTTGAGGCCGACGGGGCCCTCGGGGGTGAAGCGTTTGGGTTCGATGCGGGTGAGGAGGCGCAGGGACTGGGCGTTGCCCTCGAAGCCGCCGCAGTCCGCGGCGAACTCGTTCAGCGCGGATTCGCCGTTGTGGCCGAACGGGGGGTGGCCGAGGTCGTGGGCGAGGCAGGCGGCTTCGACCAGGTCGGGGTCGCAGCCGAGGGCCGCGCCGAGTTCGCGGCCCACCTGGGCGCACTCCAGGGAGTGGGTGAGGCGGGTGCGGGGGCTGGCGTCCCAGGCGGGGGTGGGGCCACCGGCCGGTGAGCCGGGGGTGACGACCTGGGTCTTGCCGGCGAGGCGGCGCAGGGCGGAGGAGTGCAGGATGCGGGCGCGGTCGCGTTGGAAGGCGGTGCGGCCGGGGCGTTTGTCCGGTTCCGGGGCCCGGCGTCGTACTGATGTGGGGTCGTAGGGGGTTTGGGGTGCGGTGCCTTCCATGTCTTTGACAGTACGGGGGGTTCGGTTGTTTTCCGGGTGCGGGTGGATCGTGGTTGCTCGCGCGGTTCCCCGCGCCCCTTAAGCCTGCTGCAGTTGCCCGGCGCCCCTCGGGGGCGCGGGGAACTGCGCGCCAAGCCACGACGCGCCCGCAGCGGGGAAACCGGCCCGTGCCTCGTCGTAGCGGTGCAGAAGCAGTTCTGCCATGGCCGGGTGGGTGCCCAGCGGGGCCGAGGCGATCCAGGACGCCGCCCCCGCCGTCTCCGTCGCGAAGCGGCCCGGCGCGGTGAAGTAGGACGCGACGGCGACGCGGCGGTGACCGGCGGCGGTCAGGGACGCGACCGCGTCCGGGACGGTCGGCGCGGCCGTGGAGGCGTAGGCGGGCCGGACGGGGACGCCCAGGCGCGCGGCGAGGAGGCGGGCCGTGCGGCCGGTGTCCGCGGCGGACGCCGGATCGCGGGAGCCGGCCGCGGCCAGCACCACCGCGTCGCCGTGCCCGGGTCGCCAGCCGGCCTCGGTGAGGCGGGCGTGCAGGGCGTCGACGAGGAGGGGGTGCGGGCCGAGCGGGCGCGCCACCCGGGCCCGTACCGGGGAGGCGGCGGCCGTCTCGGGGATGTCCCGCTTGACGTGGTAGCCGCGGCTGAGGAGGAGCGGGACGAGGACCGCCGCCCGGTCGCCGAGCGCGGCGAGCGTGTCGGACAGGAGCGGTTCGTTCAGCTCGATGTGCCCGAGGTGGACGCGGAGGCCGGGGCGCAGGGCGCGGACCTGGTCCAGCAGGGCGCGTACGGTGCGCAGCGCGCGGGGGTCGCGGCTGCCGTGGGCCACGACGACCAGGGCGGGGTCGTGCGCGGGGCCCGGCGGTGGCGGGAAGGTCGTCGTCATGGGTCGATGGTCGCCGGGGGAGGTTGCCGCCCCGTTGCACCGGCATCACGGGTGTTTTCCGGGGGTTCACGGTGGGGCGGGCGGGGGTGTGAGGCGGAGTGCGAGCGGGGCGAGGCGGGGTGTGAGGCGGTTCGGCTGCGGGTTTTCGCGCGGGGTGAACCGTGCGGGCCGGTGCGGCGTCCCTGAGGGGCGGGAGCGACGGTGCACGGAAGGAGTCCGATGCGGATGCGGGGACCGCGTCTGCCGCGTACCCGGGCCGGGCGGCGGCGGCTGGTGCGGGCCGTGATGGCGGGGTGCGTACTGGCGTTGCTGCCGGCGACCTGGCTGCGGCTCGGGACCGGCGACCGGGTGGGCGCCCTCGCCGACGCGCCGCGCACCGACGTGGCCGTGGTCTTCGGCGCGGGGCTGTGGGACGGCGAACCGTCGCCGTATCTCGCGCACCGGCTGGACGCGGCGGCGAAGCTGTACCGGGCGGGCCGGGTCGAGGTGGTGCTGGTCACCGGGGACAACAGCCGCGCGGACTACGACGAGCCGGACGCGATGCGCGGATATCTGGTCCGGCACGGGGTGCCGGACCGGCGGATCGTCAGTGACTACGCCGGGTTCGACACCTGGGACTCGTGTGTCCGGGCGAAGAAGATCTTCGGGGTCGACCGGGCCGTCCTGATCAGTCAGGGCTTCCACATCCGGCGGGCGGTGGCGCTGTGCGAGGCGGCGGGAGTGTCGTCGTACGGCGTCGGGGCGGCCGACGAGCACGACGTGACCTGGTACTACGGGGCCGCCCGCGAGGTCTTCGCGGCGGGCAAGGCGGCGCTGGACGTGGTGTTCGAGCCCGATCCGCGTTTCCTCGGGCCCCGGGAGCCCGGGGTGGCGCGGGCGCTGCGGACCGCCGGGCACTGACCTCACGGCGGTGCCGGGGCGGCGGGGAGGTCGCCGTCCCGGCCGCGTAACAGGGAGCCGTCCGGTCGCGTAACACGCGCGACGCACGCTGGGCGGTATGCCGAACTCCGCGACGCCGATTCCCACCCACTGCCCGTACTGCGCGCTGCAGTGCGGGATGAATCTGACGCCCGCCGGTGACGGGACCGTCGAGGTGACCGAGCGCGCGGACTTCCCGGTGAACCGGGGGGCGCTGTGCGGCAAGGGACGGACCGCGCCGGCCGTGCTGTCCTCGCGGGTGCGGCTGACGTCGCCGCTGGTGCGGTCCCCGGACGGCGTGCTGGTGCCGGCGGGCTGGGACGAGGCGCTGGACCGGATCGCCGGGGCGCTCGGCTCGATCCGCGCGGCACACGGCGCGGACGCGCTCGGGGTGTTCGGCGGCGGTGGGCTGACCAATGAGAAGGCGTACGCGCTGGGGAAGTTCGCGCGGGTGGTGCTGGGGACCTCGCAGATCGACTACAACGGGCGGTTCTGCATGTCGTCGGCGGCGGCGGCCGGCACGAAGGCGTTCGGGCTCGACCGGGGGCTGCCGTTTCCGCTGGAGGACATCCCGAGGACCGGGTGCGTGATCCTGGTCGGCTCGAACCTCGCGGAGACCATGCCGCCCTCGCTGCGTTTCTTCAACGAGCTGAAGGAGAACGGCGGCACGCTGATCGTCGTCGATCCGCGCCGGACGAAGACCGCCGAGCAGGCCGACCTGCATCTGGCGCCCCGGCCGGGTACCGATCTGGCGCTGGCGCTCGGGCTGCTGCACCTGGTGGTCGCCGAGGGGCGGGTGGACGAGGAGTACGTGGCGGAGCGGACCTCCGGGTGGGCGGAGGCCAGGGCGGCGGCGATGGCGCACTGGCCGGAGTACGTGGAGCGGATCACCGGCGTGCCGGTGCCGGAGCTGCGGGCGGCGGTGCGGATGTTCTGCGCGCCACAGGCGGCGATGGTGCTGACCGCGCGCGGGCCCGAGCAGCAGTCCAAGGGGACGGACACGGTGGGCGCGTGGATCAACCTGTGCCTGGCGACCGGGCGGGCCGGGCGGCCGCTGTCCGGGTACGGCTGTCTGACCGGGCAGGGCAACGGGCAGGGCGGGCGGGAGCACGGGCAGAAGGCCGACCAGTTGCCCGGCTACCGGAAGCTGACCGACCCCGAGGCGCGGCGGCATGTGGCCGAGGTGTGGGGGGTGGACCCGGACTCGCTGCCGGGGCCGGGGCGCAGTGCGTACGAGTTGCTGGACGCGCTGGGTTCGGACATCCGTTCGCTGCTGCTGATGGGGTCCAACCCGGTGGTGTCGGCGCCGCGCGCGGCCCATGTCGAGTCGCGGCTGCGGTCGCTGGACTTCCTCGCCGTGTGCGACGTGGTGCTGTCGGAGACGGCGGAGCTGGCGGACGTGGTGCTGCCGGTGACGCAGTGGGCGGAGGAGACCGGGACGACGACCAGTCTGGAGGGGCGGGTGCTGCTGCGGCGGCGGGCGATCAGCCCGCCGGACGGCGTCCGCAGCGATCTGGAGGTCCTGCACGAGCTGGCCGACCGGCTCGGGGTGGCGAAGGGGTTCCCGGCCGATCCGGAGGAGGTGTTCGAGGAACTGCGGCGGGCCAGCGCGGGCGGGATCGCGGACTACTCCGGGATCAGTTACGGGCGGCTGGCGCAGGAGAGCGGGGTGTTCTGGCCGTGTCCGGCCGAGGACGCGGCGGTCCACCCCGGTACGCCCCGGCTCTTCCTCGACCGGTTCGCCACGGAGGACGGGCGGGCCCGGTTCGTGCCGGTCTCGCACCGGCCGTCCGCCGAGGAGCCCGACGACGAGTACCCGGTGCTGCTCACCACCGGGCGGGTGGTGGCGCAGTACCAGTCCGGGGCGCAGACCCGGCGGGTGGACGAGCTGAACGCGGCGGCGCCGGGGCCGTTCGTGGAGCTGCATCCCCGGCTGGCGGCGCGGCTGGGGGCGGCGGAGGGCGATCCGGTGGCGGTCGTGTCGCGGCGGGGGCGGGCGGTGGCGCCGGCCCGGATCACGACGGGTATCCGTCCGGACACCGTCTTCATGCCGTTCCACTGGCCGGGGGAAGGGCGGGCGAACACGTTGACGAATCCCGCGCTGGATCCGACGTCGCGGATGCCGGAGTTCAAGGTGTGCGCGGTGCGGGTGGAGGCGGTGTCGTAGGGGGCGGGGTCGTAGGGGTGACACGCCGGGACGCGGCGTCCGCCAGCCGCTCAGCTGAGTCCCCCCGCCCTAACCGCCGTACGGACGCACTGCTTTCGCCTCCCGCAAAGCCCTCCCCCACCACACCAGCTGGTCCAGCATCGTCTTCGCCGCCGCGTCCGGGCCCGCGGGGTCCTTCAGGAGGCCCGCGTCGTCGAAGGCGGCGCCCGCGTTGGGGAAGGAGACGGTGTCCCGGATCGTCACGGCGTGGAGTTCGGCGAAGACCTGCCGGAGGTGTTCCGCCGCGCGGACGCCGCCGGCCAGGCCGCCGTAGGTGACCAGGGCGACCGGCTTGGCCTGCCACGGGGTGTAGTGCCAGTCGATGAGGTTCTTCAGGCCCGCCGGGAAGGAGTGGTTGTACTCGGGGGTGAGGACGACGAAGGCGTCCGCCGCTGCCAGCCGGGGCGTGATCCCGGCGAGTGCGGCGTCCGTCCGCGGCGAGCGGGCGAAGGTGGTCGGCAGGTCGGTCGCGGCGGTGTCGATCACCTCGGTGGTCAGATCCGCGCGGGCGCGGACCCGGTCCAGGAGCCAGTCGGCGACGACCGGACCGAAGCGGCCGTGGCGGTTGCTGCCGATGATGAGGGCCGTACGCAAGGGCTTCATGACGAACAGCCTGGTACCTCGACTTTGGTTGAGGTCAAGCGGTCGCCCGTGCACTCACCCGTTCACCCTCCCCAGGGAGCGGCGCGCGGCCGGTGCCACTTTCCTCGGAGGGGCAGGGGTCACCGAACAGCTCGAAGGAGCAGCAACGATGCGACGTACCGCCCGCCTGCTGACCGGTACCGCACTCGCCGCGGCCGGCGCCGGTCTCATCGCCGCGGGGCCCGCGTACGGCGGGGAGAGCGGTGATCCGTCCGGTGCGCTGTCGCTGCGGCCGGCCTCCGTGGTGCCGGGTGACCGGGCGGCCGTGGACACGCAGGCGTGCGGCGCGGGGGGCACCGCCGCCGGGGACGCGAGTGCGGTGGGGGCCGGTGCGTTCACGCTGGCGGCGGATGCCGGCGCGGGCGCGACGACCGGCGGGTTCCGGGTGCCGCCGGGGGCGCAGCCGGGGACGTACGAGATCGTCGTCACCTGTGCGGGCAGTGGGCGGCGGGTGGCGGGGGATCTGGTGGTCGCCCTGTCGTCGGGTGCCCAGGTGTATCCCAAGGGGAGTGTGAAGACGGGGGTCGGTGGCGCCTTGGGCCCCAATCCCGTGCAGACCGCGGCCGGTGTGGCGGCTCTGGCCGTCGCCGCCGCGGGCGGTACCTGGCTCCTGCATCGCCGGGCGAGAGGCGACGGGATCTGACGGGCGCCCTCCGCCGCCCGTTCGCCGGTACCGCACTTCCCCACCCCCTCCGGGTCCGACGCCCCTCGCGGCCCGGAGGGGGCACGGGGTGAAGGGAGAGGGTCGTCATGCGCCGCAGGGTCGGCAACACGGTCATAGCGGGCGTCACCGCCGTCGCCCTCTGCTCGGGGGCCTGGTTGCTGTGGGGCGGCGCCGGGGGCGGGCCGCCGCAGCCCGCCGCCGCCGAGGCCCGCGAGCGGCAGCACGGGCGGGAGCGGGCGGCGGCCGCCGCGCTGCCGCCGTCCCCGCCCGACCGGGTCCGGATCCCGGTGATCGGCGTCGACGCGCCGTTGATCGGACTGGGTCTGACCCGCGGCGGCAGCCTGGACGTGCCGCCCGCCGACGACGACAATCTGGCCGGCTGGTACGAGGCCGGCACCACGCCGGGTGAGACGGGGACCGCGATCGTCGCCGGGCATGTGGACAACGCGGAGGGGCCCTCGGTGTTCTACCGGCTGGGCGCCCTGAAGCGCGGCTTCACGGTTCAGGTGGACCGGCGGGACGGGTCCGTGGCCGTGTTCAGTGTGGACGCGGTGGAGGTGTACGACGCCGCGGACTTTCCCGACGAGAAGGTCTACGGGCGGGCCGGGCGGCCCGAGTTGCGGGTGATCACGTGTGGCGGCGGATGGTCGCGCGGCGGCGGGTACGCGGGGAATGTCGTCGTCTTCGCTCATCTGACCGGCGTCCGGCGGTGACTCACGCCAGCCACTGCTCGTAGGCCAGGTTCGCCACCAGGGCGAAGACCACGGTGAGCAGGACGACCCGGACGAAGCCGCTGCCCTGCTTGAGGGCGGTGCGGGCGCCCAGCATGCCGCCGGCCAGGTTGAAGACGGCCATCAGGGCGGCCAGTTGCCACAGCACCGCGCCCTGCCAGGCGAAGGTGGCCAGCGCGCCCGCGTTGGTGCAGCAGTTGACGATCTTGGCGGTGGCGGAGGCCGTGACCAGGTCGAGGTGGAGGACGGCGGTGAGCGCCAGGACCAGGAAGGTGCCGGTGCCGGGGCCGATCAGGCCGTCGTAGAAGCCGATGCCGAGGCCGGCGAGGGCGATGGCGGCGAGGATCTGGCGGCGGGTGGCCGGGGCGGGGGCGGGGGCGGTGCCGAAGGCCGGGCGGAGGATGACGAAGGCGGCGACCGCGAGCAGGACGACCATGATGACCGGCTTCAGGACCTCGGTGCTCATGCCGGCCGCGAAGAACGCGCCGGCCGAGGAGCCGGCCAGGGCCGCCAGGCCGATGCGGACGGCGGTGCGGACGTCGACCGGGGCCTTGCGGGCGTAGGTCACCGCGGCGCCCGTGGTGCCTACGATCGCCACCGCCTTGTTGGTGCCCAGCGCGTGCGCGGCCGGGATGCCGGCGGGCAGGCCGAGCAGCAGCACCGGGAGCAGCAGCAGCCCGCCGCCGCCGACCACGGCGTCGATCCAGCCGGCGGCGAGCGCCGCCAGGCAGAGCAGAGCGGTCATGGTCAGCGATATGTCGGGCATGATCATGACGATAGCCCGGGGAGCCCCGGGCGCCTCACACCCGGCCCCGGCGCCGGCTGAGGGCAGCGTTCCCCCGGGGAAACAACCGTGATGCGGTCGGGTAACACCGGCACCGCAGGCTCGGTGGCATGACCTCGAATACGCGTGTGGTGGTGATCGGCGCCGGCCTCGCGGGTGTCACCCTCACCCGGCGGCTCGGCGAACTGGGCGTGCCCGCGCTGCTGATCGGCGAGGAGGCGCACCCGCCCTACAACCGGGTGCTGCTCGCCGAGGTGCTGGCCGGCCGCTACGCCGCCGAGGTGATCGCGCTGCCGGCGCCCGCCGGGCTGGTCCGGGGCCGGGTCACCGGTATCGACCGGGCCGGGCACACGGTCGCCTGCGCCGACGGTTCGGTGATCGCATACGACACGCTGGTGCTGGCCACCGGGTCCAACCCCGTGCTTCCGCCGTTGCGCGGACTGTTCACCGGCGGTGCCGAACTGCCCCGGGGAGTGCATGCCTTCCGCACCCTGGACGACTGTCTGGCCCTGTCGGACGCGGTGCGCCCGGGGGCCCGGGTGGTCGTCATCGGGGGCGGGCTGCTCGGGGTGTCCGCCGCGCGGGCGCTGGCCGTGCGCGGCGCCCAGGTGATGCTGGCCCAGCAGGCCGAGCGGCTGATGGAACGGCAGCTCGACCCGGCCGCCTCCCGGCTGGTCCGCCGGCATCTGGAGGACCTCGGCGTCGAGGTGCACACCGAGTGCCGGGTGCGCGACGTGCGCTCGGTCGGCGGTGCGGTGCGGTCGGTGGAGCTGGCCGACGGGTTCGCCCTCGACGCCGACCTGGTGGTGCTGGCCTGCGGGGTGCGGCCGCGCACCGGGCTCGCGACGGAGGCCGGACTGGACGTACGCAAGGGCGTCGTCGTCGACGACGAGCTGCGCACCAGTGATCCGGACATCCGCGCGATCGGGGACTGCGCGCAGCACGACGGCACGCTGTACGGGCTCGCCGCCCCGGCGCTGGAACAGGCCGGCGCGCTCGCCGAGGTGCTGGCCGGGCGGCCCGGCGCCCGCTACACCGGCACCCGCTCGCTGACCCGGCTCACCCTCACCGGGCCGGACAGCCCCTTCGACCTCGCCGCGTTCGGCGAGACCGAACCCCTGCCCGGAGACGACGTCGTGCAGCTCGCCGACGCCACCCGGGGCACGTACCGCAAGGTCGTCGTCCGCGACGACCGCCTGGTCGGCGGGGTTCTCGTCGGCGAACTCGGCACCGTCGGCGCGCTCGCCCGCGCCTGGGAGGGAGCAGAGCCGCTCCCCGACGACGGCCCGCTGCTCCACCTGCTCACCAACGACGGAGGCTCCTGATGTCCACGGAGAAGACGGCCACGATCGTGCTGGTCGGCCACGGCATGGTCGGCCAGCGCTTCCTCGAAGCGCTCGCCGAGCGCGGCCTGACCGCCACGCACCGCGTGGTCGTGCTGTGCGAGGAGCCGCGTCCCGCCTACGACCGGGTCGCCCTCACCTCGTACTTCTCGGGGAAGACCCCGGACGACCTGTCGATGACCGACCTGGCGTTCATCGCCGAGCACGGCATCGAGCTGCGGATCGGGGACGCCGCCGAGACCGTCGACCGGGAGGCGCGCACGGTCACCGCGCGCTCGGGGCAGGTCTTCGGGTACGACGTGCTGGTGCTGGCCACCGGGTCCTTCCCGTTCGTGCCGCCGGTCCCCGGCAAGGACGCCACCGGGTGTTTCGTGTACCGCACGATCGAGGACCTGCTCGCCATCGAGGAGTACGCGAAGACCGCGACGACCGGCGCGGTGGTGGGCGGCGGGCTGCTCGGCCTGGAGGCGGCCGGTGCGCTGAAGGGGCTCGGGCTCACCTCGCACATCGTGGAGTTCGCGCCCCGGCTGATGCCCGTCCAGGTGGACGAGGGCGGTGGCGCGGCGCTGCTGCGCACCATCGAGGACATGGGGCTGTCCGTGCACACGGGCGTCGGCACCCAGGAGATCGTGGTCGGCGCGGACGGTGCGGTCAGCGGGATGAAGCTGTCCGACGGGTCCGAGCTCGCCACCGACCTGGTGGTGTTCAGCGCCGGGGTACGGCCGCGTGACCAGCTGGCCCGGGAGTGCGGGCTGACGGTCGGCGAGCGCGGCGGCATCGCGGTCGACGAGCAGTGCCGGACCGTGTCCGACCCGCACGTCTTCGCCATCGGCGAGTGCGCGCTGGCCGTGGACGGGCGGGTGTACGGGCTGGTCGCGCCCGGGTACGAGCAGGCGCTGACGGTCGCGGCCACGATCGCCGCCGACGAGGCGTCCTTCACCGGCGCCGACCTGTCCACCAAGCTGAAGCTGCTCGGCGTGGACGTGGCGTCCTTCGGCGACGCGCACGGCACGGCGGACGGCTGCCTGGACGTCGTCTACTCCGACTCCCGGGCCGGGCTGTACAAGAAGCTGGTCATCGGGCGGGACGGCACGCTGCTCGGCGGCATCCTGGTCGGGGACGCGGAGGCGTACGGGACGCTGAAGGCGTTCACCGGGTCGGTGCCGCCGATCTCCCCCGAGGCGCTGGTGCTGCCGGCCGGGGCCGGGGAGCCGGTCCAGCTCGGCCCGTCCGCGCTCCCCGACGACGCGGTGATCTGCTCCTGCCACAACGTCACCAAGGGCGCGATCCGGGGCGCGGTCACCGAGCACCGGTGCGTCACCGTGCCCGAGGTGAAGAAGTGCACCAAGGCCGGTACCGGCTGCGGGTCGTGCGTGAAGGTGCTCGGGCAGCTCGTCGACGCCGAGCTGGAGGCGAGCGGCGTCGTCGTCGACAAGGGCCTGTGCGGCTGCTTCGGGCAGACCCGCGAGGAGCTGTACGAGATCGTGCTGGCCCTGCGGATCACCTCCTACCAGGAGCTGCTGGACCGGCACGGGCGGGACGAGGCCCGGGGTGGTGACGGGTGCGAGGTCTGCAAGCCGACGGTCGGCTCGATCATCGCCTCGCTGGCGCCGGCGATCGGCGCCAGCGGCTATGTGCTGGACGGTGAGCAGGCGGCGCTCCAGGACACCAACGACCACTTCCTGGCCAACCTCCAGAAGAACGGCTCGTACTCGGTGGTGCCGCGGATCCCCGGCGGGGAGATCGCGCCGGAGAAGCTGATCGTGATCGGTGAGATCGCCCGGGACTTCGGGCTCTACACGAAGATCACCGGCGGCCAGCGGATCGACATGTTCGGCGCCCGGGTGGAGCAGCTGCCGTCGATCTGGGCCCGGCTGGTGGACGCCGGCTTCGAGTCCGGGCACGCCTACGGCAAGTCGCTGCGGACGGTGAAGTCCTGTGTCGGGCAGACCTGGTGCCGGTACGGCGTGCAGGACTCGGTGCGGATGGCGATCGACCTGGAGCTGCGCTACCGGGGGCTCAGGAGCCCGCACAAGCTGAAGTCGGCGGTCTCCGGGTGCGCCCGCGAGTGCGCCGAGGCCCAGTCGAAGGACTTTGGCATCATCGCCACCTCCAGCGGCTGGAACCTCTACGTCGGCGGCAACGGCGGCGCCACCCCGCGCCACGCGGACCTGCTCGCGCAGGATCTGTCCGACGCCGAACTGGTCCGCCTCATCGACCGGTTCCTGATGTTCTACATCCGTACCGCCGACCGCCTGGAGCGCACCTCCACCTGGCTGGAGCGCGTCCCCGGCGGCCTGGACCACGTGCGGGACGTGGTCGTGCACGACTCGCTCGGCATCTGCGACGAGCTGGAGCGGCTGATGTCCGCGCACGTCGCCGGCTACCGCGACGAGTGGGCCGAGACCATCAACGACCCGGAGAAGCTGGCCCGGTTCGTGTCCTTCGTCAACGCGCCGGACACCCCCGACCCGGTCGTCGGCTTCGTCCCGGAGCGCGACCAGATGAAGCCCGACCTGCCGCTGCTCTCCATCGGCCACCGCCCTCTGGAAACCCTGGAAGGAAGCGCCCAGCGATGACCCTGGCACCCGAGACGACCGACCTGAAGGTACAACTGCGGCTGAGTGACGGCTGGTTCGCGGCCTGCGATCTCGGCGCCCTGCTCCCGGGCCGCGGGGTGGCCGCCCTGCTGCCCGACGGCAGCCAGGCCGCCCTGTTCCGCGACCGCAGGGGTGACCTGTACGCCATCGACAACCGCGACCCGTTCACCGGCGCGGCGGTCCTCTCCCGCGGCCTGACCGGCACCCACCAGGGACGCCCGTTCGTCGCCTCCCCGCTGCTGAAGCAGCGCTTCGACCTCGCCACCGGGCAGTGCCTGGACGACGACGCGGTGCGGGTGACGGCGTACGAGGTGAAGGCGTCGTAGCCGCCGACCGCTTATCTTGACCGATCGTTCCGGATAGCTCTAGGCTGCCGGGCGTGGCCAGGACCAAGGAGTTCGATCCGGACGCCGCGCTGCGGGCAGCCCTGGAGCTGTTCTGGCGGCGCGGCTACGAGGCGACGTCGATGTCCGATCTCGTGGCGCACCTCGGGATCGGGCGCGGCAGCGTCTACGCCACCTTCGGCAGCAAGCACGAGCTGTACCTGAAGGCGCTGGAGCACTACGAGCGGGGACTGCTGCCGGATCTGCTCCAGGACCTGGCCCGGCCGGGTCTCGCCCTGCCCGGAGTACGCGCCCTGGTCCGGCGCTACGCGGCCGAGGCCACCCGCGACGGCCTGCGCGAACGGGGCTGCTTCGTCACCAACACGGCGGCCGAGCTGGCCCCGCACGACCCGGCCGCCGCCCGGCGGGTGGAGCGCAACTGGGACCAGCTGGAGACCGCGCTGTACTCGGCGCTGGAGCGGGCCCGCGCCGAGGGCGATTTGCCGGCCGGCCGCGATCCGCGCGCCCTGGCCCGCATGCTGCTGGTGCTGCTCCAGGGGCTGCGGGTGGTGGGGAAGGCCGCCGCCGACCCGGCCCGGGTCAGGGACGCGGCGGAACAGGCGCTGGCACTGCTCGACTGAGCCACCTGGACGCCGGGGCGCCGGAACACCCCTCCGCGGAGGGGTTTTTCGCCGCCCTTATAACGAACCGATCGGTCAAGAAAAGGGGAGTTCCATGACCGCCCACCGTTTCACCGACCGCACCGCCCTCGTCACCGGAGCCGGTTCCGGCATCGGACGCGCCGTCGCGCTGGCGCTGGCCGCCGAGGGGGCCCGGGTGGCCGTCGCCGGGCGCCGGGCCGAGCCACTGGCCGAGACGGCGGCCCGCATCGAGGAGGCGGGCGGCAAGGCGCTGGCGGTCCCGGCGGACGTGTCCCGCGCCGCCGATGTCCAGGCGGTGGTGGACGCGGCCGTCGGGCACTTCGGGTCACTCGACATCGCCGTCAACAACGCGGGCGTCTTCCGCGGCGGGACCGCGCTGGCGGACCTGTCCGACGACGACTGGCGGGTGCAGCTCGACACCAACGTCACCGGGGTCTTCCACGCGCTGCGGGCCGAGATCCGGCAGATGCGCACGCAGCCGGGCGGCGGCGCGATCGTCAACATCGCCTCCACCTTCGGCCTGCACAAGCGCAGTGCGGGCGCCGCCGCGTACGCGGCCGGCAAAGCGGCCGTCTCCGTCCTCACCCGGGGCGCCGCCCTGGACCACATCGCGGACGGCGTCCGGATCAACGCCGTCTCCCCCGGCGCCACCGCGACCGCCATGTCGCTGCGGCCGGGCGAGACGGAGGCCGGCCGGGCCGCCCGGATGCGCACGGAGCTGCCGCTCGGCCGGGCGTCGGCGGTCGCGGAGGTCGCGGCGGCCGTGCTGTATCTGGCGTCGGACGCCGCCGCGTCCGTGGTCGGCACCGACCTGGTGGTGGACGGCGGGCAGACCGCTTAGGCGCCCGGCCGCTCGCTGTCGGTTTCCTGTCGGGTTGGGGCGGCCCGTCGAGTTCGCGCGGGCACCACGTTTGACTGGGTGCGCTCGCGTTCCGCACGTCCGCCCATGCTCCGCACGTCCGCTCACGTTCCGGAGGCGCATCATGACCGACCTGCCCGCCCGCCCGTCCCGCCGCGCGCTGCTCGGCGGCGCCGTCGGCACCGCCCTCGCGGTGACCGCCGCGACCGGTCCGGCCCGGGCCGCCACCCGCGAGGCGCCCTGGCCCACCGAGTTCCCGCTGCCCGCCGGCTGGCTCCCGGAGGGCATCACCATCGGCGCCCGGCCGTACGCCTACCAGGGCTCGCGCGCGCACGGCGGCATCTACCGGACCGACCTGCGCACCGGCCGGGGCGAGGTGCTGTACGCCGGCGCCACCGGTACCGCCTCCATCGGCCTCAAACTCGACCGGGACGGCCTGCTCCACGTCGCCGGGGGCGGCGGCGGCACGGCCCGGATCATCGACGCCCGCACCGGGGCGATCCTGCGCACCCACCAGCTCACCGCCGCCACCGGCCACTTCATCAACGACGTGATCCTGCTCGGCGACCGCGCCTGGTTCACCGACTCGCGCGAGGCGGTCCTGTACGGCGTCCCGCGCGGCCGGCCCGGCGAGGTCCGGGCGCTGCCGCTGACCGGCGACTGGCAGCAGCTCCCGGACGTCAACAACGCCAACGGCATCGTCGGTTCGCCCGACGGCACCGGTCTGATCGTCGTCAAGAGCACCCCGGGCGAGCTGTACCACGTCAGTCTGCGCACCGGTGCCGCCCGCCGCATCACGCTGTCCGGCGCGGCCGACGTCGTCAACGGCGACGGCCTGCTGCGCATCGGCCGCACCCTGTACGTCGTACAGAACCGCCTGAACCTGATCAGCGTCTGGGAGCTGAACGCCAAGGTCACGACGGCCACCCTGCGCCGCACGATCACCGACCCGCGCTTCGACGTCCCCACCACCGCCGCCCGCTTCGGCGACCGGCTGTACCTGGTCAACGCCCGCTTCACCAGCCCGCAGACGCCCCAGACGACGTTCACCGCGGTCGCGGTGCCGCGCTGACCAGTTCCTCGGCCCCGCTCCATGTGCCGAGGGTGATCTCGGCGGTGATGCCGGGGCCGAAGCCCGCCACGATGCCCCGGTCCGCGGGGCCGGCCCCGCCGTCGGCGAAGAGGCGCTCCAGGGCGTCGAAGACGACGGCGCTGGCGATGTTGCCGCGCTCGGTGAGGGTGGCCCGGCTGTAGCGGAACATCCGCGGCGGCAGGTCCAGGTGGGTGCACAGGTCGTCCAGGATCCTGGGCCCGCCGGCGTGCACGATGTAGAAGGCGAGCCGGGAGATGTCCCAGTCGCGCAGCTCGGCCAGGGCGCGCAGGGCGGGCGCGAGGTCGGCCATGGTGCCGGGCACCCGTTTGTCGAGCATGAAGTGGAAGCCGGTGTCGCGGACGCCGTAGGAGATCCAGCGCTCGGTGCCGGGCACCAGGTGCGAGCCGTTGTGGTCCAGGCGTACGCCCGTGCCGCCCCGGCCGCGGACCACCGCGGCGGCGATGGCGTCGCCGAACAGGCCGTTGGAGAGCAGGTTGCCCACCGCCAGGTCGGTCGGCTGGTAGCACAGCGAGCAGAACTCGCAGGCCAGGATCAGCACGTTGGCCTCGGGATAGGCGGTGCAGAAGTCGTGCGCGCGGTTGATGGCGGCGCCGCCCGCGGCACAGCCGAGCTGGGCGATCGGCAGTTGCCGGGTCTCGGGCCCGAAGCCCATCGTGTTGATGAGCCAGGCGGTCATCGACGGCATCATGAAGCCCGTGCACGACACGTAGATGATCATGTCGATGTCGCGGGGCGTGAGTTCGGCGTGGGCCAGCGCCCGCAGGGTGGCCTCGGGGACCCGGGCCTTGGCCTCCGCTTCGTACCGGGCGTTGCGCGCGGTGAAGCCGGGATGGCGCAGCGTCTCCTCGATGGGCTGCACCAGGTGCCGGGTGCGCACCCCGGTGTTGGCGATCAGGCGCAGCGCCAGTTTCAGCTGCGGGTGGCCGGCGTGCAGTTCCCTGGCCAGGTCGAGGGTCTGCTCGCGGGTGATGACGTGCTCGGGCACGGCGATGGCCGGCCTGCACAGCGTGGCCATGTCCGGGCCCTACCAGGTCACCGGGAGAGCGAGCGGATAGCGCCAGATCGACACGGTGTTCCACCGCACCTGGTCCGCGGGCACCGCCAGCCGCAGCCCGGGGAACCGGGCGAGGAGGGTGCCGATGGCCACCTGGAGGACCATCCGGGCCAGGTGGGAGCCGAGGCAGTGGTGGCTGCCGTAGCCGAAGGCCATGTGCCCGGCCGGTGCCGGCCGCGCGAAGTCCAGCTCGTCGGGCCGGTCGTAGACCAGGCCGTCGCGGTTGGCGGTCAGGTACGACACGTGCACGGTGTCGCCGGCCCGGATGACCTGGCCGCCGAGCTCCACGTCCACCAGGGCGACCCTGGGGATGCCGACGCCCTGGCGGAACGGGATGTAGCGGAGCAGTTCCTCCAGGGCCTGGTGGAGGAGTTCGGGGCGGGCCCGGAGCTGGGCGAGGTGACCGGGGTGGGTGAGCAGCGTGTAGACGCTGTTGCAGATGTCGTAGGTGGTGGTGTCGTGGCCGGTGACCAGCAGGAGCATGGCGAGGACGGCCAGTTCGTCCTGGTCCAGCGTCTCGTCGCCGATGCGGGCGGTGGCCATCGAGCTGATCAGGTCGTCGCCCGGGTCGCGCCGCCGGGCGGCGGTCAGTTCGGTGAAGTAGGCGCGCAGCGCGGCCTTCGCCTCCAGCGCCGAGGAGCGGTCGGCGGCGCTCATCGACATCATCGCCATCGCCCAGTGACGCAGCCGCGGCCGGTCCGCCTCCGGGATGTCCATCAGCTGACTGATGGTCATCAGTGGTAGCTGGTCGGCGAGATGGGCGACGATGTCGGCGGGCGGGCCGTGCTCGGCCATCGTGTCCAGCAGCGCGTCCGTGGTCCGCTGGGTCCACGGGCGCAGCGCCTCGACCCGGGGCGTGGTGAACGCCTTGACGACCAGGCGGCGCACCCGGTTGAGCGCGGGCGGGTCCATCAGGTTGATCGACTCGGACTGGGCGATGGGCTCCGGGGTGATCCGCGGGAAGTCCCGGCCGGCCAGCGCGGCCCGGCTGAACCGCCGGTCCGAGGTCACCGTCTGCACGTCCGCGTAGCGGGTCACCAGCCAGCAGGTGCCCGTCCCGTACGGCATGCGGACCCGGGCCACGGGGGCCTCGGTGCGCATCCGGGTGAGATACGGGTCGGGCTCCAGAGCGTCGTCGTGCCGGAACGGGCACGACCTTTCGGTTTCGGTCTCCGCGGCAGTCATCGCGGTGATCCCCCCTTCAGCGCGAGGCCCGCCGGATCGCGGGCCTGACGGGGCGATACCCGCCACCACCGGCGAACACCTCATTAAGCGATAAACCGCTCTTAAGGGTGCACTTGGTGCGCGGGCGCGCGGTGCGGCCCGCTCCGGCGCGGGGCGGAGGAGCCGGCCGGCACAGGGCGGGCCGCCGGAAGGAACGACCGGCGCGGGCTGCCCGGTCCGGGCAATGACTCCGGCCCGTCCCCTTGGGAGGATGCGCGCACGATTCCGACTACGCCTACGAACAAGGTGGTTGACTCCGTGAGACTGACCCGCGTGACCCTCGCCGTGGCCGCCGGCGCCCTCGCCCCGGCCCTGCTGCTCGCCACGCCGTCGTTCGCCGCCGCCCCGGCGCCGACGGCCGCCGCGGCGACCGCGGCGACCGCGGACTCGCCCTACGACGACCTGGACCCGACCGGGATACGCGTCGCCCTCGCCAGGATCCTCGCCGACCCGGACAGCGGCAGGCGGGTCAAGGCCGAGATCAACCAGCTCCTCGACAACGACGACACCGAGGAGATGCGCGCCTGGCTGGAGACCGGCTACCCACTCGCGCGGGCCGAGGACGACCGGGTCGCCATCACCACCCTCCTCGCCGACCCGGACAGCGGCAAGCGGGTCATCGCGGAGGTCAACCAGCTCCTCGACAACGACGACCCGGCGGAGATCCGCGCCTGGCTGGAGACCGGCTACCGCCTCGCCCAGGCCGAGGACGACGCGGTCGCCATCGCCCGTATCCTCGCCGACCCCGGCAGCAGCGACGCCCTGCGCGCGGCGGCGAGCGCGGCACTGGACGACAACACCCCGGAAGGTCTGCGGTACTTCCTGGAGGTCGGGCAGTACGAGGTCGACGGCTAGGCCCGACGAGCCACCACCGACGACACGGATACATCACGCCTTCGTCACATACCCTCCATAACTCCGGGCGCTCGCCGTACGGTCGTTCCCTCGAGCAACCACCTCAGGGGGACCCGATGACCAGCCCGTACCAGCCGCACGAGCCACACCAGCCGTACCAGCCGTACCAGCCGCCCCGCCCCTACCAGCCGCCCCAGCCCTATCAGCCGTATCCTGGCGCGCCCCAGCCGCCGCCCGCTTCCGGGCCCGCCCCCAAGTGGGCCCGGAAGCGGTACGTGCTGCCCGCCCTCGTGCTGGCCCTGCTCATCGGGGTCGGCATGGGCGGTGGCGGTGACGGCGCGAGAGACGACACGAAGACCACGGCCGCCGCGGCGGCGCCCACGGCCACCGTGACGAAGACGGCGACCGCGACGGCGACGGCGACCGCTGACCCCGAGCCGGCGGCGACGGTGACGGCGAAGGAGACGGTCAGGGTCAAGGTCACCGTCACGAAGACGGTGACGGAGGAGGCGGCCGTCGCGGACACCGACGACGCCGCGGACGCCGGGGGCGGCTCCGTCTACTACCAGAACTGCGACGCCGCCCGGGCCGCCGGTGCCGCCCCTGTCCACGCGGGCGACCCCGGCTACGGGTCGCATCTGGACCGGGACGGGGACGGGGTCGGCTGCGAGTGACGCACCGACCCGGCCGGCCCGGCGTCAGAGGCTGAACCGCTCGATCTTCAGGAACCAGTTCTGCACCCCGCCCTCGGCCCCGTTCAGCTTCAGCCTGACCCGGGCCGAGACGTCCCGTACGGCGGTGTCGGGCTCGAACCGCACGGTCCGGATCAAGGTGTGGCTCGACCACTCCGGGTTGCCCCGGGCGGTGGCGAACCGGTGGTTGGTGCTGACCGGTTCGCCCTGCTCGTCCCCGAAGAACACGGTGGCCTGGAGCACGCCCTGGCCGTCCTTGTCGGTGTCGGAACACAGCGCCTCGGCACTGAAGGTCGCCACGAACCGGGCTCCCTGGGACGGCCAGCCCTGGCCGAGCATGAGATGGACCTCGGCGCCGGGCACCTGCACCCAGTCGGTCGACTTGGTCTCGAACCGCTTGTCGTCCCACACCCCGTAGACGAGGTCGGGCGCGCTGGTGATCCGGAACGAGTCCGGGGCGGGAGTACTCAAGGCGGTCTCCTCCAGGCGTACTTGAACGGTCTGGAGCAGGCTGCCCGCCCCCGCCGGCGGCAGCCGGGCGACCGGGGCGAGCCATCCGTGTGGGGGACGGATCACCGTTGCGCACGCGGCGCACGGGCAACGGCCCCACCACCGGGGGCGCGCCCCGTCCGCGCGGTCACGCCGCCCGGTGCCCGACCGCCGGGTCGGTCCAGGCCGAAGGGGCGGCACCCCCGCACAAGGGTGCCGCCCCCTTCTCGTGCACCGGTGCCGCCGCCGGTCGGTGAGGGTGGTGGATGACGGGCGGTGACTCCGGGGCTAGCGGTGGTCGCTGCCCGTGGACTGGACCGACGCGCGGCCCGCTTCCAGGCGGGCGACCGGGATGCGGAACGGGGAGCAGGAGACGTAGTCCAGGCCCACCTCGTGGAAGAAGTGCACGGACTCCGGGTCGCCGCCGTGCTCGCCGCAGACGCCGAGCTTCAGGTCGGGGCGGGTGGCCCGGCCGGCCTTCGCGGCGGCGGCGACCAGCGAGCCGACGCCGTCCTTGTCGATCGTCTCGAACGGGGAGACGCCGAAGATGCCCTTCTCCAGGTAGGCGGTGAAGAAGGACGCCTCGACGTCGTCGCGGCTGAAGCCCCACACCGTCTGGGTCAGGTCGTTCGTGCCGAAGGAGAAGAACTCCGCGCACTCCGCGATCTGCCCGGCGGTCAGCGCGGCGCGCGGGAGTTCGATCATCGTGCCGATCGCCAGCTTGAGCGACGTGCCGGTGGCGGCCTCGACCTCGGCCACCACCTGGTCGGCCTCCTCACGGACGATCTCCAGCTCCTGGACCGTGCCCACCAGCGGGATCATGATCTCGGCGCGCGGGTCGCCCTTGGCGGCCTTGCGCTCGGCGGCCGCCTCCGTGATGGCCCGTACCTGCATCGTGAAGAGACCGGGGATGACCAGGCCCAGGCGGACGCCCCGCAGGCCCAGCATCGGGTTCTGCTCGTGCAGACGGTGGACGGCCTGGAGGAGCCGGAGTTCGTTCTCGTGGGGTTCCTGGCGGGACTCGGCGAGCGCCACCCGGACCGAGAGTTCCGTGATGTCGGGGAGGAACTCGTGCAGCGGCGGGTCCAGCAGGCGGATGGTGACCGGGAGTCCGTCCATCGCCTCGAAGAGCTCGACGAAGTCCCGCTTCTGGAGGGGCAGGAGTTCCTTCAGGGACTCCTCGCGCTCGGCCTCGGTGTCGGCCAGGATCAGGCGCTCCACCAGTTCGCGGCGGTCGCCGAGGAACATGTGCTCGGTGCGGCACAGGCCGATGCCCTGGGCGCCGAAGCGGCGGGCGCGCAGCGCGTCCTCCGCGTTGTCGGCGTTGGCGCGCACCCGGAGCCGGCGCTTGCGGTCGGCGAAGGCCATGATGCGGTGCACCGCCTCGACCAGTTCGTCGGCGTCCTCGGCGCCCGCGTGCATCCGGCCCTCGAAGTACTCGACGACCGGGGAGGGGACGACCGGGACCTCGCCCAGGTAGACCTTGCCGGACGAGCCGTCGATGGAGACGACGTCGCCCTCTTCCACCACATGCCCGCCGGGGACCGTCATCCGGCGGCGCTTGGTGTCGACCTCCAGCTCCTCCGCGCCGCAGACACAGGTCTTGCCCATGCCGCGCGCCACCACGGCCGCGTGCGAGGTCTTGCCGCCGCGCGAGGTCAGGATGCCCTCGGCCGCGATCATGCCGTCCAGGTCGTCGGGGTTGGTCTCGCGGCGGATCAGGATGACCTTCTCGCCCGAACGGGACCACTTGACGGCCGTGTACGAGTCGAAGACCGCCTTGCCGACCGCCGCGCCCGGCGAGGCCGCGATACCCCGGCCGACCTGCTCGACCTTGGCCGTGTCGTCGAAGCGGGGGAACATCAGCTGGGCGAGCTGGGCGCCGTTGACCCGGGTGAGCGCCTCGGCCTCGTCGATCAGGCCCTGGTCGACGAGCTGGGTGGCGATCCGGAACGCGGCGCCGGCGGTGCGCTTGCCGACCCGGGTCTGGAGCATCCACAGCTGGCCGCGCTCGATGGTGAACTCGATGTCGCAGAGATCCTTGTAGTGGTTCTCCAGCGTCTCCATGATCTGCATCAGCTGGTCGTACGACTTCTTGTCGATCCGCTCCAGGTCGGCGAGCGGGACGGTGTTGCGGATGCCCGCGACCACGTCCTCGCCCTGGGCGTTCTGGAGGTAGTCGCCGTAGACGCCCTGGTGGCCGGAGGCGGGGTCGCGGGTGAAGGCGACGCCGGTGCCGGAGTCCGGGCCCAGGTTGCCGAAGACCATCGAGCAGACGTTGACGGCCGTGCCCAGGTCGTGCGGGATGCGCTCCTGGCGGCGGTAGAGCTTGGCCCGGTCGGTGTTCCAGGAGTCGAAGACCGCGTGGATGGCGAGGTCCATCTGCTCGCGCGGATCCTGCGGGAAGTCCCGGCCGGCCTCCTTCTTCACGATCTTCTTGAAGGAGGTGACCAGTTTCTTCAGGTCGGCGGCCTCCAGCTCGGTGTCGACCGTGACCTTCTTGGCGGCCTTCGCCTTCTCCAGCGCCTCCTCGAAGAGGTCGCCGTCGACGCCGAGGACGGTCTTGCCGAACATCTGGATGAGGCGGCGGTAGGAGTCCCAGGCGAACCGGTCGTCGCCGGCCTGGGCGGCCAGGCCCTGCACGGACTTGTCGGAGAGCCCGATGTTGAGGACCGTGTCCATCATGCCGGGCATGGAGAACTTGGCGCCCGAGCGGACGGAGACCAGCAGCGGGTTGTCGGGCTGGCCGAGCTTCTTGCCCATCGTCGCTTCGAGGGCGTCGAGGTGCGCACTCACCTCGTCACGCAGTGCCGCCGGTTCCGCGCCGCTGTCCAGGTAGGTCTTGCAGGCTTCGGTGGTGATGGTGAAGCCGGGCGGGACCGGCAGGCCCAGGTTGGTCATCTCGGCGAGGTTGGCGCCCTTGCCACCGAGCAGGTCCTTGAGGTCTTTGTTGCCCTCGGTGAAGTCGTAAACGAACTTCGCTACCTGGGGATCCTGGGGATCTTTGTTTTCCGACACGGGTCTCGACTCCTCGAGGACGCGGTGGCTGCCCTGACGGCGAGGAATGTACCCAGATCGAAGGCGTCTGGGTACGTCCACTTGTCCGTCATAAGCCCGTAACCACTCGTCCGCCAGTGGATCGAATGTCAAGGCACGGCAAGCGGCTGGCGGTTCCTGTGTTCACTTCTTGAACACAGGAAGTCGTGCCGACCCCGCCAGGCGCTCACTTGAGCGCCTTCAGCTTCGATTGAGTTCGATCGATGAACGATCAAGTGGTGGCACTGAGTGCCACACTTTGGAGAAGTGCAGTCGCGCATGATCCGCTCATCTGAGCGTACCCCTTATCAGGGGTGGCGAGAATCACGCTGCCACAGCGGCCCGGATTTCACCATGCGGACGCCGCCCCGGGACGGAAACACAGATGTCACACGCGTCAGACCCGGAGCTTCAGACCCCGAGCGTCCGCAACCGCTCCTCCACCCGTTCCGCCGCGTACAGGTGCTCCACCACCAGCGCGCCCGCCCCGATCAGCCCGGCCCGCTCGCCGAGCCGGGAGGTGACGACCTCCAGCCGGGCCGTGGAGCGCGGCAGCGCCCGCTGGTAGAGCAGTTCCCGCACGCCGGTGAGGAAGGGGGTGCCGGCCAGATCTCCGGCGATCATCAGCACACCGGGGTTGAGCAGGGTGACGACGGTCGCCAGGACGTCGCCGACCAGCCGCCCCGCCTCCCGGGCCAGCGCGACCGCCTCCGGGTGGCCGCCCGCCAGCAGCTTGCGCACGTCCGAGCCGGACTCCGCCGGTACGCCGGCCGCGGTCAGCCGCCGGGCCACGGCGCCCCCGCTGGCGACGGCCGCCAGACAGCCGTACGAGCCGCACCGGCACAGCGCCTGGGCGCCCTCCGGCACCCGGATGTGGCCGATGTCGCCGGCCCCGCCGTCCGTGCCGCGGAAGATGTGACCGTCCACCACCACCCCGGCACCGATGCCCGTCGACACCTTGACCAGCACGAACGCCGAGGCGTCCGGGTGCGCGGCGCGCTGCTCGGCGTAGGCCATGAGGTTGGCGTCGTTGTCCACCAGCACGGGCACCGAGGCGGCCGCCGGACCGGTGTGCTCGGCGACCGCGCGGGCCAGCCGGCCCCGGATGTCGTAGCCGTCCCAGCCCGGCATGATCGGCGGCTGCACCACCCGGCCGGTGCCGCGCTCGACCGGCCCCGGCACCGCCAGGCCGATGCCGCACACCTCGTCGATGCCGTGCCCGGCCTTCTCCAGCAGTTCGGCGAACCAGCGGCCCAGTTCGCCGAGGACCGCCTCGGGGCCGTCCTCGACGACCAGGACGCCGCCGCGCTCGACGATGATCTCGCCGGTCAGGGTGAGCAGCGCGGCGCGGGCGTGCCGGGTGTCCAGGTCGGCGGCGAGGACGACGGCGTGCGCGTCGTCGAACTCCAGGGTGATGGCGGGGCGTCCGCCCAGCGGGGAGTCGACCGGGCCGCCCGCGCCCTCGCGCAGCCAGCCCGCGCGGAAGAGCCGGTCCAGGCGCTGGCCCACGGTGGCCCGGGACAGGCCGGTGGCCTGCTGGAGCGCGCCCCGGGTGGTGGCCCGGCCGCTGCGCACCAGGTCGAGCAGATCGCCGGCGCTCGCTTGGCCGGTCCTGACGGGCCGTTCCGTCATGCGCACCCCCTTGTGTTTCTCAACCTTGCATTACATAGTGAGTTATGCGTGTTAAATAGACGTAACTAAAGGGTAGTCACCGTCGGTCGTCACCGGCGGCTCGACTGTCCTTCGCGCACCCCTGGCTTCAGTATGGCGGCCACCAGGGAGGGGACCGGGGATGACGGAACGACATCATCTGCTTGTGTACGGCGGCACGTTCGCGGCCGTGGGTGATCACGGAGACATCAGCGGGGTGCGCGGCGGTGGTGCGCCGGACGGCCTGTTCGTCCGGGACGCGCGGCATCTCAGCCGGTGGCAGCTCACCGTCGACGGCGCCGTACCGGAGGCCCTCACCCCCGTCACGGGCGGGGACAGCGCCCGCTGTGTGCTGGTGCCGCGCGGCGGCCGCGACGAGCCGCCGGCGTACACGCTCTTTCGCGAACAGGCCGTCGGGGACGGCTCGTTCGTCGAGACGCTGCGGGTGACCAGCAACCGCCCGGAGCCGGTGGCGATCCGCCTCGCGCTCACCGCCGACGCCGACTTCGCCGACCAGTTCGAACTCCGCGCCGACCACCGCACCTACGCCAAGCCCGGCGCCACCCGCTTTCGCGAGGTGCTGCCGCACGGCGTGGAGTTCGGCTACCGGCGCGGCGAGTGGCGGTCCGTCACCACGGTGACCTCGCAGCCCGCGCCGGACGCGGTGGAGGAGACCGGGACCGGGGCCCGGCGGCTGGTGTGGACCCTCGACCTCGAACCGCACGGCACGGCGGAGCTGGTGCTGCGGGTGGTCGCCCGGCCGCACGGGCACCGGCGGGCGGTGCGGGTGCCGCGCTCCCCCGCCACCGCGGTCGAGCGGCTGCGCGCCGAGGAGGACGCGCTCGCCCGGGGCGTGGCCTTCCCGACCGGCTGGCCGGAGCTGGCGGCGGCCTGCGCGCGGGGCCTGGCGGACCTGGCCACGCTCCAGGTCCCGGCGACCGGCCCGGACGGCGAGGAACTGCGGGTGCCGGCCGGCGGCGCCCCCTGGTTCCTGACCCTGCTGGGCCGCGACGCGCTGCTGACCTCCCTGTTCACGCTGCCCTACCGGGCCCGGCCGGCCGCCGCCACGCTGGCCGCGCTGGCCGCGACCCAGGCGACCACGCGCACCGCCTCCGGCACCGACCCGGGCGTGGCCCGGCCCGGCAAGATCGTGCACGAGGTACGGCACGGCGAGCTGGCGCACTTCGGGCAGGTGCCGTACGGGCGGTACTACGGCTCGGTGGACGCCACGCCGCTGTTCCTGGTGCTGCTCGGCGCGTACGTGGAGCGGACCGGGGACGCGGCGACGGCCCGCCGCCTTCAGCCGCACGCCCGGGCCGCGGTCGGCTGGATGCTGGACCACGGCGGGCTGACCTCGCGCGGCTACCTGGTCTACCGCGCCGACCGGGGCGGCCTGGCCAACCAGAACTGGAAGGACTCCCCCGGCGCGGTCTGCCACGCCGACGGCACCCGGCCGACCGGCGCGGTCGCGGCGGCGGGCGCCCAGGGGTACGCGTACGACGCGCTGCGCCGCACGGCGTGGCTGGCCCGCACGGTGTGGGCGGACGAGAAGTACGCGGCGCTCCTGGAGCAGGCGGCCGGTGATCTGCGCGACCGCTTCCAGCGGGACTTCTGGATGCCGGAGCACGCCTTCCCCGCCCTCGCGCTGGACGGCGAGGGGCGCCGGGTGGACGCGCTGGCCTCGGACGCCGGGCATCTGCTGTGGTCCGGGCTGCTGGACAAGGAGTACGGGGAACTGGTCGGGCGGCGGCTCCTGGAACCCGACTTCTTCTCCGGGTGGGGGGTGCGGACGCTGGCCGCCGGGCAGCCGGCGTACCACCCGCTGTCGTACCACCGGGGGTCGGTGTGGCCGCACGACAACGCGCTGATCGCGCTCGGCCTGGCCCGCTACGGGCTGCACGACGAGGCGCGGACGGTGGCGCACGGCATGGTCGACGCGGCGACGGCGGTCGGCCACCGGCTGCCGGAGGTGCTGGCCGGGTACGGGCGCGAGACCCATCCGGAACCGGTGCCGTATCCGCACGCGTGCGTACGGGAATCCCGGGCGGCGGCGACACCACTGGCCCTGCTGACCGCCGTGGGCGGGGCGTGATCCCGGGCGGGGGTCCGGGCGGCGGGAGCTTGGGGGTGGGGGCACGGCGGCGTGGCGGACGCCGATGACCGGTTCCCCGGTACGCGGTACGCCCCTCCAGACGTCGCGGTGAACGCCGGCGGCCGGTTCCCCGTACTGAGGTGCGGCGGACCCGGGGCCCCCACGCCGGGTCCGCCACCGGACCGGTGTCGTCGGAGGGAATCCCCGGGTGTCTGTCTTCACGCGGTTCGCGCAGGCGGCGCCGCTCGGTGCCGCGCGCTCGCGCCTCGGCCACTGGCGGGCCTGGCCCACCCGGCACCCGGGGACAGCCGTCGGGGTGCGCCGGTCGGTGACCGTGCTGGCCCTGCTCCTCGTCCTCGGGGCGCTGCTGCTGCCGAACACGCTCGCCGCGCTGCGGCCCAACCGGTTCACGCGCCTGCCGGCGGAGGCGATCGTCGGCGCCGTGCTGCTGCTCGCGCTGGAGCGCCGGGCCCGCCGCGCGGTGGCGGCGCTGGGCGGCGCCCTGCTCGGCGCGCTGACCGTGCTGAACGTGCTCGACATCGGGTTCCAGGAGTACCTGGGCCGGGGTTTCAACCTGGTCCTCGACTGGGGACTGCTGGACGACGCGCGGTCCTACGTCGCGGACTCGCTGGGCGGGGCCACGGCCGGCTGGGCCACGGCCGGCGCGGTCGCCCTCGCCGTGCTGCTGCCGGTGGTGATGGCGCTGGCGGCGGTGCGGCTCGGCGAGGTGCTGGCCGCGCACCGGGAGCGGGCGCGGCGGGGCGCGCTGGTGGCCGCCACGGTGTGGATCACCTGCTCGGCGCTCGGCCTCCAGCTGTCCGGGCTGCCGCTCGCCTCCGACCGGGCCAGCGGGGCGCTGGAGCAGCAGGCCCGGCGGGTGGTGGACACCGTGCGGGACGAGGCGGCGTTCCGCAAGGAGACCGAGAACGACGCCTTCGGCGCCACTCCGGCCGGACAGCTGGTGCCGGACCTGCGTGGCAAGGACGTGCTGTTCACCTTCATCGAGAGCTACGGCCGCAGCGCCGTGCAGGACCCGCTGATCGCGCCTGGCGTCGACCGGACGCTGGACGCGAGCACCGGGGCGCTGGCGAAGGCGGGCTTTCACGCGAAGAGCGGCTGGCTGACGTCGGCGACGTACGGCGGCAGCAGCTGGCTCGGCCACTCCACGTTCCTGTCCGGCCTGTGGGTCGACAACCAGCAGCGCTACCGGACGGTGACCTCCAGCGACCGGCTCGCCCTCACCAAGGCGTTCGAGAAGACCGGCGCGTGGGACACCGTCGGGATCATGCCGGGCGTGCAGAAGGGGTGGCCGGAGGCGGGCTTCTTCGGCCTGGACAAGGTCTACAACGCGTTCCAGCTGGGTTATCAGGGGCCGAAGTTCAGCTGGTCGACGATGCCGGACCAGTACGCCCTAGAGGCGTTCCAGCGCCTGGTGCACGGCCGCGAGCGCGACCGGCCGCTGATGGCGGAGATCGTCCTGACCTCCAGTCACCAGCCGTGGGCGCCGGTGCCCGGCATGGTCGGCTGGGACGAGCTGGGCGACGGACGGATCTTCGGGCCGATCGCGAAGGCGGGCGAGAAACCGTCCGACGTGGTCGCCGACAGCACCCGCTCCAAGCAGGCGTACGGCCGCTCCATCCAGTACTCGGTCACCAGTCTCACCCAGTGGCTGGAGCGGTACGGCACCGACGACACCGTCCTGGTCTTCCTCGGCGACCACCAGCCCATCGCCCGGGTCAGCGGCCAGAACGCCAGCCGGGACGTGCCGGTCTCGATCGTCGCCAAGGACCCGAAGGTGCTGGCCGCGATCGACGACTGGGGCTGGGCGGAGGGCCTGAAGCCGGGCGCGGACACCCCGGTGTGGAAGATGAGCGCCTTCCGCGACCGGTTCCTGACGGCGTACGGTTCCGTCCCCGCGAAGGGGTCCGTCCCAGCGAAGGGTTCCGTCCCCGCGAAGGGCTGATCAGCCGCCGGAGGTGTCCAGTTCCGCGTCCGCGCCGAGGCCCGCGCAGTCGTACGGATCCTTGAGCCAGCCGTCCGGGAGGGCGACGCGGTTGTTGCCGGAGGTGCGGCCGCGGGGGCCGTCGGCGCCGGCCGGCCAGGGCTGGGTGAGGTCCAGTTCGTCGAGTCCGGCCCGCAGTTCCGCCAGGGTGGAGGTGATGGCGAGCCGCCCCCGCAGCCGCGAGCCGACCGCGAAGCCCTTGAGGTACCAGGCGACGTGCTTGCGGAAGTCGATCACGCCGCGGGCCTCGTCGCCGATCCACTCCCCGAGCAGGGCGGCGTGCCGGACCATCGCGTCGGCGACCAGGCCGAGGGTGGGCCGGACCCGGTCGTCCCGGCCCTCGAAGGCGGCCACCAGGTCGGCGAACAGCCACGGGCGCCCGAGGCAGCCGCGGCCGACCACGACACCGTCGCAGCCGGTCTCCCGCACCATCCGCAGCGCGTCCTCGGCCGACCAGATGTCGCCGTTGCCGAGCACCGGGATCTCCGGGACGGCCTCCTTCAGCCGGGCGACGGCGTCCCAGTCGGCGGTGCCGCCGTAGTGCTGGGCGGTGGTACGGCCGTGCAGGGCGACCGCCGTGACGCCCTCCTCGACGGCGATCCGGCCGGCGTCGAGGTAGGTGAGGTGGTCGTCGTCGATGCCCTTGCGCATCTTGATGGTGACCGGCAGGTCACCGGCGGCGGTGACGGCCTCGCGCAGGATCGCGCGCAGCAGGGGGCGCTTGAAGGGCAGCGCCGAGCCGCCGCCCTTGCGGGTCACCTTCGGGACCGGGCAGCCGAAGTTCAAGTCGATGTGGTCGGCCAGGTCCTCGTCCACGATCATGCGGACCGCCTTGCCGACGGTGGCCGGGTCGACGCCGTACAGCTGGATCGAGCGCGGCTGCTCGGTCGCGTCGAAGTGGATCAGCTGCATGGTCTTCTCGTTGCGCTCGACCAGCGCCCGGGTCGTGATCATCTCGCTCACGAACAGGCCCTTGCCGGCACTGAACTCCCGGCACAGGGTGCGGAAGGGCGCGTTCGTGATCCCGGCCATCGGGGCGAGGACGACGGGCGGCTGGACGGTGTGCGGACCGATCTGGAGAGGCGCGGGGCCGGGCGTGGACATTCCTCCATTGTGCCGTGCGCCGGAGCCGGGCAATGAAATGGCAAAACTCATTAGTTAGCCACACTATCGAAATCGGCGTACGATGGCGGCATGCCCGAGCCGACCCACCGCCGCCGCATGCTCGTGCTCGCGATCTGCTGCATGAGCCTGCTGATCGTGAGCATCGACAACACGGTCCTGAACGTCGCCCTGCCCGCCATGCAACGGGACTTGGACGCGAGTACCTCCGGTCTCCAGTGGGCGGTCGACGCCTACACCCTCGTACTCGCCGCGCTGCTGATGCTGGCCGGGTCGACGGCCGACCGGATCGGCCGCAAGAAGGTGTTCATGGCGGGCCTGGTGATCTTCACCATCGGCTCGGTGCTGTGTTCCCTCGCCCCCGACCTGTCCTCGCTGGTGGCGTTCCGGATGGTGCAGGCGGTGGGCGGTTCGATGCTCAACCCGGTGGCCATGTCGATCATCACCAACACCTTCACCGACCCGCGCGAACGGGCCCGCGCGATCGGCGTCTGGGGCGCCGTCGTCGGCATCTCGATGGCCGCCGGGCCGCTGGTCGGCGGAGTACTGGTGGAGTCGGTCGGCTGGCGCGCGATCTTCTGGATCAACCTGCCGGTGGGCCTCGCCGCCCTCCTGCTCACCCTGCGCTTCATCCCCGAGTCCCGGGCGCCCAAGGCGCGCCGTCCCGACCCGCTGGGCCAGGTGCTGGTGATCGCGCTGTTCGGCTCGCTGACGTACGCGATCATCGAGGCGCCGAACGCCGGGTTCGCGACCGTGCTGCCGTACGCGATCGTCGCCGTACTGGCGCTGGCCGGGCTGCTCGCCTATGAGCCGCGCCGCCGCGAACCCCTCATCGACCTGCGGTTCTTCCGGTCGGCGCCGTTCAGCGGGGCGACCCTGACAGCGATCTGCGCGTTCGCCTCGCTCGGCGGCTTCCTGTTCCTGTCCACGCTGTACCTGCAGAACGTGCGCGGGCTCGACGCCCTGCACGCCGGCCTGTGGATGCTGCCGATGGCGGTGCCGACCTTCCTGTGCGCGCCGCTGTCCGGGCGACTGGTGGCGAGCCGGGGGCCGCGGCTGTCGCTGCTCGTCGCGGGCGGCGCCATGACGGTGAGCGGGGTGCTGTTCGCCGCCTTCGAGGCGGAGACGTCGAACGTCACCCTCTTCATCGGCTACGTCCTGTTCGGCGTCGGCTTCGGCTTCGTCAACGCGCCCATCACCAACACCGCCGTCTCCGGCATGCCCCGGGCCCAGGCCGGGGTGGCCGCCGCCGTCGCCTCCACCAGCCGGCAGCTCGGCCAGACCCTCGGCGTGGCGGTGGTCGGCGCGGTGCTGGCCGCGGGCGTGAGCGGGTCGGCGTACGCGGACACCTTCGTCTCGGCAGCCCGGCCCGGCTGGTGGATCCTGACCGCGTGCGGCTTCGCGGTGCTGGTGCTCGGCGGGGTGACGACGGGCCGGTGGGCGCGCGGCAGCGCACAGCGGGCGGCGGAGCGGCTGGCGGCCACCGGGCCGGAGGCCCGCGAGGCGGTCCGCGCGGGGGTGTGACGGGCCCGGCCGCCGGGCAGCCGGCGGTGCCCGGCTGCCATGCTGGCCGGCATGGCACGAGTGAACCAACCGCCCGCCACGGCCGAGGACCTGCTCCCGCTGGCGCTCACCTCGTACGGACACTTCACCACGCTCCGGGTCGACGCCGAGCGCCGCGTCCGGGGCCTGTCCCTGCACCTGGAACGGCTGGTGCGGGACAGCGAGGCGGTGTTCGGCGTACCCGTGGACACCGGACGCGTCCGCGAACTGATCGGCACGGCGCTGGACGGGCGGAGCGGGGCGGATGGTTCGGGCGGGGCGGGCGGTCCGGGTGGGCTGAGCGGGGCGGGAGGGCCCTGCACCGTGCGTGTCACGCATTTCGACCCGGCCGTGGACCTGGTCCGGCCCGAGCGGGCCACCGCGCCGCGGCTCATGGTGACCGTACGCCCGGCCGGCGAGCTCTCCCCGCCGCCGCTGACCGCGATGAGCGTGCGGTACGAACGTGACCTGCCGCAGGTCAAGCACTGCGGTCTCTTCGGCGCCCTGCACGCCCGCCGCGCGGCCCGGCTCCAGGGTTTCGACGACGCCCTGTTCGTCGGCGCCGACGGCCGGGTGACCGAGGGCGGCACCTGGAACGTGGGGTTCGTCGACGCGGACGGCACCGTGGTGTGGCCGCGCGGCCCGGTGCTGCCCGGGGTGACCGCCGCGCTGCTGCGGGAACTCACCGAGTACGTGGTCGCGCCGGTGAGCCTCGCCGAGGCCAAGGGCATGCGGGCCGCCTTCGCCACCAACACCTCGGTCGGCGTGCGGGCCCTCGCGGCCGTCGACGACACGCCCCTGGCGGTGGAGCACCCGGTGCTGAGCGCGCTGCGGGAGGTCTATTCGTCCGTGCCGGGCGAGGAGGTGTAGGGGGTGTAGGGGCCGGCGGGGATCGGCGGGGGTCTGTGGTTCGTGCGGCTGCCTCAGCCCTTCAGGCCCAGCTCGCCCGCCCGCAGTCCGGCCTGGAAGCGGGAACCCGCGTCCAGGGCGGTGAGGAGGCCGGCGACGCGGCGGCGGTAGGTGCGCAGGGACATGCCGAGTTCGCGGGCGGCGCTCTCGTCGGTGGCGCCCGAGCCCAGGGCGCGCAGGATCGTCCGGTTCGCGGTGTCGAGCCGGGGCCGTTCGGCGCGCAGGAACGTGCCGAGGTCGGTGGCCGCCTCCCAGACCGCCTCGATCAGCGCGTAGACCCCGCCGACCAGGGCCGGCGCGGTGGTCACCGTGTACTCACGGCCCTGCGGGCCGGCCGGTCCGGCGAGGATGGCGTACCGGTGGTCGATGATGATCGTCTCGTGCGGGAGGGCGGTCGCGGCGATCCGCACCTGGGCACCCGCGTCGGCCATCTCGCGCAGATGCGCGCGGCCGGGCTCGTCGGCGAGCGCGAGGGGGCTCATCAGCTTGCGTACGTGCTGTACGCCGCTGGCCCGCACCCGGGCGCGGGCGGACCGGCCGGCCTCGGGCTGCGGCCAGGTGCGGAGGTCCACGGCGGCGCAGACGAACTCCTCCTGGATGGAGGAGAAGAGGTGCCCGGTGCGGGCCAGGAATTCCAGATCACCGCGGATGGTCATCGTTTCTGCCACCCCTCCATCTTGCACCCGGCACCCGTCCGGCTCGGCCGCGGCCGTCCGTCCCCGCTGGCAGCAAGTGGCCACGGCCTCGCGTCCGCACCGGCCGCCGCCGAGGCTGGACGCATGAGCAACGACTTCCGCCTCGGCGGCGACCTCCGCATCAACCGGATGGGCTTCGGCGCGATGCGCCTGGCCACGAACGGCTTCCTGGGCCCGGCCCGCGACCCGGAGACCGGCCGGGCCGTCCTGCGCCGCGCGGTCGAGCTGGGCGTCGACCACATCGACACCGCCGCCTTCTACACCAGCGGCGACGAATCCGTGCGCGCCAACGACCTGATCCGCGAGGCCCTGCACCCCTACCCGGACGGCCTGGTCATCGCCGCCAAGGTCGGCCCGGTGCGCACTCCCGACGGAGGGGCTCAGGCGATCACCGATCCGGCGGGGCTGCGCGCCCTGGTCGAGGAGAACCTCGAAGCCCTCGGCCTGGACCGCCTCGACCTGGTCTACCTGCGGATCGGGGGCATGGCGCCGCCGCCGCACGGCGAGTCCGTCGCCGCCCGCTTCGAGGCGCTGGCCGCGCTGCGCGAGGAGGGCCTGATCCGCCACCTCGGGCTGAGCCACATCGACACCGGGCATCTCGCCGAGGCCCGCGCGATCGCCCCCGTCGCGGCCGTGCAGAACTACTTCCACGCCGCCAAGCGCGACGACGTGGCGCTGCTGCGCGCCTGCGAGGCGGCCGGCATCGCCTTCGTGCCGTACTTCCCGCTGGGCGGCGGCCTGGACGACCTGGCCGACGACCGGCTCGCCAAGGTCGCCGACCGGCACGGCGCCACGGTGCCGCAGATCGGGCTGGCCTGGCTGCTGGCGTCCTCGCCCGTCACCCTCGCCATCCCCGGCACGGGTTCCGTCGCCCACCTGGAGGAGAACGTCGCGGCCGGCACGATCACCCTCACCGAGGAGGACCTCGCCGACCTCGGCTGACTCGGGGCCGGGTGTCCTGAGGGCCGGCGGACCTCAGGACCGGGCGAACTCCGGCAGCCGTTCGGCCACCCGCGGCCACATCCGCGACACCGCCGCCTCCACCCGCGGCAGCGCCCGCTGTCCGGCCAGCGCGGCGGTGATGGCGAGGGCCACGGCCGCCCAGGCCAGCGGTCCGAGCGGAGTACAGCCGAAGAGGTTGCTGGCGACCGGGGTCTGGACGAGGGCGACCAGCGCGGCGGCCGAGCCCAGCGAGGTCAGCTGCACCAGGCGGCTGCCGCGCCGGTCGGCCAGGGTCTGGGCGAGCTGGGTGCCGACCACCGCGCACAGCGCCATCGTGGTCGAGCGGCGCCGGGTGCCCGGCGTGAACCGGCCCAGCAGCCAGGCCACCGTCGCGCCGAGCGCCGTGGTCAGGGCCCGGTGCCGGATCTGCCGGATCAGGGGTTCGCCCAGCACCGCCGTACCGAGCGGCGCGCCCGCGTCGGCGTCCTGCTGTTCCGGGTCGCCGGTCTCCGTCACCGCCACGGCCATCGCCGGGAACAGGTCGGTGAAGAGGTTCACCAGCAGCATCTGCCGGGTGGACAGCGGCGCCGCGCCGCCGAGCACCGTGCCGAGGATGCCGAAGCCGACCTCGCCGGCGTTGCCGCCGATCAGGATGGCGATGGCGTCGGCGACGCTGTGCCACAGGGCCCGGCCCTCGCGCACCGCCTCCACCAGGACCAGCAGGTCGTCGCCGGTGACCACCAGGTCGGCGGCGTTGCGGGCGGCGGCCGAGCCGCGGGCGTTGATGCCGACGCCGATGTCTGCGGCCCGGATCGCGGCGGCGTCGTTGGCGCCGTCGCCGACCATGCCGACGACCCGTCCGGCGTCCCGCAGCGACTCCACGACCTGGAGTTTCTGCTCGGGCGCGACGCGGGCCACCACATCGGCGTCGCGCAGCATCCGGGACCGGCCCCGGCGGTCGGCGGCGGCGAGTTCGTCGCCGGTGACCACCGTGGCGTCCGCGGGCCAGCCCAGCTCGGTGGCGATCGCGCGGGCGGTCGCCGGATGGTCGCCGGTCAGCACCACCGGCCGTACGCCCGCCGCGCGCAGCCCCCGCACCAGCGCCGGGGACGTCTCGCGGGCCACGTCGGACAGGCCGAGCAGCCCGGTGAAGCGCAGGTCCAGTTCGTCCAGCGGGCGTTCGAGCACGGCGGCCGGGTCCTCGCCGCCGGCCAGCGGGCGGTGCGCGACGGCGAGGACGCGCAGTCCGGCGCCGGCCAGGTCGTGGGCGCTGTCGTGCGCGTGGTCCGGCAGCCGGGGGCAGGCCGGCAGCACGGTCTCGGGGGCGCCCTTGACCACCAGTACGGGTGTGCCGTCCCCGGCGCGGCCGACCGCGGCGGCGTAACCGCGCGAGGTCTCGAACGGCAGCCCTTCGAGCTGCTCCCACTCCGGGTCGTCCCCGGCGGCGTCGAGCACAGCCTCGTCGGTGGCGTGGGTGGGCCGGGTCCCGTCACCGTTCAGCCGGGGACAGGCCCGGGCGGCGACCCGCACCGTCTGGGCGGCTTCGGGGGCTTCGGCGGCATCAGCGGTATCGGCGGTATCGGCGGTATCGGCGGCGAAGTGGGTACGGGCCGCCGCCCCGGAATCCGTCACCGCGTCCGCGTCCGCACCCGAGCCCGAGCCTTTACCTGCACCCGAGCCCTTACCGGCGGCCGCCGCGTCCGGCCCCCCGGCCCGGTACACACCGCCGCCCGCGTCCGCGACCCGGACCAGCCGCAGCCGGTTCTCGGTGAGGGTGCCGGTCTTGTCGAAGCAGACGGTGTCCATCCGGCCCAGCGCCTCCAGTGTGCGCGGGGTGCGGACCAGGACGCCGCGCCGCCCGAGCCGCCGGGCCGCCGCGAGCTGCGCGACCGTCGCCACCAGCGGCAGCCCCTCGGGCACGGCGGCCACCGCCACCGACACCCCGCCGCTGACCGCCTGCCGGATCGGCGTGCCGCGCAGCAGCGACAGCCCGGTCACCGCGGCCCCGCCGGCCAGGGTCAGCGGCAGCGCCTTGCCGGTCAGTTCCTGGAGCCGGGCCTGCACGCCCGCGGCGGCCGGCGTGCGCGAGGCCAGCGAGACGGCGCGGGCCGCCTCCGTACGCTCCCCCGTGTCGACCACGACGGCCCGGGCCCGCCCGGCCACCACGGTGGTGCCCTCGAAGACCATGCAGTGCCGCTCGGCGACCGGCGCGTGCGGTGTCGGGTCCAGGCACTTGTCCACCGGCAGCGACTCGCCGGTCAGCGCCGACTCGTCGACCTCCAGGCCGTCCTGCCACAGCAGCCGGGCGTCGGCGGGCACCACGTCGTCGGTGTTCAGCGCGATGACCTGGCCCGGCCGCAGCCTGGCCGCGTCCACCACCCGGCCGGCCGCCTCCGGGCCGCCGTCGTCCTCCTCGGCCGTCACCCGCGCCTTCTGCTTCTGCTGGGCGAGCAGCCCGGCCAGCGCCCGTTCGGCGCGCAGCCGCTGCAACCCGCCGACCAGCGCGTTCAGATCGAGCGCGCCGACCACCAGCGCGGCGTCCAGCACCGACCCGAGGATCGCCTCGGCGGCCGACCCGACCGCGAGCACAGGGGTCAGCGGATCGTCCAGCTCGCCCCGCACCGCCCCGGCCAGCTGCACCGTCCAGGCGACCGGCGCCAGCACCGGCGTGCGCGCCGCCCGGCGAGTCACCGCCCGTACCCGCGCGGTCAGTTGCTCCACCGTCGACGGCTCCGGCTCCCGCTGCCCGGCCAGCCGCTCCCGTACGTCGTCGGCGTCCAGTTCGTGCCAGGCCACCCGGGGCCGGGGGCGGGGCGCGCGGACCGCCGCCACGGTGAGCGCGGCCCGCACCCCCGACACCAGCGCCGCCGCCGCACTCACGTCGACGGGCGCGTGCCGCAGCCCCGGCAGCAACGGCGACCCGCGCCCGCGCCGGGTCTCCCCCACCGCCACCAGCAGCCCGGACAGTGCCGCCCCGGACCGGGCCAGCACCTGGGCGCGCCGGCCGACCCCGCGGGCCGCCGGCACCGCCCGCAGCAGCCGCCAGACATCGGCCAGCCCGTGCGGTGCCAGCACGTCCGCGCCCCAGGCGACCGGCCCGTCCCCGTCCGCGAGGGCCACGGCCACGTCCCCGCCGAGCAGCCCGGCGAGCACCTCGGCGTCGCCGTCCGCCGGGCGTACGACGGTGACGACCCCGCCGCCCCCGCCGGCCTCGGCGTCTTCGGCGCGCAGTTCGTCGACCACCTCGCGCAGCGGCCGGTCCGCGCCGACGACCTGGTCGGCGAGGCCGGTGAAGTCGGCCAGCGCCGGGTCCTCCACCATCACCACCCGCAGTCCGGCCCGGCGGGCCGCGTCCAGCACGTCCTCGGTCCACGGGTCCGCGCCCTCGCCGGGCCGCCGCAGCGCGCTCGGATGCAGTACGACGGTGCCGGTCATCTCCAGCTGCCGCAGCCGCTCCGGGTCGCGCACCAGCACGCCGGTGCGGGACAGCGCGCCGCTGAGCACGGCGTGGAAGGCGGCGGGGCCGTAACGGGCGGCCTTCGGCGACCCCGCCAGCACCGCCTCGGCCGCCTCGCTCAGCTGGTGCTTGACCAGCAGGGTGGCCAGCGCGCCCGCGACGCTCCCGGTGGAGGCGTGGGCGGCGTAGTCCTGGGCGGGCGAGGAACGCAGCGGCGGGCGCGGTGCCGGGGCGCCGGACAGCCCGCCGCGCTCCGGCGCGCACAGCCGGTCGTGGACCACCTCGAAGGTGGCCGTACGGGCCACCGCCTCCGCCAGCTGGCAGGCGCGCAGCGCCCCGTCCAGAACCAGCGAGGCCGGGCTCTGGCCGGCGCCGTGCACGGCGGCGTTGGCGGCGGCGAGCACCACGTCCATGCGGGTGGCGCCGAGCCGGTCGCGCAGCCAGGACCGGAAGGCGGGGTTCTCGCGCAGCAGGGTGGCCACGGCCGTCACCAGCCGGGGCGAGGGCGGCAGCCGCAGCGCGGCGGCGGTGAACCCGGCGGCGACGCCCAGCGCGTCGGCGCCGAGCGCGGCCGCGGCGACCCGCACGGAGGTGGGGTCGCCGGGGTGGGACAGTTCCTCCACCGGGTCGGCACGGGTGAGCCCGTGCTCCTCGGCCAGTTCGGTCGCCCGGTCCACCACCCGGTCGGTCAGCGCGTCCTCGGTGGCGGTCACCACCAGGCGGGCCAGTCCGGTGTCCCAGTAGGCGAGCGCCACGTCCGGGTGGGCGGCCAGCGCCGCCGCCACCCGCCGGGCCGCGGCCTCGACGCCGCCCGCGCGGCGCGCCTTCGGCGTCTCGGCGGGCCGCAGCGCGAGGTGGGCGCGGTGGCCGGCCCGCCAGTCGCC
>NZ_JBFAAP010000045.1:0-59313 GCF_040639815.1 Streptomyces sp. NPDC023723
GGTGCGCGGAGGCAGGTCTCCGCGCACCGGCCGCCGGCTCGCACCGGTCACGCGTCGCGCCGCGGCCGCGGTCCGGCCAGGCCGCGGCCGATGATGTCCTTCATGATCTCCGTGGTGCCGCCCACCAGGGTCTGCACCCGGGCGTCGGCATAGGCGCGGGAGATCTTGTACTCCTCCATGTAGCCGTAACCCCCGTGCAGTTGCAGACAGGCCGCGACGACGCGGTTCTGGAGTTCGGTCGCCCACCACTTGGCCTTCGCCCCGCTGACGGCGGTCAGGGTGCCCTCGTTCAGCTCCAGGATCAGGCGTTCCAGGTGACTGCGGGTCACCTCGACCTCGGTGGTCAGTTCGGCGAGCCGGAAACGGGTGTGCTGGAAGTCGATGATCCGCTGCCCGAACGCGGTGCGCTCCCTGGTGTAGTCCACGGTCCAGCGCACCGCCGCCTCGGCGGCCACCATCGCTCGCCAGGCGATCGACAGGCGTTCCAGCGGAAGCTGGGCGGTCAGCTGCTCGAATCCGGCGCCCTCCTCGCCCAGCAGGGCGTCGGCCGGCACCCGCAGCTCGTCGAAGAAGAGTTCCGCGGTGTCCTGGGCGTGCAGCCCCAGCTTGCGCAGCTTGCGGCCCCGCTGGAAGCCGGGGGTGTCGGTCGGCACCAGGAACAGTGACAACCGGGCGCGGCCGTCGTGTTCGCCGGTGCGCGCGGCCACGATCACCAGGTCGGAGCTGTAGCCGTTGGTGATGAAGGTCTTGGCGCCGTCGAGGACCCAGCCGGTGCGGCTTCGCCGGGCCGCGGTCCGCATGCCCCGCAGGTCGCTGCCGCCGCCGGGTTCGGTCATCGCGATGGAGGTCACCACCTCGCCCGCCGCCATGCCCGGCAGCCAGCGCGACTGTTGCTCATCGGTGCCGAACCGGGTCAGGTACGACCCGACGATGTCCTCGTTGATGGCGATCGACGAGGCGAGCGCGGCCGCTCCCACCTCGGCCAGCTCCTCCTGCACCACGCACCGGAAGCGGTAGTCGTCGGTGCCCGCACCACCGAATCGCTCGGGTATGCGCAGTCCCACCGCGCCTGCCCGGGCGGCCTCCTTCCACAGGGAGCGGTCGATCATGCGGGCTTCGTCCCACTCCTCCAGTTTCGGTGTCACCGACCGTTCGACGAGAGTGCGCACGGTCCGCCGAAAGTCCTCGTGGTCGTTCCCGTAGAAGCAGTGGGTCATGATCAGTCCCTCTCTCTATTATCTTAAATCGCTTACTGATATACCCTAAAGACCGAGCATGCGACAGGAGGACCGATGTCACCGGAGCCGCCGCTGAGGGGTCTGCGGGTGCTGGAGTTCCTGGGTCTGGGGCCGGGGCCGTTCGCCGGAATGCTGCTGGCCGACCTGGGCGCGGACGTACTGGCCGTCGCCCGGCCCGGGAGCCCGCGCCCCGCGCTGGCCGAGAACCGGCCGGTCGTCGAACTGGATCTGAAGACGGCCGACGGGCGTGCCGAGGCCCTGCGGCTGACCGATCGGGCGGACGTGTTGACCGAGGCATTCCGTCCCGGAGTCATGGAGCGCCTCGGTCTGGGCCCGAAGGCGGTGCGAGAACGCAATCCCGGACTGGTCTACGCCCGGATGACCGGCTGGGGCCAGGACGGTCCGCTCACCGCCCGCGCGGGCCACGACATCAACTACATCGGGATCACCGGCGCTCTGCACCACGCCGCCCGGCAGGGGCAGGTGCCCACCCCCACCGCCAACCTGCTCGGCGACTTCGGCGGCGGCGGCATGTACCTGGTGGTGTCGGTCCTGGCGGCACTGCACCGCAGGAACAGCGGCGGCGAGGGCGAGGAACTGGACGTCGCCGTCACCGACGGCACGGTCTACCTGACCGCCATGCTCCACGAGTACCGTTCCCGCGGCACCTGGTCCGACATCGCGGGCAGCAACCGGCTGGACACCGGAGCGCCGTACTACGACGTCTACGCCTGCGCGGACGGCCGGCATGTGGCGATCGGCGCGCTGGAGGCGCCGTTCTTCGCCGAACTGGCACGACTGCTGGACCTCGACCCCGGCTGGGCCGGGAAGCGCGAGGATCCGGCCGGCTGGCCCGAACTGCGCCGGGACATCGAACGTGCGCTGCTGCGGCGCACCCGCGACGAGTGGGCCGCGGCGGCGGAGGGCACGGACGCCTGCCTCACGCCGGTGCTGGACCTCGCCGAGGCGGCGGCGCATCCGCACATACGGACGAGGGGCACCCTGGTGCCGGCGCCGGCCGGGCAGCGGGGCTGGCGGCCGGCCCTGCCAGGACTCGGCGCCGGCCCCCCACGGACGGCGGACGACGGGCTCGGCCGGTGGTCGAGTCCGGGGCCGTGAGGGAAGTGGCGAGCGGGACGACGCTCCGCCCGGCCTCCCTCCCGCCGCCGAGCCGGCGGGACACGGACAAGCAGCACGCGACAGGTACGTGCAACACCCGATCAGGATGCGAGGCGAGATGACGGCACGTCAGGCAGTAATCGTGGACGCTGCGCGCACCCCCATAGGCAAGCGCGACGGGTCGCTGAGCGGAATCCACCCGGTCGACCTGTCGGCCGCGGTGCTGCGCGCCCTCCTGGCCCGCACCGGAGTCACGCCCGAGGCCGTCGAGGACGTGATGTGGGGCTGTGTCACCCAGCTCGGGGACCAGTCGAGCAACATCGCACGCTTCACGACGCTGGCCGCGGGATGGCCCGAGAGCATCCCGGGAGTCACCTTCAACCGGGCCTGCGGCTCCAGCCAGCAGGCCATCGAGTCGGCCGTGCACGCGGTGATCGCGGGCGCCTACGACTGCGTGATCGCCGGGGGAGTGGAGTCCATGTCGAGGGTCCCCCTGGGGGCGGCACGGCAGACGGGCGTCCCCTACGGCGAGACCGTGCTGAGGCGCTACCGCACCGACCGCCTGGAGCAGGGCAGGGGCGCCGAACTGATCGCGGACAAATGGCGCCTGGGCCGGCAGCAGCTGGACGAGTTCGCTTCCCGTTCCCACGCGTTGGCCGCCGCGGCGATCGACTCGGGCCAGTTCGACGGACAGTTGGTCACCGTCCCCGGAGCGGAGGGCCTGCGGCAGGACGAGGGCCTGCGGCGGGGCACCTCGCCCGAGACGCTCGCGCGGCTGAAACCGTCGTTCCGCAAGGACGGAGTGATCCACGCGGGGAACGCCTCGCAGATCTCCGACGGCGCCGCCGCGCTGCTCATCACCACCGGCGAATTCGCCCGGCACCACGGACTGACCCCGCTCGCCACCATCCGGGCCGGAGCCGTCGTCGGCGACGACCCGGTGCTGATGCTCACCGCTCCCATCCCGGCCACCCGCAAGGTGCTCGGCCGGGCCGGTCTGACCATTGACGACATCGGTGCCTTCGAGGTCAACGAGGCTTTCGCGCCCGTCCCGCTGGCCTGGCAGACGGAGGTCAAGGCCGACCCCGAGAGGGTCAATCCGCTCGGCGGGGCGATCGCGGTGGGCCACCCGCTGGGAGCCTCCGGTGCCATCCTCGCCACCCGGCTGCTCCACCACATGCGCCGCCACGACATCCGCTTCGGCCTCCAGACCATGTGCGAGGGCGGCGGCACCGCCAACGCCACCGTTTTCGAACTGGCCGGCTGACATGGCCCCGGCCCCTGACCAGGACGGGAACGCCGTGCGCATCACCCAGGAGCAGCGGGCGGAGGACCTCGCCCGGCTGCGTGCACGATGGTACGCGCAGGGGTACTACTCCTCGCTCACCCTCCCCGGGGCTCTGGCGGAAGCCGAGCTGCGCCACCCGAAGACGCGGTTCGTGTTCGCCTCGGAGTCGCGGAGCGTCACCCGTACCCTCGCCGAGATGGTGGCCACGGGCCGCCGCGTGGCCGCCGGACTGCGCGAGAGGGGGGTACGGCCCGGCGACGTGGTCGCGGTGCAGGTACCCAACCGGCTGGAACTGGTGGAGTCGTACTTCGGCACCTGGCTGGCGGGCGCGGTCCTGCTGCCCATCACCCACATCTACGACGCGACCGAGGTCGGTGCCATTCTGCGCGACGCCGGGGCGAAGGTGCTGATCGTGCCGGACGCCTGGCGTTCCATCGACTTCGCCGACCGCCTCGCGCGCCTCGACGCCGGCCCGAGCCTGGCACACACCGTGGTCATCGGCGACCGGATCCCGCCCGGTGCCGTGCCGTGGTCCCAACTGCTCGAACACGACGACACGTTCCAGGTCGGACCCGAGGACGTACGCGCCGACGACGTCTGCGCCATGATCTACACCTCGGGCACCACCGGCGTCCCCAAGGGCGTCCAGCACACCCACAACTCCCTGCTCTGCGAGCTGCGCAAGGGCGACGCCATGAACGAGGCGGGCCCGGACGACAGCCGGCTCATCCCCTGGCCCTCCGGCCACGTCGCCGGACTCCTCGCGACCTGCAGCGGCATCACCGGCGGGGCGGGCACCGTCCACATGGACCGCTGGAACGAGAAACATGCCGTGGAGCTGATCGAGACCCACCGCTGCACCCTCACCAGCGGCACGCCCCTGCACGTGGAGGCGCTGCTCAAGGCGGCTGCGGAGCACCGGCGGGACATCTCCAGCCTGCGGTTCGTCCAAGTGGGCGGCGCCAACGTGCCGCCGGCGCTCATCGCGCGCGCCGACCGCGCCGGGATCGTGGTGGCACGGGCCTACGGCAGTACCGAACACCCCCGTTCCGCCACCTCACCGCTGGACGCCTCCCCGGAGCAGCGCGCGGGTACGGACGGGGTGGTGCGGTTCGGGGACGAGGTCCGGATCGTGGACCACGCACTGCGGCCGCTGGCCCCGGGCGCCGAGGGGGAGGTGCTGACCAGGGGGCCGAGCCAGTTCACCGGGTACCGGGACCCCGTCCGGGACGAGACGGCGTTCGTCCGGGGCGGCTGGTTCCGCACCGGTGACGTGGGTCGCCTGGACGACGACGGCCACCTGACCATCACCGACCGCATCAAGGACATCATCATCAGGGGCGGCGAGAACATCGCCTCCAAGGAGGTCGAGGACATCCTCGCCACCCACCCCCGGATCCGGCACGCCGCCGTGGTGGCCGAACCCGACCCCCGCTACGGGGAGCGGGTCGCGGCCTTCGTCGTGCTCGACGGCGGGACCCTGGAGCTGGAAGAGGTGCGGGAGCTGTTCGCCCGGCACCGGGTCGCCCCCCAGAAGACCCCGGAACGCATAGAGGTCGTTCCGGAACTGCCGCGGGCCCCCTCGGGGAAGGTCCGCAAGTTCGAGCTGCGCGACCGACTGCGTGCCCGCCGGCGGGACGGCGACGCGGCGGAGCCCGTCTGACGGCATCCCGCCCCGGACGAAGACCCGTACGGCGACCCGGGCAAAGACCCGTACGGCGACCCGGACGAAGACCCGGACAAAGACCGGACGAAGACCCGTGCAGAGAGGCTTCACATGGACGTGGGACTGCTGATGAGCTACGCGGGCGGCTTCGCCGAGGCCGTCCGCGGACTGCCCGACTACGAGGCGGCCGGTGTGGGCAACGTGCTGCTGCCCGAGGCATACACCTTCGATTCGGTCAGCCAGCTCGGATACGTCGCGGCACGCACCGAGAAGGCCGGCGTGGCGTCCAGCATCCTGAACGTGTACTCGCGTACCCCCGCGCTGCTCGCGATGACCGCCGCCGGCCTCGACTTCGTGTCCGGCGGCCGGTTCACCCTGGGCATCGGAGCGTCCGGCCCGCAGGTGGTCGAGGGATTCCACGGGCTGCCGTACAGGGCGCCGGTGGCCCGGGCCCGGGAGGTGATCGAGATCTGCCGTACGGTGTGGCGGCGGGAGCCGCTGGCGCACGAGGGCCGCCACTTCCAGGTGCCGCTGACACCGCAGCGCGGTGGCTCGGGCCGGGCCGGACGGCCCCTGCGGCTCGTCAACCACCCGGTGCGGCCGGACATCCCGATCGTCCTCGCCGCCCTCGGTGCCAAGAGCGTGGAACTCGCCGCCGAACTGTGTGAGGGATGGCAGCCGACCCTCTATCTGCCCGAGGCGGCCAAGGAGGTCTTCGGACCCTCCCTGGACGCCGGCCGGGCCTGCCGCCCCGCACACCTGCCCGCACTGCGGATCCTGCCCGACATCAAGCTGTGCGTCAGCGAGGACGAGCGGGAACTGGCCGAGGCCCGCGCACAGGTCCGCGCCTATCTGGCCCTCTACGTCGGCGGTATGGGGGCCCGGGGCGGCAACTTCTACAACGCCCTGGTCTCCCGTTACGGCTTCGAAGGGCCGGCGGCGCGGATCGAGGAGCTGTACCAGGCGGGCCACAAGGCCGAGGCGGCGGCAGCGGTCCCCGACCGGCTGCTGGACGGTGTGGCGCTGGTGGGCCCGCGTTCCTTCGTCGCCGAGCGGGTGAGCGCGCTGCGGGAGAGCGGGGTGACGGGCATCAATGCCGCCCCGGTCGCCGGCACGCACGAGCGCCGCGTCCGCGACATGGCGGCACTCGCGGAGCTCGCCGCCTGACGATCGCGCCGAGCCGGACGTCCGTTGGCCCGCCCCATGGCCGGTACGGGGCGGGCCCCGTCGCGTCAGCCGACGGCGTCCGCGTGCGCGTCGCTCGTGAGCAGGTCCAGGACTCGTCCGTGGTGGTACGAGGCCGTGCCGAAGAGCGCGGCATCGGCGGTGGCCCGCCGCAGGTACAGATGCAGGTCGTGCTCCCAGGTGAATCCGATGCCGCCGTGCAACTGGAGTGCCTGACCGGCGACGTCGGGTACGGTCTCGGCGGCGTACCCCTTCGCGACGGCCACCGCGAGCGAAGCGTCCGCCACGCCGGCGTCCAGGGTCATCGCCGCGTAGTAGACCGCCGCGCGCAGCGCCTGCAACGCCATGGACATGTCCGCGGCCTTGTGCTTGACGGCCTGGAACCCGCCCAGGGGCCGCCCGAACTGCTCCCGTACGGTGACATGCGCGACCGTCATCTCCAGCAGCCGTTCACCCACGCCGAGCGCGTCGGCGGCGATCAGCACCCGCATGGAGTCCAGCAGGCGCTGCGCCTGCCCCTGCTCGGCGTACAGGACATGGCCCCCCGTGACATGGTCCGCCGCGACCCGGACCCGGTCGAAGTCGACGTCGTACAGGCTTCTGGTCAGGTCGAGTGCGTTGCGGCGCTCGATGTGCGCGGAGTCCGTCGGCACCAGCAGGACGTACGGCTCCGTACCGGACGGGACCACCACCAGCAGCCAGTCGGCCGATCCCGCGTACAGCGCCCTGGCCCGCCCCGACAGCACGACACCACCGTCGTCGCTCCGTGCGCGCAGGGCGGCGGAGTGGACGAAGGCCGCCTTGAGCCGTCCCTCGGCGAACTCCTCGGCCAGGTGCCGGGTCTCGGCCCGGGCGGCCGCGGCGGCCGCGGCCAGCGCGGTCTCCAGCCAGGGTCCGGGGGCGGCGGCCCGGCCCAGTTCCTCCGCCACCAGGCACAGCTCGGCCAGGCCCTGTTCGGTACCGCCCTGTCGCACGGGAGCGGTCAGCCCGGTCCAGCCCATGCCCGCGCCGCGGGCCCACAGCTTCTCGTCCAGGCCCGGGCCGGCCTCGGCCACCGACCGCACCAGCCGCGACGGGCACTCGGCCGTCAGCAGATCGCGGGTGATCTCACGGAGCGCTGCCTGTTCCACGGAGAGTTCGAAGTCCACCATCAGTCGGTCCTTCCCTGGTCGCCCCGGTCGGGGCTACGCTGCCTGCGAATCAGTAACCGCTTATAGAGTCTAATGATTTAACTTATACAAGCACCGGCTCCGTAAGCCCAGGGAGTGCCGGGCGGGGAAAGGACCGAGGATGTCGGATCAGGAGTCCATCGCCGGGAGGCGCGACTACGAGACCGTCCTGTTCGAGGTGGCGGACCAGGTCGCGACGGTGACGCTCAACCGTCCCGAGAAGCTCAACGCGTTCAACCAGACGATGGTGGACGAGTTCCGGGACATCTGGACCCATGTACGGCAGGAGGACGAGATCCATGTGGTCGTGCTCCGGGCGGCGGGCGAGCGGGCCTTCTGCACGGGTACGGACGTGAGCGACCGGATCCACATGGCCGAGAACGTCTGGAGCCAGGAGGATCCGGGCCGCGGCCTGAGTCCGAAGCAGAACCGCGTGTGGAAGCCGGTCGTCGCGGCGGTGCACGGCATGGTGGCCGGCGGTGCCTTCTACTGGCTCAACGACTGCGACATCGTGATCGGCGCGGAGGACGCCACCTTCTTCGACCCGCACGTCAGCTACGGCATGACCTCCGCGCTGGAACCCATCGGCCTCGCCCGCCGCGTCCCGCTGGGCGAGGCGCTGCGCTGGGCGCTGCTCGGACTCGACGAACGCATGTCGGCCGCCCGCGCCCGCGAGATCGGACTGCTCTCGGAGCTGGTGCCCTATCCGCAGCTGTGGGACCGTGCCGACGAACTGGCCCGCATCATCGCGGCCAAGCCCGCGGCGGCGGTCCAGGGCACCGTACGGGCCATCTGGGAGACGCACGGCCTGGACCGCGAGACCGCGCAGGCCCTCGGCTGGCACTACACCACGGTCGGCAACCCGATCGGCACCCCGCAGGTGTCCCGGAAGGGCTTCGTCAAGCCCGAGTGGAAACTGCGCTGACCCTCCGCCCGGGACCCGGCCCGGCCTGCCGTTCAGCGGACGGCGACCGGGTTCACCAGACCCCCGGTGCTGTGCAGGAAGCGCTCCGGCGTGGCGTTGAGGAGGAAGGTGTACCGCCGGTCCTCGGCGCAGGCCGCGGCCAGGTCCTCCAGTACCCAGTTCTGCCCCTGGATCATGCCCATCATCACCAGGCACAGGACATGCACCGGAAGCATCAGCCCGTCGACGTTCCCGGGCAGCAGCTCCATCGGCATGTTGTCGATCGCCGCCGCCGCCGCCCGCCGTTCGTGGAAGAACAGCGGGGCGTCGTAGTCGAGCGCGGGCACCGGGCGTCGGTAGCGCGGCACGTCGCCCTCCAGGAAGTACCCCACCTGCCCGGTCCGCACGAGTACGATGTCGCCCTCCTCGACCCGCACCCCCTGCGCCTCCTCCACGGCCTCCAGCACGGCGCGGGTCACCGGGAACCGGCCGGGCAGCCGGTCGACGCCCTGGTGCCGGGCCACGTCGAGCAGTATTCCCCGGGACACCACGGTGCCCGCCGCCTCGATGCCCAGCCGCCGGGCGCCGGAGTCGTCCACGGCGCCCGCGGGGATGCCGTTGTACATGACACCGCGATGACTGCAGTGCGAGAGCGCGTCCCAGTGCGTGGCGGCCTGCGTGGGCGTCACCACGATGTCGTCGCTGTACGCACACGCGTCCGGGTGCTCCGACATCGGCCTGTTCACCGCGAGCATGGTCCGCACGGGATTGATGCGCCCGGGAACACCTGTGCCGTCCTGGGGGCCCTTCAGCGACAGGGACATGGACAGGGAGAAGGTCTCGCCCGTCACCACCGAGGCCGTGCCGCGCCGGACCACCTCGGGAGTGATGAGGTTCAGGGTGCCCAACTGGTCGTCCGCGCCCCAGCGGTTCCAGTTGGTCACCTGCTTGGCCAGATCGTCGAACTCGGCAATGCTCAACATGACGTCGGCCTTTCGTGAGTGAACGGGGTGTGCGGGGGCCTCGATGTCCTTCGTCAAGGCGCCCAATAGGGGGACACGGCCATAGCGGGGTGGTGGGCGGGCCGAGTCAGGGGCGCGGTTCCCTCGGCAGACCGAGGGAACGTTCCGCGACGGTCGTGCGCAGTACTTCGTTCGCGCCGCCCGCGATCGTGTAGGCGCGGGCGTACAGCAGCGCGTCCTGCCAGTAGCCGTCGTCGACCGCGTCTTCGTCGCCCCGCACCAGCAAGCCGTCCAGCCCCTGGAGTTCGACGCCGAGCGTGACGGCGTCGAGATTGGTCTCGCTGAAGAGGACCTTCACCGCCGCCGCGTCGGTCGGCCCCTCGGTGCCGGCCGCCATCCGGGACTGCACTGCCCTGCTCATCAGGTCGGCGACGCGCACGCGCGTGGCCAGGCGGCCCAGGCGGGCCCGCAGCGCCGGTTCGTCCAACGGGGTCCTGCCGTCCGCGTCCTCGCGGCGGGCCAGTGCCAGCAGGCCCGCCAGGTCGTCCAGCAGCTCACTGCTGTGGGCGGCCACCGAACCGCGCTCGTGCGCGAGACTGGCACCGGCGACCCGCCAGCCGGCGTTCACGGTCCCGATGACCCGGTCGGCGGGGACACGCACCCCGTCCAGGAACACCTCGTTGAAGTCCGCGTCGCCGGTGATCTCCCGCAGCGGCCGGATCTCCACCCCCGCACTGCGCATGTCGAGGGCGAACGCGGTGATGCCACGGGTCTTCGGCGCGTCCGGGTCGGTCCGGGCGAGGAGGTAACCCACGTCGGCGTACTGGGCGTTGGTCGTCCACACCTTCTGGCCGTCGACGACATAGTGGTCGCCTTCCAGGCGCGCCCGGGTCCTGAGCGAGGCCAGGTCGCTGCCGGCCTCCGGTTCACTGAACAACTGGCACCACAGGTCCGCACCGGAACGCAGCCGGGGCAGGAAATGCCGCTTCTGCTCCTCGGTCCCGTGGGCGAGCAGGGCCCCGGCGGCCAGGGCCCCGGCACCGATCTGGCCCCACGACCGCGCCCGGGCCAGCTCCTCGGCGACGACAAACCCCGGCTCCGGGCGCGGATCGTCGAGGCCGCCGTGGTCGACCGGCCATGACCTGCCCAGATAGCCGGCCGCGTAGAGACGGGCCGTCCAGCGGCGCAGCTCGGGCAGCAGGGCGGGCTCGGGCGACCGTACCCCGGTACGGGTCTTCCGCGCCGGGGCGTGGGCCCGGATGAAGGAACGCACCTCCTCGCGGAACTCCTGGAGTTCGGCGCTGGTGTCGAGCCTCATCGTCTCTCCTATACGGGTACGCGGCCACGGGGGCACGGGAATGCGGGCGCCGAAGCGGTGGACGGACAGCCGGTTCAGGCCGAGGGCATCGCGGGGTCCCGGGGCAGCCCGAGCACCTGCTCGGCGAGCGTGTTCAGCTGGATCTCGGCCGTTCCCGCACCGATGGTCGAGGCGCGGGTGCGCAGGAAACCGTGCAGCCAGCGGCCGCGCTGGATGGCGTCGGCCGACCCGGTGCCGAGCAGACCGGCCGGTCCGAGTGTGTCGACGGCGAACTCGTGCAGGTCCTGCTCGAACGTGGTGATGTGCAGCCGTGCGACGGACGAGGAAGGCCCTGGCTCGCCGTGCCGCAGGATGTCCGAGATGGTACGCCGGCCGTTGTAACCCATGATCCGCACCCGGATCTCGAAGTCGGCGATCCGGTCCCGGACCACCTCGTCGTCCAGCGCTCCCGTCTCCCGCAGGAGCCGCTCCAGCTCGGTGAGCACCCGTCGGTAGGTCGCGGCCTGGTTCATTGCGCCCGCGGCCCGTTCGTGGCCCAGGCTGGTGCGGACCAGCGGCCAGCCCTCGTTCTCCGCACCGACACGGTCGGCGACCGGCACCCGTACCTCGTCGAAGAAGACCTCGGCGAAGACGTGCCCGCCGGTCATGTCCCGCAGCGGCCGGACCTCGACCCCGGGCGCGTGGGCGTCGACGACGAGATACGTGATGCCGCGCTGGCGCGAGGCGCGGGTGCCGGTGCGGACCAGGGTGAAGAAGACGTCGGCGCGGCCCGCGTGGCTCGTCCACACCTTCTGCCCGTTCACCACGTATTCGTCGCCCTCGCGGCGGGCGGTGGTGCGCAGGCTCGGCAGATCGGAGCCCGCCTCCGGCTCGGAGTACCCCTGGGCCCACACCGTGTCCCCGCGCAGCATGGGCGCCAGCCAGCGTCGCTTCTGCTCGTCGGTGCCGAACTTGATGATGGTCGGAGCGGCGATACCGAGACCGGTGCCGACCGGCCCCGGTACCCGGGCCCGCGCCAACTCCTCCTGATAGACGACCTGGTGGGAGAAGGGCAGGTCCATCCCACCGTACGCGCGCGGCCAGCCGGGGCCGGCGAACCCGTGGTCGAACAGGGCCGCCTGCCAGGCCCGCGTCCACCGGAAGCGCTCCTCGGGGTCGCGGGGCCGTGGGCCGGGGCCGCCCGCGGCGAGGAAATCGCGCAGCCGGGACCGGAAGGCGTCGAGCGACTCCGGGGGCCGGGACTCGGATGTCATCGGGCCGTCCCTCCTGACGTGGCCGGACCTGACGTCGGGGCACCTGACGCGGCGGGACCGGACGGGGTGAGTTCTGCCGTGGTGAGCCGGGCCAGTCGGGCGCGCTCCTGCCGGGGGGTGCTGAACAGCAGCTCCGACGCCTTCGCCCGCCGCAGATACAGATGGGCGGCGTGCTCCCAGGTGAAGCCGATCCCGCCGTGGATCTGGATGTTCTCCTTCGCCGCGTGGGTGAAGGCCCCCGAGCAGTACGCGCGCGCCACCGACGCCGCGATCGACGCCTCGTCGTCCGCCCGCCCCACGGCCGAGGCGGCGAACCGGGCGGCCGAGCGCGCGCACTCCACCTCGACGAGCAGTTGGGCGCACTTGTGCTTGACCGCCTGGAAGGAGCCGATCGGCCGGCCGAACTGCTCGCGCGTCGTGGCGTACTCCACCGCCATGTCGAGGCAGGCCGCCGCCCCGCCCACCTGCTCGGCGGCCAGCGCCGCGCGGACCACATCGCGTACGACAGCGAGTTCGGCGCGGCTGTCGCCGGCGCCGATCCGGGTCGCGGGCGCGGCGTCGAGGTCGATCCGGGTGAGAGGGCGGGTGTCATCCAGCGCGTCCAGCCGGGTCCGCTGGATGCCGGGTGCGTCCGAGGGCAGCGCGAAGAGGCCGACGTCGTCCCCGTGCCGCGCGCTCACCAGCACGAGGTCGGCGCTGTGGCCGTCCACCACGTAGGTCTTCGTGCCGCTGAGGGCCCAGCCGGCGCCGTCGGGGCGGGCGGCCGTCGAGGGTGTGTCCTCCCAGCCGATGCCGGGCTCGGCGGTGGCGAGTGTGGCGGTCAGTCCTCCCGCGGCGATCCCGGTCAGCCAGCGACGGCGTGCCTCCTCGTCGCCGCAGTGGGCGAGGGCGGTCCCGGCCAGCACCGCGGTGGCGAAGAACGGCCCCGCGTAGAGCGAGCGGCCCATCTCCTCCAGTACGACGGCCAGCCCGGCTGTTCCGAGGCCCGCGCCGCCGTACTCCTCCGGCACGCCGATACCGGTTAGTCCCAGCGTGCCGGAGATCTGACCCCACAGGTCCGTGTCGTACTCCGGGGGCGAGCCGCCGGGAGGCTGCGCCCTGGGGGTGGGCGACTTGTCGTCGAGGAACCGGCGCACCAGCGACCGCAGTTCCTCCTGTTCCTCGGTGAGACTGAGGCTCATCGCGCGTCAGCAGACATGGGGGTGCCCTTCTCGCAGGTCCGCACACTAGCAACCATAAGAATAAATGAGTCAACTGATTCATGGCAGGGGTCGGGTGCCTCCGGGTTCGCCGAAGCGGGTTCCGGCCAATGGCGCGCGGGCCGTCCCGGTGGAAAGGTCATCCCGTACACTCATTTGTATGAGTTGGACATTGGGGTCAGGGATCGGTCAGGCCGTTCGGGCGCCCAAGACGGCGGAGCTGATCGCCGCTCGGCTACGTCGCCAGATCGTCCGTGGGCAGTTGACGCCCGGTGACACCCTGCCGCCGGAGATCCGGCTCATGGAGCAGTTCAGCGTCTCCCGTCCCACACTGCGCGAGGCCTTTCGCATCCTGGAGGCCGAGATGCTGATCAGTGTCCGGCGTGGCAGCCGGGGCGGTGCCCAGGTCATGGCCCCCGACTTCTCGGTGGCGGCACGTCACGTCGGGCTGCTGCTGCAGATGCAGGGCGCGACCGTCGACGACGTCTACGAGGCCCGGATGGTGATCGAGCCGGTCTGTGCCCGGATGCTGGCTGGGTGCCGCACGGCGCGGGACCTCGCGGATCTCGGAGAGGTCGTGTCGGAGCTGGGGACCGCGGTGGAGTCCACGGGTGACCAGATGCCCGATCCCGTGCTGTGGTCGAGGCTCACGTACAGCTTTCACGAGCTGATCACGCAGCGCTCCGGCAACAGGACCCTCGCGGTGCAGAGCGCGGTCCTGCGCGAGATCGTGGCGACCCATCTGGAACTGCGTGTCGCGGGCAGCTTCGACACGACCGGATCCCCCGAGCGTTTCCAGCGTGCCATCCGGGCCTACCGGCGGCTGGTCGCCCTGCTGGAGGCCCGTGACGCCGATGGCGCGGAAGGGCACTGGCGCAACCACATGAAGGTCGCGGGGACCTACCTGCTCAAGGACGACCTGCACAACAAGCCTGTGGTGGACCTCTTCGCCTGAGCGGACACCCCGCGCCTCCCGTTTGGACCGCGTCGCGGCGTCCGTCCCGCCCACGCGCAGCTTCTGTCCCGGTCAGTGGAAACGGTGGCGGATCCGCGTGCGCGACGCCCTAACCTCCTCCTAACACGTCGCCGACAGCACCATGAGGCGGACGAGGGGCTCGACCGGGCCGCGCGAGAGGCCGAGCCGCCTGTACTCGGTGCCGTGCCCGCGAATCGCGGCCGGCCCGCGACAGGGCGACGCCCGGGCCGCCCTTTCGCCCACCAGCACTCCGCAACGGTCATGCGCCTCGGCGAGCACGCCGGCGGCGGCAGCACGATGGGCGGGCCCGCCCCGCCGTATCGACGGTCTACGCGGGCCGGGGCCCGCGGCGGCAGCACTCGGATCAGGTGACGGATCAAGGGAGATCTCGATGGACGAAAAACTGAAGTTCCGCTTCTACCGCCTGTCGGTGTGGTGCGGCGCGGCGGTGGCGGTGGCCAACACGCTCGCGTTCTCCGTCATCGGCAAGCTGACCCCGCCCGTCGCCCCGACCGACAGCGCCGCGACAGTCACGCAGTTCATGACCGACAACCGCACCGGCATACTGTGGGCCGTGGTCCTCATGGGGGTGGTCGTGCCGCTGTTCTATCCGTTCGCGGTGATCACCAGCCTGCAGATGCGGCGCATCGAGGGCGGCTGGGGCCTGCTGTCGATGATCCAGCTCACCACCGCGGTCGTCGCTCCGACCGGCTGGCTGTACCCGCTCGCCGTGCTGGCCACCGCCGCCTACCGGCCGGAACGCGACCCGGAGCTGATACGCCTGCTCAGCGACCAGTTCTGGCTCACCTACGTGGGCGTGGCCGTCATCTTCGTCGTCAATGTCGCGTCGATCGGCATAGCCGCCCTCATCGACCGCGGTCCCGAGCCCGTGTTCCCGCGCTGGTTCGGCTGGCTCAACCTGGTGCTCGCGGTGCTCTTCCTGCCCGGGGTCTTCGTGTACGTGGTGACCGACGGCCCCTTCGCCTGGAACGGCACCTACGCGATGTACATCCCGACGGTCGCGTTCGTCATCTGGAAGGTGTCCATGATCGTCGTCCTGCTGCGCGCGGTGAAGACCGAGGAGCGGCAGACGCTCGGCCTGTCCACCGCGGTACCGGCGGTCTGAACCGCGGACTGAGGGCGGCCCCCATGTGGTGCGGGGGCCGCCCTCACCCATGTCCGGGCTCAGGCGCATGCACGGGCACATGCGCACGTCCGGCACCGGCGGCCGGCCCGGATCAGAGCTTGGAGTACTGGAACTTGCGTCCCGCCCCGCCGTCGACGACCAGCGTCTGTCCGGTGATCCAGCGGGAGAGATCGGTGAGGAAGAACAGGATGGCCGAGGCGATGTCGCTGGTCGCGCCGACCCGGCCGAGCGGCACCTGTCCGGCCGCCCGGTCGTAGTAGTCCGGCTCCGGATGCCGCTCGGCGACCCGTGGCGTGGCCGTCTGCCCGGGCGCGACCACGTTCACCCGGATGCTGGGCCCGAGTTCGAGGGCGGCGGTGGCGGCGAGGTTGGTGATGCCCGCCTTGGCGGCGCCGTAGACGGCGTGGTTGGGCGAGGACCGCAGCCCCGAGATCGAGCCGACGAACACCATGGACCCGCCTTCGGTCATCGCCTTCGCCCCGATCTGCAGGGCCAGCAGGACATGGCGGAGGTTGAGGTCGAGACCGCGCTGCCACAGTTCGTCGGTGATCTCGCTGATCGGTCCCCAGTCGGAGATGCCGATGATGTCGGCGACCCCGTGGACCGGGCCGAAGCGTTCCACGGCCGCGGCGAAGACCCTCTCCACCTCCCCCCTGTCGGTCGCGTCGGCGGTGGCCGCGTGCCCGCCCACCTCCTCGGCGACGGCCTTGGCCCGGTCCGGGTCGCTGTCCACGACGGTCACGCGCGCGCCGACGCCGGCCGCCGCGTGGCAGGTCTGGCGGCCGATGCCCAAACCGCCGCCCAGGACCAGTACGTGTTTGCCCTCGAGGCTCAGCAGATCCCTGTAGTCAGGGGTGATTTCAGTGAATCCCAACATTCCTCCCGCGGTCGCGGAGCCCGGTCCGCACAGGTCCTCGTAGGGCTGTGACAGTCCTTGACGCCAGTCGGAAACACCTAGTTAATATAGCCATATCCGTTGAGTAAGTTAGATGTTTTTCATTGCGTGATCAATGCCCCGCCCCAGGCGCGGGAGTCCCGCGGGGCGTGCGGCGCGGACCCTCTCGCGCCGCTGGTTGAGAGGTGATCCTCGAATGGAACGGGATCTGTCGGAGCCCCTGTTGCACGGACTTCTGCCGGGTCTGGTCTGGTCGGGCCGGCACTCGCGGCTCCCCGAGGCGGCCTGCCGGAAGCTGACGGCGGACACCGCGCTCGCCGCGCGGATCCCCGCGGGAGTGCACCTCGCGTTCACCGGCGGGGCGACGGTGGTCGAGCTGACCGTGCGGGTGGGGGAGAGGACCACGGTCCCCGCGCCCACCGTCCCCGAGGCGTTCGTGGTGAGCCTGCCGGACGGCAGCCGGTCGAGCCTCGCGGTGCCGGCCGGCGGCGGACGCGTACGGATCGAGCTGCCCGGACGGGACCCCGGTCAGCCGGTGCGCGTCCATCTGCCCGAGTCGGTCGAGGTGTTCATCGACGCGATCACCGCCGACGCCCCTCTGGTACCGGTCCCGCGCGGACCGCGGTGGGTGGTCTACGGCGACTCCATCACCCAGGGCTGGTCGGTCACCGAGCCGGGTCTGGCCTGGCCGTCCCGGGTGGCGGACACGCTGGGACTCGACCTGGTCAACCTCGGTTTCGCGGGTGCCGCGCGCGGCGAGCTGCCGGTGGCGGACGTGATCGCGCAGTCGGGTGCGGAGGCCGTCGCCCTTGCCTGGGGGACCAACGCCTGGACCTCCCTGCCGACCGGGACCGCCCAGATGGCCGAGACGACGCGGCTGTTCCTGACGGCGGTCCGCCAAGGACTGCCGGACGCGCCGGTCGTCGTGATCAGCCCGATCGTCCGGCCGGACGGGGAACACCGCGCCAACCGCTTCGGCGCCACCCTCGCCGAGCTGCGGGACGCCCAGGAGTCGGCGGTACTGGCCTTCGCCGTGGCGACCGGCGACCCCGGCATCACGCTCGTACCGGGCCGGGACCTGGTGCCTGCCGGGGAACTCGTCGACGGCATCCACCCCGGTGACGAAGGGCAGCGGAGACTGGCGGACGCGGTCGTCTCCCAGGTGGCCGCCGGGCTCGGTCTCGTCGCGCGCGGCGGCGCGCGATGAGAGCCACCGCCGTTCGCTTCCGGTCCCGTGGGTACCACGCGGCCCGCCCACGGCATCGCGGGACCACGCCCCCGGGAGCCACGAGCCCTGGTCGGCCGCCCGCCGCCCGCGGACCGCCCGCCCTCCTCCCACCGGCAGGCGCGACCCGCCCGCGAGGGGCCCCGCAGCCACGCCGCGACGCCACTCCGCTCGGTGTCACGCGGCCGCCCCGCCCCGTACTGCTGGACGGCTCCGACACCGCCGCCCCGCGAAGCGGGCACCTTCCCGCACACCTTCTGCGGCGAACTCCGCGCCTTCGAGGCTTCCTGCGGCAGCCCCGCACGACGGGCAGGACGCGGCCGGTGGTGTCGTCCCGGCTGCCGCGCGGTACCAGCAACCGACGCCGACACCGATACCAGCACCACGAGGCGGACCGTTCCGTCCCGCCCCGCCACCCACGAACCCACTGAGCACAACACCGCCGGCCCACGGCGGGGAGGAGCGCCATGGACCTGACCGAGTTGTTCCGGCTGACCGGAAGGACAACGATCGTCACGGGCGGCGGAAGCGGTATCGGCAGGGCGAGCGCGCGGGTCCTCGCCTCCGCCGGAGCCAGGGTCGTCGTGGCCGACCTCGACGCGGACAGCGCCGAACAGGTGACCGCGGAGATCAAGGAGGAGGGCGGGGAGGCGCGGGCCCACCGGGTCGACGTGGCGGACCCCGCCTCGGTGAACGCGCTCGTCGAGGAGACGGCGGTCGCGTACGGGGGCCTGGACATCCTCGTCAACAACGCCGGCATCATGATCCGGCGCCCACTCGCCGAGATCTCCTACGAGGAGTTCGACCGCGTCCTGTCGGTCAACCTCAAGAGCGTCCTGTACGGGTGCCAGGCGGCGGCCCGGGTGATGCGGCCGGGCTCCAGCATCGTCAACACCCTGTCCACCATCATCGACTTCCCCACCGTCGGCACCGGCTCGTACGCCGCCGCGAAGAAGGGGGCGGAGGCCCTGACCCGTACCTTCGCCGTCGAGCTGGGGCCCCAGGGCATCCGGGTCAACGGCATCGCCCCCGGCTGGACGGACAGCGGCATCACCCGGCAGCGGGGCACCGACGGATCGGGCCGGTTCGACCAGCAGCAGTTCGACACGCTCGCGCACAAGATGGCCGCCGCCGCCCCGCTGCGCATGACCGCCGAGGCCGCCGACTCGGCCAACGCCGTGCTCTACCTGGCCTCGGCAGCGAGCCGTGCGGTCACCGGACAGGTGATCCGGGTCAACGCGGGCGCCTCGATGGCCTGAGGCGGGGTCGTGAGAGGCGTACCAGATGGGAAAACCGCGCTGACTCCGGCGTAAGCACACCCCGGGCGGACGGCCCGGCGCCTGGCCCGGACCGTCCCACACGACCACCTCTGTCGGAACGAACAGCTCCGACCCCTGGCGGACCCCGCACCGGGCCCGCCGTGATCCGACGACGCAGAGCCGACGAAGTCTCGTGCCGTGCGCGACCCGTTGGACGGGACCGCCCCCCGCGGCCACCGTCCAGGGATGCCCAGGAGGTCACCGTGTCCGAAACCGCGACCGCAACCGACATCACAGCCGCTACCGCTGCCCCTTCCACTCCCGAATCCGCCCTCGCGACCGAATCCGAGTCCCCGTCCGGCATGGTCGACCGGGTCGTGCTGATCCTGGAGGTCTTCGAGCGGTCCGGCGGGCCGCTCACGCTGGGGCAGATCAGTGCCCGCACCCGCCTCCCGCGCTCCTCTGTCCACCGCATACTCCAGCAGCTGGTCAGCGCGCGCCTGCTCAGCAGGGACACCAACGAGTATCGGCTCGGCCTGCGCATGTTCGAGATCGGCAGCCTCGTCGTCCACCACACCCGGATGAGTGATGTCGCCCGTCCGCTGCTCCAGGAACTCTGCGCGGCGACGGGCCACGTGGTCCACCTGGCCGTACTCGACCAGCAGGACGTCGTCTACCTGGAACGGGTCGGCGGCGCCTTCGCCAGCGTCCTGCCGTCCCGGGTCGGCGGCAGGCTCCCCGCGCACTGCACCGCGGTGGGCAAGGCGATTCTCGCCTACTCGGACCGCGAGACCGTGGACCAGTACCTGTGGAGCGGGCTGCGCCGGCGCACGGACCGCAGTCTCATCACACCCCAGGCGCTGACATCCGCCCTCGCCAGGATCCGCGGCACCGGCTACGCGACCGAACTCGGCGAGTCCGTGGCCGGCGTCTCCTGCGTCGCCGCCCCCGTGCTGCTCCTCGACGCCCCGGTGGCCGGCATCTCCGTGTGCGGGCCGCACGACCGCATCCGGGTCGACGAGTTGAAGTTCCGCGTGAAGTGGATCGCCGCGGAGATCTCACGGCGTCTGACGGCGACGAACCGGTCCGGTCCACGGCGGCTGATCAGTACTGTCCCGCTGAGTGGACACCTCGCCTCCGTGGCTTCTCCGGGAGCGGCACGATGAATGTGTGACCGGCCAGGAGGAGACGGGCCGCGATCCCCACAACGACCCGTTCCCCCTGGTCAGAGCCGATGATCAGGATCTGACAGAGCGGGCACGGAACGCAACGGTCCGATCCGCCGGAGGATCCTCATGACGTCAACGCCGGCCATTTCCCGCGAGCAGGCGGCTGCCGATCGCCTGGAGCGGGCGAGTTCCACGGGGCAGTCCTGCGAACCGGTCACCGATCTGCTCGGCCGCACGGACATCGACCTCGCCTACCGGGTACAGCAAGCGGTGACCGGACGCCGGCTGGCGGCCGGCGCGCGGTTGATCGGCCGCAAGATCGGACTGACCTCCGAGGCCATCCAGTCCCAGGTCGGCGTCGACCGGCCCGACTTCGGTGTCCTCTTCGCGGACATGCGGTACACGGACGGCGAGGAGGTGCCGATACGACGGCTGCTCCAGCCGCGGGCGGAGGCCGAGGTGGCCTTCCTGCTCGGCCGCGACCTGACCGGCGAGGCCGACCTCGCCGCACTGCGCGACGCGGTGGAGCTAGCCTACCCGGCCGTGGAGGTCGTGGACAGCCGGATCACCGACTGGCAGATCTGCATCACCGACACCGTCGCCGACAACGCCTCCTCCGGCGTCTTCGTCATCGGTGAACACGGCTTGCCGCTGGACGAGTTCGTGCCCGCCGACACCGTCATGACCATGCGCCGCGACGGCGAGGTGGTCTCCAGCGGCACCGGACGCGCCTGTCTGGGCGACCCGCTCAACGCCCTGCGCTGGCTGGCGCAGACGGCGATCGAGTTCGGCGATCCGCTGCGCGCGGGCGACCTGGTGCTCTCCGGAGCACTGGGACCGATGGTCCCGGTGCGGCCCGGCGACGTCTTCGAGGTGCGGATCGAACCTCTCGGCACCATCACCGCGCGCTTCTCGGGAAAGGGAGAGTGATGACGCACCGCACCGGCGTGGCGATCGTCGGATCCGGAAACATCGGAACCGACATGATGATCAAGGTCAAACGCGCCTCGGAGCAGCTCGAAGTGCTGGCCATGGTGGGCATCGACCCGGCCTCCGACGGCCTGGCCCGCGCCGCCCGGATGGGCGTGGCCACCACCTCCGAGGGAGTGGAGGGGCTGCTGCGCATGCCGGAGTTCGCGGACGTACGGATCGTGCTCGACGCCACCAGCGCCGCGGCCCACGTGGCCAACTCCCGCCTTCTCGAGGGGCACGGACGCCGGCAGGTGGACCTCACTCCGGCGGCACTCGGCCCCTTCGTGATCCCGGCGGTCAACCTCGACGAGCACCTCGACGCACCCGACATCAACATGGTCACCTGCGGCGGACAGGCCACCATCCCGATCGTCGCCGCCGTGTCCCGGGTGACCGAGGTGCCGTACGCGGAGATCGTCGCCTCGGTCGCCTCCCGGTCCGCCGGACCGGGAACCCGGGCCAACATCGACGAGTTCACCGAGACGACGGCGCACGCCGTGGAGACGGTGGGCGGCGCCCGCCGGGGCAAGGCGATCATCATCCTCAACCCGGCCGAACCACCGCTCATCATGCGCGACACGGTCTTCTGCCTGGTCGGCAACGCCGATCACGACGAGATCCGGGACTCCGTCGAACGCATGGTCTCCGAGGTGGCCGCCTATGTGCCCGGCTACCGCCTGGTGCAGCGGGTGCAGTTCACCCCGGTCACCCCCGACGAGGTGACCACACTGCTGCCGCCCGGGTCCGGCCCGGTCGACACCAAGGTGTCGGTGTTCCTGGAGGTCGAGGGCGCCGCCCACTACCTGCCGGCCTACGCGGGCAACCTCGACATCATGACCTCGGCCGCGATGCGCGTCGCCGAACGGATCGCCGAACGCGCCGGGGCGGTGGCCCGATGACCGAGATCTACGTACAGGACGTGACCCTCCGGGACGGCATGCACGCCATCCGGCACCGCATCGACCCCGAACTGGTCGGCCGGATCGTCGCCGAACTCGACCGGGCCGGTGTCGCCGCCATCGAGATCGCCCACGGCGACGGACTGGCGGGCGCGAGCCTCAACTACGGCCCCGGCAGCCACACCGACTGGCAGTGGATCGAGGCCGCCGTCGCCCATGCCTCGCGAGCGGTGATCACCACCTTGCTGCTGCCCGGCGTGGGAACCGTGGCGGAACTGCGCCGGGCCTACGACCTGGGGGTGCGCTCGGTCCGTATCGCCACCCACTGCACGGAGGCGGACGTGTCCGCCCAGCACATCACCGAGGCCCGCGAGCTCGGCATGGACGTCTCGGGCTTCCTCATGATGAGCCACATGCTGGGGCCGGCGGAACTCGCCGCCCAGGCGCGGCTGATGGAGTCCTACGGGGCGCACTGCGTCTACATCACCGACTCGGCCGGCCGCCTCACCTCGGACGACGTCCGGGACCGGGTACGGGCCTACCGCGACGTCCTCGACCCGGCGACGCAGATCGGCATCCACGCCCACGAGAACCTGTCCCTGGGCGTCGCCAACTCCCTCGCCGCCGTGGAGGAGGGCGTCTACCGGGTCGACGCCTCGCTCGCCGGACAGGGCGCGGCGGCGGGCAACACACCCATCGAACCGTTCGTGGCCGTCGCCAACCTCAAGGGCTGGAAGACCGGCTGCGACCTGTTCACGCTGGAGGACGCGGCGGACGACCTGGTACGCCCGCTTCAGGACCGCCCGGTCCGCGTCGACCGGGAAACCCTCACCATCGGCTACGCGGGCGTCTACGGCAGCTTCCTGCGGCACGCCGAGAACGCGGCGCGCCTGTACGGGCTCGACACCCGCGAGATCCTCGTGGAGGCCGGCCGCCGCAAGCTCGTCGGCGGCCAGGAGGACATGCTCATCGACATCGCCCTGACGCTGCAGAGCCAGAAGTCCTGACTCAGCGGCCTCCGAGGCGTCCGCGGCGACACATGGTCACCGGCCTAGTTGACACCTATCACATATACCGAAGGAGCTGACACATGAGCGACAACGATTACGATCCCGGCCCACAGGTGGCCTATGCGGGCACCATCAACCTGGGCACCCCCGACCTGGAGCGTTCGCTCTGGTTCTTCCGCGACGTGCTCGGCATGGAGGTGGTGGCCCAGACGGGCGGCGTGGCCTACCTGCGCGGCTACCAGGAACTCGTCCACCACTCACTGGTCCTGACCCAGCAGGACGAGGCACGGGTCAACTCCTACGGCTTCCGCGTCAAGCGCAAGCAGGACGTCGAACTGTTCCACAAGCAGTTCGAGCAGGAGGGCGTCCAGTCGCTGGAGATCGGCGCCGGCCAGGTCCTCGGCCGCGGCGAGGCCGTCCGCTTCCTGGTACCCGGCAGCGAGCACCCCTTCGAGCTGTACTACGACATCGAGAGGCCGCAGGCGGAGGAGTCGCTGCGCTCCAAGCTGCCCAGCAACAGCTCCCGCCGGCGCGGCATGGGCGTGCGCCGGCTGGACCACATCAACCTCCAGACCAGCGCCGGTACGGTCAACCAGGCGGAGAACTGGCTCCGCGGCTCGCTCGGCTTCCGCCGGCGTGAGTTCGCGATGCTGCCCCAGGCACCGGACATCGTCCTGGCGTCCTGGCTGTCGGTCACCCCGCAGGTGCACGACCTGGCCATCGGGGTGAGCGCGGACGACGAGCCCGGACGCTTCCACCACGTGGCGTTCAACGTGGAGAACTTCCACGACGTGCTGCGGGCGGCGGACGAGATCCGCGACCTGGACATCGCCTACGGGCACGGCCCGGGCAAGCACGGCATCGGCCAGGCCATGTACCTCTACGTCCACGACCCCGGCTCCGGCCACCGCATCGAGCTGTACTCCGGCGGCTACCACATCTTCGACCCCGACTGGGAGGCGCTGGAGTGGAAGCTGCCCGAGCTGGAGTTCGGGCAGACCTGGTACGGCGATGTCCTCGACGTCGGTCCCGGTGGCGCGTTCCTGTCCACGTCGCCGTCCGCGCCGCTGGCCGAATGAGCGTTAGCCGATGAGCCTGAGCTACGAGTCGACAAGGGTCAGCAAGGACATCGGGGGACTCACCTTCGCCTGGCACGAGGCGGGCGAGGGGGAGCCGCTGCTGATGCTGCACGGGTCCGGGCCCGGGGTCAGCGCCTGGTCCAACTTCCGCCACAACCTGCCCGTGTTCGGTGATCGCTTCCGCACGGTCATGCCCGATCTGCCGGGCTTCGGCGGTACCGCGCTGCCGGACCTGGACCGGGTCTACCCGGTCGTGGCGGCCGACTGGATCGCCCGGCTGATGGACCACCTGGACATCGAGTCCGCCGCGCTCGTCGGCAACTCGATGGGCGGGGCGGTCGCCGCCGAACTCGCGGCCCGGCACCCCGAACGGGTCCGCAGGATGGCGCTCATGGGCTCGGGCGGGCTGTCCGTCGGGCTGTTCAACGCCGAGCCCAGCGAAGGGTTCAGCCGGCTCTTCGAGTTCCTGGAGGACCCCACCCGCGAACACATGATCGCCTGGGTGCGGACCATGGTCTCGGACCGCCGGCTGATCACCGACGAACTCATCGACGAACGCATGGACAACGCGCTCGCCGACGGCGTGATCGGCCGGACCAGAGCCATCATCGGCTCCATGTTCGACCCCGGGCGGCAGGCCGCGTACACGCCGCTGTGGCAGCAGGCGACGACGATCACCACGCCGACCCTGCTGCTGTGGGGGCGCGACGACCGGATGCTGCCCTACGACCAGGCGCACTTCGCCACCCGCTGGCTGCCCGAGGTCGAACTGCACACCTTCGCCCGCTGCGGGCACTGGGTGCAGATCGAGCGCAAGCGTGACTTCGAGCGGGTCGTCACCGAGTTCCTCACCCGTGAGGAAACCGTCCGCGGCGGCTGAGCCGCCGCGGTCCTCCCGGGCCGGTCCAGGAACAGCCGACCGGCCCGGCCCACGGGGGCCGCGCGCGTCACCGCCTCCCGGCCGGCGGGCAGCGCGGCCCCGGGACGAGAACCCCTCAATGAGCAGTTCCACGCCGCCGGGAGGCGACCGAAGAGAGCGGAAGGTACGCGGCATGGCGCATGAAGTGGTAGAGCGGATCGAGGAGTTCGGGCCGAAGCTGGCCGAGCTCGCCGACGAGAACGAGAAACTGGGCAAACTGAGCGAGCAGACGGTGGCGCTGCTGCGCCGGGCAGGCGTACTGCGCCTGCTGCAGCCCACCAAGTCCGGCGGCCACGCCGCCCGCCCGCGGGACTTCGCGGAGGCGGTCATGGCCGTCGCCCGGCACGACGGCGCGGCCGGCTGGGTCTGCGGTGTCGTGGGCGTGCACCCCTGGGAGATCGCCCAGATGGATCCGCGGCTCGCCGAGGAGATCTGGGGCGCGAACCCGGACACCTGGATCGCCTCGCCGTACATGCCCAACGGCGTGGCGGAGCCGGTCGACGGCGGTTACGTACTGAAGGGGCGCTGGCCCTTCTCCTCCGGCACCGATCACTGCGACTGGGTCTTCCTCGGCGCTCTGGTGGGCGACGGCAAGGGCAAGCCGGCGTCGCCGCCGAACGTCCTGCACGTGGTGCTGCCCCGGTCGGACTACGAGATCATCGACGACTCGTGGGACGTGATCGGACTGTCCGGCACCGGAAGCAAGGACGTCGTCGTGGACGGCGCCTTCATCCCCGAGTACCGGACGATCAACCAGGACGAGGTCTCCGCGGGAGAGGCCGCCGAGCGCAACGGCGTCACCGACGCCCTGTACCGGCTGCCGTTCACCTCCATGTTCCCGCTGGGGATCACCGCGGCCGTGATCGGGATCTGCGAGGGCGGACTCCGTGCCCACCTCGACCTCCAGCGCGACCGGGTCTCCGTCACCGGCGTCCAGGTGCGCGACGACCCGTACGCGCTGTACGCGGCGGGTGAGGCGGCCGCGGAGATCGCCGCGTCCCGGGTCCAGCTCATCGACGGCATCACCCGGGTCCACGAGAAGGTGCTGGCGGGGGAGCCGGTGACCATCGAGGACCGGGCCACCGTCCGGCGCAACCAGGTGCGCTGCGCCTGGCGTGCGGTGGCGGCGCTGGACGAGATCTTCGCCCGGTCCGGCGGCAACGCGATCCGCCGGAACAACCCGGTGCAGCGTTTCTGGCGGGACGCGCACGTGGGACTCCAGCACATGATCCATGTGCCGGGCGTCACCTACCACGCCGACTCCCTGAAGCAGATGGGGCTGGACCTGCCGCCGCATCTCAGCATCATGATCTGACGCCTCGACCCGACCGTGAGGAGGCCGCCATGAGCGGAGCGGGCCGACGGGACGGCGCGTCCCACCGACCGACCGCAGGTGCCGCCGAGGACAAGCGGTACTTCCGTGACGTGCTGGGGAACTTCCCCACCAGCGTCGTAGCCATCACCACGAGCGGAGCCGACCGGGAACCGCAGGGAATGATCGTCGGCTCCTTCACGTCGATCTCCCTCGACCCGCCTCTGGTGGGCTTCCTGGCCGACCGCTCGTCGAGTACCTTCCCCAGGATCCGCGAGGCCGGCCGATTCTGCGTCAACGCGCTCGCCGCCGACCAGGAGGCGCTGTGCCGGGCCATGGCCGTGCGGGGCTCCGCCAAGCGGTTCGACGGCGTCCCCTGGCAGCCCTCCCGGCTGGGGAACCCCGTTCTGGAGGGCATCGTCGCCTGGATCGACTGCGAGCTGACGCAGGTGGTGGAGCTCGGCGACCATGTGCTGGCCGTGGGGAAGGTGCACGAACTGCGCGCCGAGTCGGCCAAGACACCGCTGCTCTTCTTCCGCGGCGGCTACGGCGACTACTTCTCCAGCTCGGCCATGGTGCTGGACCGGCTCGTCGGCTGGTGAGCACCGGGCGTGAGCGCACCCGGGACGCCCGCGGGCCGGCCGCTGGACCGGACGTGTCCAGGACCTGTTGACCCAACCTGCCGAGGACCACCAATGACCACAGGCACCGAATCGCCCATCGCCCTGCCCCGGCATTCCGTACCGGGCGTCCGGCGGCGGCTGGTGACACTCGTCGGCCCGGCCTTCGTGGCCGCGGTCGCCTACATAGACCCAGGCAATTTCGCCACCAACTTCGAGAGCGGGGCCCGCTTCGGGTACCTGCTGCTGTGGGTGGTGGTCCTCGCGAACATCGTCGCCATGCTGCTCCAGTACCTCTCCGCGAAACTGGGCGTGGCGACCGGACGCAGCCTGCCGGAGCTGTGCCGTGAGACCTACCGGCGTCCCGTGGTGCTGGGGCTGTGGGTGCAGGCCGAGATCGTGGTCATCATGACCGATGTCGCCGAACTGGTCGGCGGCGCCGTGGCGCTGCACCTGCTCTTCGGTCTGCCCATGCTGACCGGGGGGCTGATGATCGCGATCGGCTCGTTCGCCGTTCTCAGCGTCCGCGCCGCGGGCCAGCGGGGTTTCGAGGCACTGATCGCGGGCGCGCTGGCCGTGGTCGCGGCGGTGTTCCTCTACCAGACACTCACCGCCGGGGTCGACGTCGGACAAGCGGCCGGCGGCCTGGTCCCGCGACTGGACGGCGCGTCGAGCCTGATGCTGGCCGTCGGCGTGGTCGGCGCGACCGTCATGCCGCACGCCGTCTATCTGCACTCGGCGCTCACCCGGGAGCGCTTCGCGCCCGGCCACGGACTCGGACGCAAGCGGCTGTTGCGGGCCCAGCGCATGGACGTACTGGTGGCCATGGGCGTCGCCGGAGTGATCAACGCGGCCATGCTGATCGCCGCGTCCGGCACCCTGTACGGTTCCGGCGCCGAGCCGACCCTCGCGGGCGCGCACGCCGAACTCGCCGTCACGGCGGGCACCTCGGCCGCGACCCTGTTCGCCGTGGCACTGCTCGCCTCGGGGCTGGCCTCCTCCAGCGTCGGCATCCGGGCGGGCGAGATCGTCATGGAGGGCTTCCTGCGGCGCAGGATCCCGCTGTACACCCGCAGGCTCGCCGCGATCGTGCCCGCGCTGGTGATCCTGGGCATCGGCCTGGATCCGACCCGGGCCCTGGTGCTGAGCCAGGTGGTGCTCTCCTTCGGCATCCCCTTCGCGCTGATCCCGCTGGTCCTGCTGACCCGGCGCAAGGACCTGATGGGGCCGTGGGTCAACCGCCGGCTCACCACCGCGGTGGCGGGCTGTGTGGCGCTGGTCGTCACCGCTCTCAACGCGATCCTGGTCACCCAGGTGTTCAGCGGCTGACGTGAGCGAGGGCCCCCACCGCCCGGTAGGGGCCCTTACATCGTGTGCCGGTCAGTGGAAGTCGGCCGGCTCCCGGTCGGTGAACCGGAACAGACTGGAGGCGGCGGACCGTGGCGGGGCGATCCCCGGATGGCCCCGACCGGCACACGAGGAGGAAAGTGATGAGCACTGGGGACACCTATGATGTCATCGTCGTGGGATCGGGGGGCGGCGGACTCGTAGGAGCCTACGTGGCCGCTTCGCGGGGCCTGCGAACCCTGCTGATCGAGAAGACGGACCGGGTCGGCGGAACCACGGCGTACTCCGGCGCCGGCATCTGGTTCCCCGGAGCCGCCCCCATCGCACGGGCCGGGGCCGAGGACGACATCGAGGCCGCCAGGGCGTATCTGCGGTACGTCGTCGCCGACGACGACCGGGTGCCGCTCCAGGACGCCTACCTCGACGCCGGACCCAAGCTGATCGACGAACTGGAACAGAGTCCCTGGTTCCAGTCCTTCACCTACGACCCCGTGCCGGACTACTACACGGACGCCCCCGGTGCCACCGCCGGCGGCCGGACCATCTTCCCGCCCAGGATCGCCGTCGCCGAACTCGGCGACCACGCGGCACTGGTACGGGACTCCATCCCGGTCGAACGGCTGGGAGCCGAACGCGGCCCGGTGTTCGACGGCGGCCGCGCCCTGATCGGCAGGGCGCTGGCGGCCTTCCTGGAGACCGGCAACGGCACGCTCCGCACCCAGACCCGGCTGACGGACCTGGTCGTCGAGGACGGCCGGGTGGTGGGCGTCACCGCGGACAGCGCGGCCGGGCAGGCCGAGTTCCGCGCCGCACGGGGCGTCCTGCTGGCCGCCGGCGGCTTCGAACGCGACGCCGAACTGCGCCGCGAGCACCACACGCTGCCCCTGGACGGCAGCTGGTCCAATGGTGCTCCCGGCAACACCGGGGACGCGCTGCGGGCCGGGGTCGCGGTGGGGGCGGCGACCGAACTGCTGGACGAGGCGTGGTTCGTGCCGGGCCTGGTGCACCCCGACGGCCTGCCGGTCTTCCACACCGCCACCCGCAGCGGCATCTGGGTCAACGCCGCCGGCGAGCGGTTCGTGAACGAGAACCGCCCCTACGACCAGACCGGACACGAACTGATCCGACTGCACTCCAGTACGGACGTGTCCCACATCCCCACCCACTGGATACTGGACCAGCGGCAGATCGACCGCGACGGCTTCGGCGGATCCCCCGACGAACCGGTGCGCCCCGAGTGGCTCGAATCGGGCGCTTTGAAGAAGGCTGACAGCCTGGAGGAACTCGCCGAACTGATCGGGGTTCCGTACGGGGCGCTGGCCAAGACCGTCGAGGAGTTCAACGGCTACGCCCGCACCGGCGTGGACGAGCGCTTCCACCGGGGTGAGACACCATGGGACCGGATGTACTCGTTCATCGTCGGCTTCCCCGCCGGCCCGGTGATGAACTACTTGATCCAGCCGGTCCCGGAGGCGCCGAACCCGCTCCTGCTGCCGCTGGACACCCCGCCGTACTACGCGGCGACCATCGTCCTGTCCGACATCGGCACCAAGGGCGGTCTGAAGACCGACGAGCACGCCCGGGTGCTGCGACCCGACGGAGCGGCCGTCCCGGGCCTGTACGCCGCGGGCAACACGGCGGCCGCCATGTCCGGGCACGTGTACCCCGGCGCCGGCACCCCGATCGGTTCGTCGCTGGCCTTCTCCTACCGCGCGGTGCTCGACATGGCCGCCGGCACGCCGGACTGACCTCGCCCCCACCCCCGGCATGCAAGAGACGGGCCGACCTGACGTCGGCCCGTCTCCCATGTCCGCCCCGCTCGCTACTTCAGCGCCACCGGCGTGATCGGGGATCCGACGGACCCGGTGACCTTGAGTCCGGGGGCGATGAAGAGGGACTCGTAGGTACCGTCCTGTTCGCAGTCGGCGGCAAGCTCCTCGAAGTTGAACATCTCGCCGATGGTCAGGCCCATGTCGCGGATGACGACCTGGTGGAAGGGGATGGTGGCGCCGGGAACCGGGCTGGGCCAGACCTCGCCGGAGTGGTTGTCCATGGCGAGCGCGGCGACCTGGCGTTCGTGGAGCCAGGTACAGGTGTCCAGACCGGGGCCGGGGGCGTTGCCGAGGAAGTGGTCGCGGTCGCCTTCCAGGAACCACTGGTAGGAACCGGTGCGCAGCAGCACGATGTCGCCCGGGGTGACCCGGACGTTCTGGCGCTCCTCCGCCGCGAGGAGGTCCGCCTCGGTGATCTCGTAGGAGTCCTCGAGCCGGTCGACACCCTTGAGCCGGGCGATGTCGAGCAGGACCCCGCGGGAGATGAGGCGGGTGACGGCGTGGTGGAAGGAGTTGCGGGTGGCGCCCTGGAAGTTGTTGACGGCCGCCGCGGGGGTGTTGTTGTAGAAGTGCCCGGCGTAGCCGGCGTGGGCGAGGCCGTCCCACTGGGTGGCCGCCTGCAGACCGGTGATGATCATGTCGTCGGCGGAGATGAGCCCGTCGGGCGTTTGCGCGGTGTCGGACGGGAGAAGCGTCATGAGGTGGAGCGGGTTGTTGCGGAAGCCGCCGGATTTGAAGGGCCCGTCGCTGTCGAAGGCCATTCCGAGGTCGAAGGCCTTGCCGGTCCGCACGAGTTGAGCGGCCTCGACGCGTTTCTCCGGGGTGACGTAGTTGAGGGTGCCGATCTGGTCGTCGTCCCCCCAGCGGCCCCAGTTGCTGAGCTTCCTGCCCAGTTCGTGCTGGGGCCAGATCTTGTCCTCGCTCATGTTCTCTCCTTACCGGTGTGCCATGTAGTGACTCACGCATTCCATGAGGCTGGTGGGTACGTAGTAGTCGCCGCTGTCCTTGATCCGGCCCAGGTTCTCCGCGACGTCCCCGACACCCACCTGCCGCGGATCGGCGGGCAGATAGCCCTCGGTGACCCCGATGAACAGATGGGCGAAGCGACCGGCGCCCGCGAGGAAGACCTCACCGCTGACCGCGCACGCCTCATGGGCCAGATAGGCCACCATGGGCGCCACCAGCGCCGGGTCCATGGCGTCGTCGCCACCGCCGTGCCCCTGCTCGCGGAGGCTGTCCATGCCCTCCGACGGGCCGCCGGCCATCCTGGTCATCGCGTTCGGGGCGATGACGTTCACCTTGATGTCGTGCTCGCCGGCCGAGGCCGCCATGCTGCGGGCCATCCCGATGACCGCGGCCTTGGCGGTGGCGTAACTCAGGTTGTCGGGAAGGCCGAACATCCCGATCGAGCCGGTCAGTACGATCCGGCCGTGGTCCTGCTTCAGCATGTGCGGCCACGCGGCCCGCGAGGTGTGGAAGGCGCCCCGGACATGCACCCCGAGGTGGCTGTCGAAGATGTCCTCGTCGACCTCCGGCAACCCGGCGAAGCGGACGTTGCCCGCGTTGTTGACGACGATGTCGACGCGTCCGAACGTCTCAACCGCCAGCTCGACCGGCCGCCGCCCGCCCTCGGCGGTCGACACGTCGCTGGTGTCCGCGATCGCGGTGCCGCCCGAGGCGTTGATCTCGTCGGCGACACGGCGAGCCGGGCCCGGGTCGGCACCGAAGCCCTCCATCGTGCCGCCGAGGTCGTTCACCACGACCTTGGCGCCCAGTTCCGCCAGCAGCAGCGCGTAGGCCCGGCCGATGCCGCGCCCCGCGCCGGTGACGACCGCGACCCGGCCGTCGAAGCGGTATGCCGTCATGACCCGGCCTCCTCGACCTGTTCCGCCATGCCCGGGCCCGGGGAGTCCGCGTCCAGGAAGCCCGCGTACCGGGTGTCCAGGACGCCGCGCATGACCTCGCGCAGCTTCGGGCGCCCGCCGGGATTGAGCAGGAAACTGCGGGGCTTGCCCGCGATGTTGGCGCCGAAGAAGTAGCTGTGTTCACCGAACGAGGAGTACGCGGACCACTCGGCGACCATCCGGTTCCAGCTCTCCTCCCTGTCCGCGGGCACCTCCATCACCCGCAGACCTTGCTCCCGCATGTACTCGATCGCGTCGGCGGCGAAGTTCACCTGGTCCTCGGCGTAGCGCGGGTTGTTCCCGGCCGCACCGTGCGGGCCGCCGGGGAAGAAGAAGTTGGGGAAGTGATGGCTCATCACCCCCATGAAGGTGCGGGGGCCGTCGGACCAGTACTCCTCCAATGCCAGCCCGCCGCGCCCGCGTACTCCCATCCGGGTCAGCGCGCCGGTGCCGAAGTCGAAACCCGACGCCCACACGACGACGTCGAACTCCCGCTCCCCGTCGGTCGTCTCGATGCCGCGCTCCGTCACCCGGACCATCGGTGTGGACCGCAGGTCGACGAGCTCGACCTTGGGATCGTTGAAGGCCTCGAAGTAGCCGGTCACGAAAGGGGGACGCTTCTCCGCCCAGCCGTGGTCGACGGGGATGAGCCGCTCGGCGGTGGCCGGATCCTTGACGAGGTCGCGGATCTTCTCCGCCATGAACGCGCACCACTGCGCGTTGGCGGCCTTCTCGGTCATCGTGTCGCGGTAGTTGCTGATCACCTTGGCGAAGCCGGGGGAGCCCCACATCGTCTCGTAGAACGTCCGGCGGTCCTCCGGCGAGTCGTCGAACGCCCCGCGCTCGTTCAGCTCGTGCAGAAATCCGCTCGGGGATTCCTCCAGCCGCCTGCGCAGCTCCTCGAACCCGGCGTTGAGGCCGGCGTACTCCTCGTCGCTGATCGGCTCGTTGACCAGCGGGGTGCACCAGTTGGGGGTGCGCTGGTACACGGTCAGGGACTCGACCTCGTCGACGATCGCCGGGACCACCTGGACCCCGCTGGAACCGGTGCCCACCACCGCGACCCGCTTGCCCGCGAGGTCGACGGGCTGGTCGGGCCACAGACCGGTGTGGTGGGCCACGCCCCGGAAGTCGGTGCGGCCCGGCACGTCCGGGAACACCGGCGCCGACAGCACCCCGGTGGCGGCGATCAGGAAGCGCGTGCGTACCCGGGTGCCGTCCGACGCCTGCACCAGCCAGGTGGCGGACGCCTCCTCGTAGACCGCGGAGGTCACGCGTGCCCCGAACCGGATCAGGTCGCGCAGACCGAGCCGGTCGACCGCGTAGTTGAAGTACCCCTCGTTCTCCGGCTGTCCGGCGAACCGTTCACGCCAGCGCCATCCCTCGAACAGCTCGCGTGAGAAGAGATAGCCGTACGTGTAGCTCTCCGAGTCGAGTCTCGCCCCCGGATACCGGTTCCAGTACCAGACACCGCCGACACCCTCGCCCGCCTCCAGGAGCAGTGCCGGGAACCCGGCCTGCCGGGCCCGGTACAGCTGGTGGATGCCGGTCACGCCGGCCCCGACGACCAGCACCTCGACCTCGGCCTCGGCGCCCCGTACCCCGCCTGCGGGCACTGCCAACCGACTCACCTGTCCGCTCGCCTCCTTCGTCACCCGGCGGCTTCCGCGGGCGCCGGCGCGACGGTGAATCCCCACGGGATGCCGAGGCTGGTGTCCGGGTCGGTGACCAGCGTCTGGTCCGTCCGGGTCCGCACCCGCACCCCCTGCGCCGCCAGATGCCGGGCGACCCGGTCGAGATCGACGACCTGCCAGGTGATCGAGTGGTAGGTGTCGGCGGGCGCGTTGCCCTCCCAGTCGGCGTACGCCGCGGTGCCCCTGTCGGGTGTGGCGTACTCGAACACCGCGTCGGCCAGCCGGACGTACACACCGCGGGCGCCGAGCACCTCGTCACGTCCTTCGTGCACGACCGTGCCGCCCAGCCCGTCGACCACCACCCGCAGACCGCGTTCCGGCCGGTCCGTCAGGACGGTGTGGTGCGAACACCGCACGATGCCCAGCGGGTCGTCGTCGGACACCGGCGGGATCTCCCAGCCGGGGGCGAGCCGGTGGTCCAGCGGGAACGGGATCTGCGGCAGGAACTCGTAGCGCAGCCCGGAGTCCTCGGCCACCGTGAAGAAGATCGGCATCGGGGAGCCCGGCGCGGTCGGCGGATCGTCGCCGTCGGTACTCTCGTCGAGCTGACCCACCATCTTGACGCCGAGATCCCGCAGCGAGCGGTACGCGTCGGTGATCCCGTCGACGTACCAGCCGAACCCCTTGAGGTGGGGCCGGTCGACGGAGGCGTACCGCTGCACGCCGTCGAGCACGTACCGCTTGGGGTCGATCATGTCGAAGAGCACGTCGCTGATCGGCGTGAACGTCGAGTAGTCCGTGGGGTATCCGTCGCTGGCCGGCGCGTTGCGGGTCATCTCGGCCATCGGACGGCTCGGGCGGCCGAAGACCCGCTCGAACCACGCCTCGCTCTCCCGCAGGTCGGTCACGTGATGACTGGGGTGGTACAGCCGTGTGACACGGAAGTCACGATCAGCCATGGAACTGTCGCCTCTCTCGCACGGGTGTGATCTCTCGGTCCGCCCTCCGGGGAGCGGTCACCAGGCCACCGGCAGTTCGTAGATGCCGTACGCCTGGGAGTCCTCCTTGAACCTCAGGTCCGCCACGTCGGCGGCGAGCCGCAGCGTGGGGATCCTGCGGAAGAGGGTGCTGAACACGACTTGGAGCTCGATCCGGGCGAGCTGCTGACCGACGCACTGGTGCGGTCCCCAGCCGAATGCCAGATGGTGCGAAGCCCGGCGGTACAGCCGCAGTTCTTCCGGACTGGGGAACGCCTGCGGATCCCAGTTGGCGGCGGGCAGGCTGGCGATGACGCCCTCGCCCGCGCGGATGCGCACGCCCTCGAACTCGAAGTCCTCCAGAACGGCCCGGCGGGCCAGCAGGTGCGGCAGCGTGAGGTACCGCAGCAGCTCCTCGACGGCCTTGGTCACGTACGCCGGGTCGTCGGAGTTAGTCCGCAGGGCCGTGAGCTGGTCCTCGTGCTGGAGCAGGAGCGCCGTCCCCAGGGTGATCATGTTGGCGCTGGTGTCGTGTCCCGCGACCAGCAGGATGTGTCCCAGGGGCGCGGCCTCCTCCATGGTGAGGAGACCCTGCTTGATCTTGGCGCCGAGGTCGGACAGGACGTCCTCGCCGGGGTCGTCCATCTTGGCTTCGATGAGCTGCGCGATGTAGTTCCGCAGGATGCCCGCGGTCCGGGCGTTCTCCTCGGGGGACTGGTTCACGGCGTTGGTGATGCCCGCGTGTTTCTGGAAGAACTCGTGGTCCTCGTAGGGAACACCGAGCAGCTCGCAGATCATCAGCGAGGGGAGGGGGAGCGACAGCGCCTCGTTGAGTTCCGTGGGGTTCGGGCCGGCGAGCATCTTGTCGATGAGGTCGTCGGTGATGTGCTGGATCGCCGGCCGCAGCTTCTCCATCCGGTGACGGGTGAAGGAACTGGTCAGCATCCGCCGCCACCGGGCGTGCTCCGGGCCGTCGGTGTTGTTGATCGACGGCTGCATCTCGTCGGCGTGGACCTTCATCGCCTCGGTGGTGTGCGGGTAGCCCGGTTTGCCGATGCCCGCGCTCAGCCTCGGGTCGCTGAGCAGGGCGCGCTGGGCGGCGTGATCGAGCACGAGCCAGGGGGTGGTCCCGTCCCAGATGCGGACCCGCCTGGCCGGCAGGTCCGCGTCACGCAGGGCGAGCAGGCCGGGCGGAGGGGCGAACGGGCAACTGCTCGATCTGGGCGCCGGGAAGACCGGCGCCTCCTCGGCGCTCCCGGTGTCGGACGCGGTCTCGATCTCAGACATGAGAGTCCCTTCCCTGCATCTCCGGTACTCGTGCTCGTGCTCGGTGTCGGTCTCGGTCTCCGGTGGTCAGTGGTCGGTTTCCGTCGCGGATCACTGCGGACGGCGGGCGGCCGGGCCTCAGACGAGGTAGCGGCCGCCGTTGACGCTGAGGGTCTGGCCCGTCACGTAGGCGGCTTCCTCGGACACCAGATAGGCCACGGCGTGCGCGATGTCCGCGGGCTGACCGGCACGCTTCATCGGCATGCTCGGGGCGACCTCGTCAGGATCGAAGCCCTCGCGCAGCAGTGGGGTGTCGACGAAGCCGGGCGGCACGTTGTTGACGGTGATCCCCTTGTCGGCGAACTCGATGGCGAGCGCCTTGGTGAAGCCGATCACCCCGCCCTTGGACGCGGCGTAGTGGGCCATGGCCGGGGCTCCGGTCTGGGCCGACGAGGACGAGATGTTGACGATGCGTCCCCAGCCCGCCGCCAGCATGTCGGGCACGAACGAACGGCTCACCAGGTACTGGCTCTTGAGGTTGATCCGGACCATCCGGTCCCACTCGTCCTCGCCGAGTTCGGTGAAGGGTACGTACGTGGTGACGCCCGCGTTGTTGACCAGGACGGTGACCGGGCCGAGTTCCTCGTGGGTGCGGGCGGCGGCGGCTGCCACGGCCGCGGCGTCGGACACGTCCACGGTGACGGCGACGGCTTCGCCGCCCGCCTCCTGGATGGCGGCGACGGTCTTTTCGGCGCCGTCCGCGTTCAGGTCCCACACGGCCACCGAGGCGCCCTGACCGGCCAGGGTGGCGGCGATCGATCGTCCCAGTCCGCGCCCCGCCCCGGTGACCACGACGTTCCTGCCGGCCATCGTCATCGGGGAGCCTCCTGCGTTTCCTGCCCCAGTGCCCGTCGGGCCGCCTTCCGCGCGGCCATGGCACGCGGGAAGCCCGCGTAGCCCGACGCGTGGTAGAGGACCTCGGCGATCTCGGTCTCCGACAGTCCGTTGCTCCTGGCGATCCGCACATGACTGGCGAGTTCGTCCTCGCACCCCAGGGCGATGAGAACGCCCAGTGTCACCAGACTGCGGTCGCGGCGGGCCAGTCCCTCGCGCGCCCACAGCTGGGCCCACACATTGATCAGGCCGATCTCCACGAGGTCCTCCCCGAGGAGTCCGTCGCGCAGGTCGTCCTGGTCGGGCGGAGGTGTCGCGGAGACGACCGAGTACATGGTCTCAACGCCGAGCCGGCGCTGGTCGGTGGTCATGATGCCGGTCCTGGTGTGCGCTGCACGTGGTTCCACCTTTCGTCGCCGAAAAATGAGCCAACATATTTATCTGAGCTGAATCAGATAACTGTTTGGATCGTACGCCACTCGGACGGCGCCGAGCAATGCTCGTGACGCCGTCCGCTGAAGGCCGATCAACCATGGCGGCCGGGGAGTGACCGCACCGACGGGTCCTGCGTCCAAGCCCTCAGGCTGAGCCTGAAGAAGGCCGGGTCTCCGCCCCGGACTCCGGCATGGCGACGGCGGCGGCCTGACGGTCCATGAACGCGTCCCAGTCGGTGGCCCGTTCGACGAGGAGGTCGCGGACCTGGGGGTGGGTGCAGAGCATGAAGGTGTTGCTGAGGATCGCCTCGGCCACCTGCTCCCCGACGACGGCCGGGTCGAGGACGCCGAACTGTTCGCCGGGACCGCGGGTGTCCACCTCGGGTCCGAACGCCGGCGGCAGTGAGGCGGCGATGTCGGTGGCCACGGGGCCCGGGCACAGCACCGTCACACCGATGCCCTGCGGCTGCAGGTAGAGGCGCAGCCCCTCGGAGAGCTGCACGACCGCCGCCTTCGACGCGGCGTAGGGGAGCCGGTCGTAGGCGTAGGTGTACAGCCCGGCGAAGGACGCGGTGTTGACGATGTGCCCGTGCCCCTGCTCGACGAGGAGGGGCAGGAAGACGGCATTGCTGCGGACGACGGAGAGGAGGTTGACCGTGATGATCCGCTCCCACTCCGCGACGGGGAGGTGATCAGGCCTGCCCCGGGTCAGCACACCGACGTTGTTCATCACGATGTCCACCGTGCCGAACCGGTGGACCGCGGCCTGCTTCAGCGCGTCGAACGTGCTCTGGTGGGCGACGTCGCCGTGCACGGCGATCGCCGCGCCGCCGCCCTGGACTATCTCGTCGGTGACCGCGCGGGTTCTTGCCTCGTCGAGGTCGGCGACGACGATGTTCGCGCCGCGACGGGCGAGCGAGAGGGCGGTCGCACGCCCGATGCCGCTGCCGGCGCCCGTGATGACGGCCGTCCTGTCCCGCACGGTCCGCATACTGCTGCTCCTCTCCGTCCCGCCGCGGTCAGTTCGGCTCTGCGATGTGCTGGTCGAGCACTTCGCGTCCGATGCGCATGGCGGTCGCCGCCGCGGGGAAACCGGCATAGCCGGAGGCGTGGTAGACGACCTCTTCGAGTTCCTCCCGGGTCAGGCCGTTGCGCAGGCCGATCGGGAGATGGAACCTCAGCTCGTCCTCGGCGTTCAGCGCGATGAGAATGCCGAGCGTGACGAGACTGCGGGAGCGCCGGTCGAGGCCGGGCCTGGTCCACAGCCGCCCGAAGACGTTCTCCAGGCTCAGCTCACCGAGGCCGAACGCGAATCCTCCGCCGTCGATCCGGGCCTCCGTACCGCTGCCCGAAATGGCTTCGGGAAGGATCTCTCGCAGCACCGCAAAGCCTTCGTCGCGGGTCGTGGACATGGAGACTCCGTTCTGTGTGTGACGGGATCAGGCGGCCTGACCGACCTTCGCGTCCTCGAGCCGCTCCGCCCGCGGGATGAGTGCGACGAACAGGCCGCCGAGCGCGCAGCACCCGATGACCAGCCACATGCCGTTGGTGAAGCCCTGGTCGAGGTAGAACTGGGTGCCCTCCAGCACCGCTCCGTGCTGCGACATGATGACGTACGTCAGCTGCGAGACGATGATCTGTGCCACGCCCTGAGCCAGGGCCTGCGCGCCGTTCGCCATCGCCTGTTCCTCGGGGCTGACGACCTCGATGACCATGATGGGCACGACCGCGACGACCACTCCCGTGCCCAGGCCCGCGACGACACCCCACGAGATGATCTGGCCGGCGGACTGGTGGTATTGGGTGCCGACCCCGTACCCCACGACGGCCAGCACGGTTCCGATGCCCAGAAGCACCCTGCTGTCGGCGCGGCGCGCGATCGTGCCGGTTCCGATGGCACCTACCAGGATCATGAGGCTGATCGGGCTGGTGACGATGGCGTTGTGGGTGCCCGACCAGCCCAGACCGTCGGAGACGTGCGGGATCTTCGGCATCAGGACCAGGAGCTGGATGACCACGCCGACGGCGCTGAGCGAACCGGCCGCGATGGAGGTGGCCAGCAGAGCGGACCACACCGGGCGCCGCCTGGTCATGCTGAGCGGGAACAGCGGGTCGGCCACGCGGCGTTCGACGAACAGGAAGGCGATGAGGGCGGCCGCCGCGATGACGATGAACCCGATGAACTTCGCGCTGCTCCAGCCCCAGTGCGACCCCTGGCCCACGGCGTAGATGATGAGGGTGACGCCGCCGCCCAGGAGAAGCCCGCCGGCCCAGTCCATCCGCCCGCCCCGTTCACGGACCGGGCTCTCCGGCACGAGGAACAGGACCAGGAAGAAGCTCACCGCCGTGCTGATGGCCACGAACCACAGGACGCCCCGGAAGCCGTGGTGGTCGAGCAGGTACCCGGAGAGGAACGGGCCGCCGAAGGCGACGAGGCCCACGCCACCGGCCATGACACCGTTCGCGACTCCGACCCAGCGGCGCGGGAAGACATCGCGGGTGAGCGCGTAGGCGAGCGGGGTGGCGGCCGTGTAGACGCCGGCGATGCCCCGCCCGATGAGAAGGGTGCGGTAGTCGGTGGCCAGCGCCGCGACGAGGTCACCGGTGAGACCGAGGCCCGTGGCGATGAGCAGGGCGCGCCGTTTGCCGAACAGGGCCGCTCCCTTGACCATGAAGGGCAGGAAGAAGGTGCCCGTCAGCAAGGTCATGAGGGTGAACCAGGCGATCTCGGTGGTCTGGAAATGGATCGCTATGGCCGCCTGGGTGGTGCCCGACAGGGCGGCGACGAGCGAGACCAGCTGGACCGACCACATGAGAGCGGCGACGATGAGCGCGTTGCGCCCGGTGGAACGTGAACCCTCCGCGGCCGGTGACGGCGAGGTCTGGGTATGGGTCATGGAAGCCCTCCGTGGGCGAGCGGGTGAAGGGGAACGGCTCCGGTGCACGCAGCTCGGGACAGGATGCTGAAGTGCTCGAAAGCGGGAACCGCGCGGCAGCGGACCAGTCCTGACGCGGTTGACAGAATGCGGCTGCCGGTAAAGTAGACCCATCGGTCGGTACAATCAATGGATCGTTCAGGAAAGTTGAGCCCGCGAGAAGAGCCGGGGAACCGGCCCGACGGAAGAACGGCATGCCTGAGAGAGGGGCGGTCCGTGAACCGTCCCTCTCCGTCCCGAAGCGGCTGACCCGGCTACCGCGCCGTCCAGCCTCCGTCCACCGTGACAGTGGAGCCGGTCATGTAGCGGGAGGCGTCGGAGGCCAGGAAGACCGCCGCGCCGCCCAGCTCGTGGGCCTCGCCGACCCGGCCCAGGAGAGTGCTCCCCACGATGCGCTCGCCCCAACTGCTGTCCAGCAGCCCCGAGCTGAGATCGGTGCGGAAGTAGCCGGGCGCGAGCGTGTTCACCCGTACCCCGCGGTCGGCCCATTCGACGGCGAGCGACCTGGTGAGCGCTTCGACGCCGCCCTTGCTGGCCGCGTAGGCCGCGATGCGCTCGAAACCGACGCTCGCGTGCACCGAGGACACGTTCACGATCGAACCCGCCTGCTGGTCGAGCATCACCTTCCCGGCCTCGCGGCAGCAGTAGAAGGTGCCGGCCAGGTTGACGTCGAGCACCTGTCGCCAGGCCTCGTCGGACACCTTCTCGCTGCGGGTGAAATGAGGGCTGACGCCCGCGCAGTTGACCACCGCGTCCAGCCGGCCCGCCCAGTCGGTGATGCGGCCGACCGTGTCCCTGACCGTGCCCGGGTCGGCCACCGAGCCGGGCACGACCAGCGTCCTGCCGCCGTGGGCGGAGACCTCGGCGGCCAGCTGCTCGAGATCGTCGGCCGTGCGCGCGGTGACGGCCAGCGCGGCCCCGGCCTGGGACAGGGCCACGGCCATGGCACGCCCGAGTCCCTTGCCGGCACCGGTCACCCAGACCGTCTTGCCGTCGAGGCGCAGGTCGCTCGTCACGCCGGTCATGCCTGCGCCTCCGTCGGGAGGTCGCGCAGGGTCCGCTTGAGGACCTTCCCCGACGGTGTACGGGGCAGTGCGTCGACCACGTCGATACGGGTGGGCACCTTGAACTTGGCCAGCCGTTCCTGGCAGAACCGGCGCAGCTCCTCGGCCTCGGTCCGCATTCCCGGGCGGAAGACGACGAAGGCCCGGGGCACCTCGCCCCAGCGGGGATGGGGCAGTCCGACCACGGCCGCTTCCAGGATGGCGGGATGGTCGTACAGGACCCGTTCCACCTCTGGAGTGGCGATGTTCTCGCCGCCCGAGACGATCATGTCCTTCTTCCGGTCGTCGATGTAGAGGAAGCCCTCCTCGTCGACATGACCGATGTCGCCGGTGTGGAACCAGCCGTCCTTGATCGCCGCCGCCGTCGCCCGCTCGTCCCGCCAGTAGCCGGCGAAGACCTTCGGGCCGCGCAGGGTGATCTCACCCAGCTCACCGGCCGGTGCCTCCCTGCCGCTGTCGTCGACGATCCTGATCCGGGTGTGCGGAACGGGCCGCCCGACCGAGCCGAGCTTGGACAGGCTGTGCGCGCGGTCGAGGAAGGTGTCGCCTGAGACGGTCTCGGTGAGCCCGTAGGCGTCGGCGAACCAGGCGTTGGGGAACGCGGCGCCGATCCGCCGCAGCACGGGCTCGGGGGTCTTCTCCCCGCCGCCCAGCACGAAGCGGACCGAGGTGGTGTCGTACGCCTCGCGGCCCGGCACCTCCAGGACCGCGTTGACCATCGCCGGGGCGAGCCACAGATTCGTCACACGCTGTTCCTGGATCGCCGTCAGCACCCCCACGGCGTCGAATTTGCGTTGCAGCACCACCTTTCCTCCCGCGTACAGCACGCCGAGGGCCGGCATGTCCAGGCCACCGACGTGGTACAGCGGGCCGCACACCAGGGTGGTGTCCTGCGCGGTCAGTCCGAAGTGGACGATGTGGGCGAGATTCTTCGCCTGCAGGTTGCCGTAGGTGATGCAGACGCCCTTGGGCCGTGAGGTGGTGCCCGAGGTGTACATCAGTCGCTGCAGGTCGCCCGCCTCGACGTCCACCGTCTCCACCGACGCGCCCACGTGCCGGGAGAGCAGGTCGTCATAGCCCGTCCAGCCCTCGACGAGGGTGCCGTCACCCACCTGGATCCGGTGCTCCAGCCGGTCCAGTACGCGGCCGAGCCGATCGACCGCCGGAGCGAATTCCGGCTCGGTCACGATCACCTTCGCGCGCGCGTGGTCGAGGATGAACTGCCATTCGTCCTCCGACAGGCGGTAGTTCAACGGCAGCAGGACGGCGCCGATCCGGTTGACGGCGTACAGCAGCTCGACGAATTCCGGTCGGTTGTACAGCAACAGCCCGACGACGTCTCCGCGGCGCACGCCCAGTCCGGACAGGCCGGCGGCCAGCTGATTGACCCTGGTGTGCAGCTCCCGCACGGTCAGGCGCCGGTCGTCCTGCACCACGGCGACGGCATCGGGGCGCTGGGCCAAGTGGTAGTCGAGGATGCTCGCGAAATTGTGCACGGCGACTCTCTTGTTCGTTGACCGGCATTGTCCCGACCGGTCGGTTGCCCGCTACAAACTTTTCGTGTACCCATTGGTCTATAAAACCTGCAGCGCACTCTACGACGCTCCGCAGCCACCGACAACCGTCATGAGGGGGAGGATCCCCCGGAAAGGGGAGCCGACCCGTGCCCCGCATCCGTATTGATGTCGATGGACCGGTGGTCACGCTTCGCCTGGTCAATCCGCCGATGAACGCCTTCGACTCCGCCCAGCGGCTGGCCCTGGCAGCCGCGGCGCGCAAGCTGGCGGACGCCCGCGACGTACGGGCCGTCGTGCTCTACGGCGGCGAACGGCTCTTCGCCGCCGGCGCGGACATCAACGCCCTGGCGGCGATGGGTCCGGAGGAGGTCCGCGGCTGGAACCGGGCCCTGCAGCGGACCTTCGAGGACATCGCCCGGCTGCCGATGCCGGTGGTGGCGGCGCTGACCGGCCATGCGCTCGGCGGCGGACTGGAACTGGCGCTCTGCGCCGACTACCGGGTGGCGGCCGACAACGCGGTACTGGGCCAGCCCGAGGTCCGGCTCGGCATCATGCCCGGCTCCGGCGGAACCCAGCGGCTCACCCGCCTGCTCGGCCCGGCGAAAGCCAAGAACCTGCTGATGACCGGCCGCCAGGTGAAGTCGTCCGAGGCGCTGCGGATCGGGCTCGTGGACGAGGTCGTACCGGCCGACTCGGTCTACGCCACCGCCCTCGCCTATGCCCACCGCCTGGCTCAGGGCCCGGCGGCCGCCCTGGAAGCCATCAAGGAAGCCGTCGATCAGGGCGCCGACGCCGCAATCGGCACCGCGCTCGCCCTGGAGCGGGCCCTCTTCACCGGCGTCTTCGGCACCCGTGACGCGGCCACCGGACTCCGCTCCTTCCTCGACCACGGCCCGGGAAAGGCGAGCTTCGGCGACCCGGCGCGCGAAGAAGGCCCAGAGGACCCCCGGCGAGCAGAGGGACCGGCGCTCGGAAGCGACGCCGACAGCGACGACGAGAAGGGTGGTACGGCATGAAGGCGCTGCGCTGGCACGGCGCACGGGACCTGAGGCTCGAAGAGGTGCCCGAGCCGCCGGATCCGCGGCCCCATGAGGCCGTCGTGGAGGTGTCCTGGTGCGGCCTGTGCGGCACGGACCTGCACGAGTTCCTCGAGGGCCCGCACATGATCCGTACCGCGCCGCACCCGCTCACCAACGCGGCGCCGCCCCTGGCACTGGGACACGAGCTCAGCGGAACCGTCCTGGCGCTGGGGACCGGCACACCGGGCATCGCCGTGGGCGACCGGGTGGCCGTGGACCCGGTGTGGCGATGCGGCGTCTGCTACTGGTGCGCACGCGGCGAGTACCACATCTGCCCCAGAAGCGGATCGGTGGGACTGGCCTCGCCGGGCGGGTTCGCCGAGCGCGTCACCGTACCGCTGGCCGGACTGACCCGCCTGCCCGACAACGTCAGCGACGAGATGGCGGCCCTGGCCGAACCGTTGGCCGTCGGTCTGCACGCGGTGACCCGCGCCGGGATACGGCCGGGCGACAACGTCCTGGTCGTCGGCGGCGGCCCGATCGGCTTCGCCGTGGTGCTCGCGGCCCGCCTCGCGGGAGCGGCCGGGCTCTACGTGAGCGAGCCGCTGAAGGAGCGCCGGGAGAAGCTGCTGGAGACCGGCGTCACCGAGGCATTCGACCCCCGGGAGACCGACGTACGCCGTGAGGTGTTCCGGCGAACCGGACGCGTCGGCCCGGACGCGGTGATCGACGCGACCGGCGTGGCGGCGCTCGCCGCCCAGGCGGTCGCCACCGTCCGGCGCGGCGGGCGGGTCGTCCTGGCGGGGGTCGGGCACGGCAGCGTCGAGATCGAGATGGGCCAGCTCGTCTTCTACGAGCGCACCCTGCTCGGCACCCTCGGCTACAACTTCGACATCCCGCGCGTCATCGATCTGATGAGCACCGGGCGCCTGGACGCCTCCCCCTTGCTGACCGGGCGCCGTTCGCTGGCGGACGGCGTCGGTGTCTTCGCGGACCTGGCCGCCGACCGGGCCTCCCACCTCAAGGTTCTGCTGACCCCGAAGGGACTGTGACATGGATTTCGACCTGCCCGAGGAGACACGGGCGCTGCAGGACATGGTCCGCGAGTTCGCGGCGCGTGAGATCGCCCCGCACGCGGCCGAGTGGTCCGAGAACGAGCAGTTCCCCACCCACATCTTCACCAAGCTCGGCGAACTGGGCCTGATGGGCATGCTGGTGCCCGAGGAGTACGGCGGCGCCGGATCGGACATGGTGTCGTACGTGGCGGTGATGGAGGAGCTGGGCGCCGCCGACCAGTCGGTGGCCTCCACCTGGAACGCCCATTCCACGATCGCCACGCTGCCGCTGCTCGCCTACGGCACTCAGGAGCAGAAGCAACGGTGGCTGGCACCACTGGCACGCGGAGAGGCCATCGGCGCGTTCGGGCTCACGGAGCCCGGTGCCGGCTCCGACGCGGCGGGCATCACCACGACGGCCCACCGGGTGGACGGCGGCTGGGTGATCAACGGCACCAAGATGTTCATCACCAACGCCGGCACGGACATCAGCCAGGGCGTGACCCTGCTCGCGCGCACCGGCCACGACGCCGAGGGCCGCAAGCAGTTCGCGACCTTCTACGTGCCGACGGACACAGCCGGCTACACCGTGGGCCGCAAGCTCAGAAAGCTCGGCTGGCACGCCATGGACACCCGGGAACTCGTCTTCACCGACTGCTTCATCCCCCACGACCACCTGATCGGCGAAGAGGGCGGCGGACTGCGCCAGTTCCTGTCCGTGCTGGACAAGGGCCGGATCAGCGTGGCCGCGCTGAGCATGTCACTGGCGAGGGCGGCACTCACCCTGGGCGTCCAGCACGCCAGGGAGCGTGAGCAGTTCGGGCGTCCGCTCTCCGCCTTCCAGGCCGTCGCCCACAAGATCGCGGACATCGGTACGGAGTTCGAGGCCGCCCGGTGGATGGTCTACCGCGCCGCGTGGCTCGCCGACCAGGGCCGGCCCCACGCGACGGAGGCCGCGATGGCGAAGCTGTACGCCTCCGAGGTCGCCAACCGCGCCGCCTCCCAGGCGCTGCAGATCCACGGCGGCTACGGCTACATGCGCGAATCCGAGATCTCCCGCTTCTACGCGGACGCGAAGATCCTGGAGATCGGCGAGGGCACCAACGAGATCCAGCGCAACGTCATCGCCAAGGCTCTGGTCAAGCGCGGGTGAGGACCGGGCTGATCCGCCGGCGCGGATCAGCCCCCCACGGCGACGGGCGACCACTCGGCCTCGGGGTCCAGCGGGAGGTCCGGCCGCTCACGCTTGAACGTCTCGGCCCTCGCCTCGACGGCGTCCAGACCGCTGTCCGTCGCACCGAGACCGCGGAACAGGGTGTCGCAGTACTGGCGCGAGAGGAAGGCCGGACCCCATGGTCCATCGGTCCGCACCCACTGGTAGGTGTGATTGTGCAGGTTGAGGAACTGAAGGGTGGCGAGGCGGATGTGGCCGGTCCGCACGACGGCCTCGTCCGCGGCCGCTGCGAGCAGCCCCGAGACGAGCCCCTCGAACTCGGCGCGCTGACCGAGCAGCCGGCCCAGCTCGGCTCCGCCGAGGCTGCGGTAGTCGTGCTCGTAGACCCAGATGTGGTCGAGCCGGTGGAAGAGGATCGTCAGCAGCGACTCGGACAGCAGCCGCAGCCGCACCAACGGCGTCTCGTCGAGCTCGGTGATCTGCCGGGCCCGCTTGAGCAGCGGCACCATCACCCGCGACTGGATCTCGATCAGCAGGTTTTCCTTGGAGCCGATGTAGTAGTACAGCGCCCCCTTGGCAAGCCCGACCTCCCGGCCCAGATCGTTGACGGACGTCGCCGCGTAGCCCTGGCGGGCGAACAGCTCGGCAGCCGTGTCGATGATCTTCTGGCGCCTGACCTCGAAGCCGGGACCGTGCCCCGGCGGCCTTGCCATCCGATTCTCTCCCTTGAGCGATCAGTACATTAAAAAAGGCAGCACAGGCCGTGCTTCAGATGCATTGCCTGCGTGAGTGTAGCGAGGACTGACATGACCGTGGCACCGCAGATAATCGGCGCGCAATCCACCCACTCGGAACAACTTCTCGAAATGTATCGTCGCATGCGCCGAATCCGCCGCTTCGAGCAGCGGGCGTCGGAGCTGTACAAGGCGACCGAGATCCCGGGCTTCCTGCATCTGTCCATCGGACAGGAGGCCAGCGCGGTGGGCGCGTGCTGGCCCCTGCGGGAGAGCGACGGCATCACCTCCACCCACCGCGGTCACGGCCACGTCCTGGCCAAAGGTCTGGACACGGCCTCGATGATGGCCGAACTGATGGGCAAGGACGCCGGGACCTGTCACGGCCGCGGCGGCTCCATGCACATCGCCGATCCGGGGCTGGGCATCTACGGCGCCAACGGCATCGTGGGCGCGGGGCTGCCCATCGCGTCAGGGGTGGCCACCGCCGCCAAACTGCGGGCCGCCGGCGACGTGGTGGTGGCGTTCTTCGGCGACGGCGCGGTGGCCCAGGGAATGTTCCACGAGGCGGTCAACCTGGCCGCCGTGTGGGACCTGCCCGTCGTCTTCCTCTGCGAGAACAACCACTACTCCGAGTTCTCGCCCGCCTCGGAGCAGCACCGCGCACCGCTCTCGGCCCGCGCCGCCGGATACGGCATCGGGTACGCCCACGTGGACGGCAACGACGTGCTGGCCGTGGCCGGGATGATGAACGACGTGGTGGAGCGCATACGGCAGGGCGGCGGCCCGGTCCTCGTGGAGGCGGAGACCTACCGCTGGCACGGGCACTACGAGGGCGACCCCGAGCGCTACCGCAGCCCGGAGGAGGTCGCCGCCGCCAAGGAGAGGGACCCACTGCTGGTGGCCCGGCGGCGCCTCGCGGACGCGGGAGTGGCGGAGTCGCTGGTCGACGCGGTCGACGAGGAGATCCACAAGGAGATCGAAGCGGCCGTGGAGTGGGCGAGGAGCCTGCCCGAACCCGACCCCGAGACCCTCCACGACTTCGTGTCCGCCCCGCGGCCGGCCGTGCCGGAACCGGCGCCCCTGCCGCCCGACGCGGAGATCTTCCGCTCGATGGACGCCGTCCGCCTCGCCCTGGAGCACGAACTGAGCGCGGATCCGGCGGTCTTCGTCGCCGGCATCGACGTCGGCGCGGGCGGCAATGTCTTCGGCCTCACCCGGGGACTCGCGCAGGCCTTCCCCGGGCGGGTCCGCGACACCCCGATCAGCGAGAGCGCGATCCTCGGCGCGGCGGTGGGGGCGGCGATGGCGGGGATGAAGCCCGTCGTGGAGATCATGTACATGGACTTCATCGGCGTCTGCCTCGACATGCTGCTCAACCAGGCCGCCAAGCTCCGCTTCATGACCGGCGGCCGCGCCTCGATGCCGCTGGTCGTGCGGACCCAGTTCGGCGCCGGACGCTCCTCCGGCAGCCAGCACTCGCAGAGCCTGGAGGCCATCCTCGCGCACATCCCCGGGCTGACCGTGGTGATGCCGTCCAACCCGGCGGACACCTACGGCCTCCTGCGGGCGGCCATCCAGGACCCGAACCCGGTCGTCTTCGTCGAGAACCGCCTCCAGTACGGTCTCAAGGGCCCCCGCCCCCCGGCCGGCCACCTGATTCCGCTGGGCAAGGCCAAGGTCGCCCGCGAGGGCACCGACGTCACCCTCGTCTCCTGGTCCCGCATGGTGCAGGACAGTCTCGCCGCCGCGGAGGTGCTCGCCGCGGAAGGCATCAGCGTCGAGGTCGTCGACCTGCGCACCATCGCCCCACTGGACCGCGAGACCGTCCTCGCCTCGCTCGCCAAGACCAACCGCCTGGTCATCGCCCACGAGGCGGTACGGGACTTCGGCGTCGGCGCCGAACTGGCCGCCCTCGCCGTCGACGAGGGCTTCTGGCACCTGGACGCCCCCGTCACCCGGGTGGCGCCGCCCCCGGTGCCGGCCCCGTACGCGCCCTCCCTGGAACGCGTGTGGCTGCCCTCGCGCGACACGATCGCGGACACCGTCCGTCGTATCGCCGCCGTCTGAGCCGGTACGCCGCGACAGCGCGCCGGGCGACCGCCCGGCGCGTGATCCCGCTGGTGGCGGCGGTGGTGCCAAGCCGTAACATGCTGACCCATGCCTAGACCACCGGGACATGGGCCGGGTTACGAGATCCGCCGCCAGGAGATCATCGACCGGGCGGCCGCGCTGTTCGCCAAGAAGGGGTACGCGGCCACCGGCATCGCGGAAGTGGGCGAGGCCGCCGGGTTGGCCAGAGGCGCGCTCTACTACTACATCGGCTCCAAGGAGCAGCTGCTCATCGAGATCCAGGACCGCGTCATGGGTCCGATGCTGGCCAGCGCGCACCGCATCGCCTCGCTGGAGGAGAGCGCGCTCATCCGGCTGAGGATGCTGTCCCAGACGCTGCTGGAGAACATCCTGGCGCGGCTGGACCATGTCTGGGTGTACGAGCACGACTACCGCAATCTGCACGGTGTCAACCGGTCCCGTCTGATGACCCAGCGCCGCGAGTTCGAGGACCTGGTCCAGCAGCTGCTCGTCGCGGCGATGGACGAAGGGGCCTTCCGGGAACTGGACCCGCGGCTGGCCACCCTGCAGTTCCTGAACCTGCACAACCACACCTACCAGTGGATCAAGCCCGACGGCGAGTGGGACGCCGAGTACCTCTCCCGCGAGTACTGCGCCACCCTCTTCCTGGGCTTCGCGAAGCCGGGCCACCGGTTCGACGATCTCGAGGACCGCATGCGTGAGTTCCTCGCCCGCAGGCAGAGCGCCCGGCCAAAACCGCTTCGGCCGGCCTCGCGGGAGAGCTGACACGCCGATACGCCGCTGCCGGAACCCAGGGGCCGGCAGCGGCGTATCGGCGTGGACGGTCCGCCTGCGGTGGGTCAGACCGTCGCCACCGGCGTCAGGGGGCTGCCCTGCGTGCCGGGGAGGTTCAGCGGGGGAGCGGTCAGCAGGAACCGGCTGCGGTTGTGCTCACGCAGCCAGGCGGCGAGTTCCTTGAGGTACCACAGTTCGCCCAGGGGGACGCCCAGCTTGAACAGGCACAGGTGGTGGATGGGAAGCAGAGTGTGCGGCCCCTGCGCCTGGGTGACGCCCACGCCCTCGACGGCGTAGTTGTCCGCGATCAGTGCCGAGATCTGGGAATCCGCGATCCACCGCAGCAGCTCCGGGTCGTCCGCGTCCAGGTAGGGGGCGGTCTGGTGGATCGCGACCGGGTCGGGATTCTTCTCCCAGGCGAGGATCTGCGTGGCGAACCCGGTGTGCAGCAGGAGCATGTCCCCGGGCTCCACGACGACGTTGTCGGCCGCCATGATCTCGCGCAGCTGCTTGTAGGAGACCGGCTGGTACCCGGTGCCCAGGTGGTGCGCGATGTCGATCAGCACGCCCCGGCCCTGCACCCCGTGCTCGGCCATGTGCTCCAGCCCGAGATGGCGGGCGAAGGACTTGCTGCCACTGCCGTCGCCCTTGGCGTCCGCCTCGGGGCCGACCAGGTCGGTGCCGGGCCGGTAGCCGTTGTAGTAGACCGGCTCGGCGACACCGTCGCCGTCCGCGTCGAACTCGGCCCCCTGATGGGCCAGTGAGTCCCACTGGGTCGAGTACTGCAGCCACAGGGTGACCACGTCGTCGGACCAGACGTCGATCAGGTCCGGGCTGATCTGTTCGCTGGCCACGACGTTGTAGAAGACGTCCTGCTTGTGCTCCAGGTCCTCGGTGGGCCGGAGGACCGGCGGGTAGCGGCGCTGGTTCATCGCCGAGCCGCCGGGATAGTCGAGCGGCAGGCTGAGGCTGAAGGCGATGCCGTGCTCGACCTCGCGCACGCCCTGCAGCACCTTCTCCGGCGTGAGGAGGTTGATCCGTCCCAGCTCGTCGTCCTCGCCCCAGTCGCCCCACGTCGAACCGGGGGGCCGCTGCTTCCAACGCTTCGTCACGATAAACGCCTCCTCTGTCGACGTCCCTGTCGACTGTCGTCGTCATGCTATGGACTATGTACCGGTCGGTCAATGAATCCATGAATATGACTCGTTGCCGTCGGCCGGCTTTTCTGCGTGATCAATAGACTGGGTGGTCGAAATCCGGTAGACCTAGGTCTGCAGGCATCTCTCAGCACTTGGAGCCGTCCATGAGTGAAACCCCCTACGCCGAGGTCGTCGCCGGCGTACGAGCGACCATCGGCGCACACACCCAGGCGCAGGACGCCGGGCGTACCGACGAGGTCGCCGGACTGTACGCACCCGACGCGGTCCTGGAGGTCCCGGGCATGGATCCTGTCCGGGGCAGGGACGCGATCCGGCAGGCCTTCAAGGGCTGGGAGCCGACGAAGCCCCAGCTCCACCTGGTGAGCAACACCGTGGTCACCGTTTCCGCGGAACACGAGGCGACGGCGACGAGCGACGTCGTGTTCCTGCAGCGCGGAGCGGAGAGCTGGGACGTGCAGATCGTCGGCCGCTACCTGGACACGCTGCGCCAGGTGGACGGGGTGTGGCTGCTGCACCGCCGGTCCAGCACCTACCAGGCCTGATCCCTCACCCGCCAGGCCTGGTCCACTCGATCGGGGGCCTGGCCCATCACTTTCCGGGAGTACGAGATGAGCACAGCGAACCAGGCATCGACCACCGCGCACGTGCAGCGCGCCATCGGTGCCTACGCGCATGCGGTGGACGCCGACCGGGTGGACGACATCGTCGAGCTGTTCTGGCCCGACGGCGTCGCTGAGATCACCGGTGTCGGGACCTTCGAGGGGCACGAGGCGATACGTGCCGGATACGCCAACTTCTCGCCCGCACGGCCTCAGTTGCACCTGGCCACCAACATCGTCGTCACGTCGGTCACCGAGGACGAGGCGACGGCCGTCAGCAACCTGGCCTTCTTCCAGCGTGACGACTCCGGCTGGGCGGTCCGGCTGGTCGGCCGCTACGACGACGTGCTCCGCCGCCGTGACGGCGAGTGGCGGTTCCAGCGCAGGGTGACCACGTTCCTGCCGTGACCGACTCCCGTCCGGGGAGCGTGCGCCACCCTCTGCGGCGGTCGGCCGATTCGCGTCGGCCGACCGCCGTTCCGTATGCGCTCAAGCACCGGCGGGCGCGTCCGCCCCGGACAGGTGGAAGGTGTTGAAGGCGTTCCCCTCGACCTCGCGGATCAGCTCCTGGAGCTTCCACCGCCCGGTGGGGTTCAGCAACTGGCTGACCGCCTTGCCGGGGATGTTGGAGCCGTAGAAGTAGCTGGCCTTCTGGAAGATGGACAGGTTGTCGCTGCTGTTCATGAGGTCCGTCCACTCCTTCTCCGCGGACTCCTTCACCTCGATCACGTCATGTCCGTGGTCCCGCGCGTACATCAGGACGCGGTGCGTGAACTCCGCCTGGTCGCCGGCGTACCGCGGGTTGTTGCCCAGAGCGCCGTGCGGGCCGCCGGGGAAGAAGAAGTTGGGGAAACCGGCCGTGGCGACACCGAGATAGGTGCGCGGACCGTCCGCCCAGTACTCCTCCAGCGGCAGGCCCTGCCGTCCGCGTACCCCGAGCCGGTTGAGCGCGCCGGTGCCGAAGTCGTAACCGGTGCCCCAGATGACGATGTCGAACTCGCGCAGCCCCTGCGAGGTCTCGACGCCGGTCTCGGTGAACCGGATGATGGGCTCTTCGGGGAGTGAGACGAGCGAGACGTTCGGCTTGTTGTACGCCTCGTAGTAGCCGGTGCCGAACGGAGGCCGCCGGGCGCCGTAGCCACCGTCCCTGGGGATCAGCTTCTTCGCGGTCTCGGGGTCCTCGACGATGCTGCGGATCTTCCCGGCCATGAAAGCGCACCACTCGGAGTTGATCTCCGGGTTGTACGTCATGTCCCGGTAGTGCTCGGTCAGCTTGGTGAAGCCGGGGCTGTTCCACATCTTCTCGTAGAACGCCTGGCGCTCCTCGGGGCTGACGTCCGCTCCGCTGGCCGGATTGATGGCGTGCAGGAATCCGCTGGGCGAGCCGGCCAGGGTGTCGCGGATCTGCTCGAAGTCGGCCTTGAGCCGTGCCTGCTCGTCGGGGGTGATCGGCCGGTTGTTGAGCGGTGTGACCCAGTCCGCCTTCATCTGGTAGACGGTCAGGGAGGCGACCTCGTCGGCGATGGCCGGCACGACCTGGACCCCGCTGGAGCCGGTTCCGATCAGGGCCACGCGCTTGCCCGTGAAGTCGATGGGCTGCTTGGGCCAGCGGCTCGTGTGGTGCTGTTCGCCCCTGAAGAGGCCGCGGCCCTCGATGGCCGGGATGAAGGGAACGGACAGGTTCCCGGTGGCCGCGACGAGAAAGTGGGTCCGGAGCGTCGTGCCGTTCTCGGCCGTCACGGTCCAGGTGCCGGTCGGCTCGTCGTAGACGGCCGAGTTCACCTTCGCGTTGAAGACGATGTCTTTGCGCAGGTCGAAGCGGTCGACCACGTAGTTGAAGTAGCGCTCGATCTCCGGCTGCCCGGCGTACTGCTCCGACCACTCCCACTCCTCCCACAGCTCCTTGGAGAAGAGGTAGCCGTAGCTGTAGCTCTCGGAGTCGAAGCGGGCCTCGGGGTAGCGGTTCCAGTACCACACGCCGCCGACGCCGCTACCGGCCTCCAGCACCTTGACCGAGAGGCCGGCCTCACGCGCCAGGTGCAGCTGGTAGATGCCCGTGACGCCTGAACCGATCACTACGACATCCAGGACCTCATCCGCGCCATCCCGGCCTTCGGCCGCTGAGGATGTCGTCTTCGTGTTGGTCATCTGCCCTCCACTGGGAACAGGGGGCTGCTCCGCCCGCGTGAGCCCGAGTTTGTTATTTCGACCGATCGATCGAATAATTAGGGCGAGAGTAGAGCAGGCTCTTGGATCGATCAATGCTCGTGCCGCAGAGAGCTGCGAAGAGGCGGCTTCGAGGGTGGAGCGGGGCCCCGTGGTGTCTGGTGCGGCCCGTCTCGCAAGGGGCTACGGGTGGCCGCTGTCCTGGCCGTTGATTATACCGACCGATTGATCTAACTTTCCCTCGGGGGAGACACAGTGTCGTGCGAACCGGGAGTCACACACGATGGCCAAGGACGCTGAAGAGCCGGCTGGGCTGCGCAGTGCCGGGTGGAAAGCCATGCGGGACGCGCTGCCGGGGGTGTTCCCCGACGGGGACATCGACCTGCGGGACGGACGTCTCGGTGAGGAGCTCGTCGACATCGGTCTGACCAGTGTCTGGGGCTCCCTGTGGGCCAGGGACGGTCTGGCGCCGAGGGACCGCAGCCTGGTCACGCTCGGCATCCTCATCGCGCTGGGCGCCGAGAGCGAGCTCAAGACCCACTTCAGAATCGGCGTGACCAACGGCCTGACCAGGGACGAGATCGCCGAAGTGATCTACCACGCCGCCGGCTACGCAGGCTTCCCGGCGGCGACAGCGGCACGCAACGCCGCCCGAGAGGCGCTTCCCGACTGACGCGGCCCCGACGCTCCGCCGGAGGCGGGTCCGTCGCTCAGGGGTTGACGTCCAGAACAGTCGGGGACGAACCATTCGCCGCGTGCGCGGACCGTCGGAGGTCCGGTCGCGGGGCGCCACGTACATGAGGAGTGCGCATGTCATTGCAGGGGAAGGTCGCCGTCGTGACGGGCGGTGCCCGCGGCATCGGGGAATCGGTCGCCAAGGTCCTGGCCGCCAGGGGCGCGGCCGTCGCGGTGTGGGACCTGAATGACGAAGGGGCCGAGAAGACCGCCGCCGCCATCCAGGAGGCGGGCGGCACCGCGATCGCGGTAGCGGGAGACGCCGCCGACGCCACCGCGGTCGCCGAGGCCGCCGCGCGCACCCGCGAGGAACTGGGACCCGTCACCGTCCTGGTCAACAACGCCGGAGTCACCGCCTACCAGCCCTTCGTCGACATCACCGAGACCGCCTGGGACCGCATGATCGGCATCAACCTCAAAGGGCCCTTCCTGGTGACCAGGGAACTGGTGCCCGGCATGCTCGACGCGGGCTGGGGGCGGATCGTCAACATCTCCTCCTCGTCGGCGCAGACCGGGGCGCCGGCCATGGCGCACTACGCGGCTTCCAAGGGCGGGGTCATCGGCCTGACCAGGGCGCTGGCCATCGAGTACGCCGGGACGGGCATCACGGTCAACCATGTGCCGCCCGGGTTCATCGACACCCCGCTGGTCCGTCAGGGGCCGGTCGACGTCGACGCGGTCGCGCAGACCATGCCGATGAAGCGGGCCGGCCGTCCCGAGGACGTGGCCTATGCCGTGGCCTACCTGGCGTCGGAAGAGGCCGGCTACGTCACCGGGCAGACCCTGAGCGCCAACGGCGGCAGGTACCTTACGTAATGTGTACCGACTGTTCGATATAATCAAAGCGACCGGATCGACTGATCGACTGCATCGGAGACAGGTATGAGGTTGGAGTACGGCAGCCGGGGCGACCGCCGGGGTGACACCCACCGGCCGCCCACCGGCCCGGCGATCGCACGGGGGAGCGCATGACCGGCCCCGGACGAGTCCTGGTGGTCGGAGCCTCGGCGGCCGGCCTCACCACGGTCGAGGCCCTGCGGCGCAAGGGATACACCGGAGCGATCGACGTGCTCGGCGACGAGGTGCACGCGCCGTACGACCGGCCCCCCTTGTCGAAGCAGGTCCTCGCCGGAGCCTGGGAACCGCAGCGCGCGGCTCTGCGCACCGCCGAAGTCATCGCGAACCTCGACGCCGATTTCGTGCTCGGCGACGCCGCGACCACCCTCGACGTGGCCGAGCGGACCGTGCGTACGACTTCCGGACGCGAGCTGTCCGCGGACGTCATCGTGCTCGCGACCGGGGTCCGGGCGCGCGCCCTGCCCGGCCAGGACGGCATCGCCGGTGTGTACACGCTGCGCGGACTGGACGACGCCGTGGCGCTGAAGGCGGAGCTGCGGCCCGGATCCCGGCTCGTCGTGGTCGGTGAGGGCGTACTCGGCTCGGAGATCGCGGCAACCGCGCGCACCCTGGGGCTGGACGTCACCCTCGCGGGCCCCTTGGCCGCGCCGATGGCACTGCAAGTGGGCCCCATGGTCTCCGAGTTGCTGGCCGGCCTGCATCGGGAGCACGGTGTGCGACTGCGACTGGGCTCAGGGGTCGCGGGCCTGCTCAGCGAGGACGGCCGGGTCACCGGTGTGCGACTGAGCACCGGCGAGGTCCTTCCGTCCGATGTCGTGGTCGTCGCCATCGGAGCGACGCCGGCGACCCAGTGGCTCGACGACAGCGGCCTGACGCTGGACAACGGCGTCGTCTGCGACTCCAGGTGCCGCGCGGCGGAGGGCATCTACGCGGTCGGTGACGTGGCCCGGTTCCACCACGAGGGCTACGACCGGCTGATGCGGCTGGAGAACCGCACCAATGCCACCGAGCAGGCCGCGGCCGTCGCCGCCGTCGTGCTCGGCGAGGACCGGGCGTACGCGCCCGTGCCCTACTTCTGGACCGACCAGTTCGAAGCGAAGCTGCAGGTCCACGGCATGCTCCCGGCCGACGCCGAGACGGAGGTCGTCGAAGGCGATGTGGCGGGCCGCCGTTTCGTCGTCCGCTACACCAGCGGTGGAGCCGTGACCGGAGTCCTGGGCTGGAACATGCCCAAGCAGACCCGCATGCGCCGCCAGGAGGTCGTGGACAGCATGACCGCATCCGTTCCCATCCCCTGAATCCACTCGTTCCCCTGAATCACCCGGAGAAATGTCATGAAGGTACTCATCGACGAGGAGAAATGCTGCGCCGCCGGACAGTGCGTGGCTGCGTCTCCCGAGGTCTTCGACCAGCGTGAGGAGGACGGCATCGTCATCCTGCTCAACGAGAACCCCTCGGCGGACCTGGCGGAGGACGTCCGTACCGCGGCGGCCGTGTGCCCCGCGCTCGCCATTCACATCGAGGAGTGACGCGGGCGCGGCCGGACGGACCGGGCGCCGCATTCACCGTTCGTCAGAACGTTCCTCAGGATCGGCGGCGCGGTACACAGGGCTCGTCGACCGGGGCCGCGCGGCACTACAGCAGCACTACAGGAGTCACCCATGAGTGAGTTGAACTTCGAAGGACGTGTGGTCGTGGTCACCGGCGCGGGGCGCGGCATCGGTCGCGCCTATGCCGGGCTGCTGGCCGAGCGGGGGGCGAAAGTCGTCGTCAACGACCTCGGCGGAGCGATGGACGGAGACGGAGCGGACGCCGCCCCCGCGCGGAAGGCGGCCGCTGCCATCGTGGCGGCAGGCGGCCAGGCGGTCGCCGACACCAACGACGTCTCCACGGAGGCGGGCGGCAAGGCCGTCATCGACAACGCGCTGAACGCCTTCGGGCGTATCGATGCCGTCATCAACAACGCCGGCATCATCAGATGGGCCGGGCTGCCGGAGGTCGACGCCGACAATCTCCAACGCCACCTCGACGTCCACCTCATGGGGTCCTTCAACACCATGAAGGCCGCCTGGCCGCACTTCGTCGAACAGGGCTACGGCCGGGTCGTACTGACGTCGTCGGCCGGTCTCTTCGGCCTCGACAACAACCTCTCGTACGCGGCGGCCAAGGGCGGAGTCATCGGCCTGGCCCGTAGCGCGCGGCTGGCCGGCGAGCCGCACGGGATCAAGGTGAACGTGATCGCCCCGGCAGCCCTGACCAGGATGGGCGGTATCGAGGACGAGGCCGCGGCGGAGGCGGCGGCTCAGCAGGCCGGGATGCCGTCGCAGGCCGTGGCGCCCCTGGTCGCCTACCTCGCGCACGAGGAGTGCCCGGTCAACGGGGAGATCTACGCCGCCGGCGCCGGCCGGTTCGCACGCTTTTTCATCGCCTCCACACCGGGCTACGTGCATGACGGCGGGCTCGCCACGGTTGAGGACGTCGTGAAGAACTGGGACGCCATCAACGCCGAGGACGGCTACTACGTTCCCTCGGACCTCATGGGGTGGACGGGGGCCTTTCTCGGGCATCAGTTCAAGGAGAAGCCGGGAGCAGCCGCCTCCTGAGCTGCGAGGATCGTGCGTTCCCGCCCATAGGGGCAGGGCGGAGGCCAGAGGGACCTCCGCCCTGCCCCTATGGCCTTTTCCGCCCGCATTCGGAGTCCGTTTGTGACGCCGCACTCCACTCCTTCGCCGGATTGATTGTACCGATCGGTCGACGTAAGGTTTGCAGTACGCACGATGCGATGGCGCCGGCTCAGGGCCGTGCGTGATCGCCGCCGACGACGGGGCCGCAATGGCCGTCGCATACCGGCGCCGGGGCAGGGCCGGCCGAAACTCCGGCCGGCCGTCCCGATGCGTGGCCCATCGTCGTTCGACAGGGCAGTCAAAGAAGAGGAGCGCGGACATGGCCGACAACGTGGCGAGCGCCGGAGCGACCGAGGCGAATCCCACATACCCTGCACCCCGGGCGTCCGAGTGCCCCTTCGCGCCGCCGCCCGGGCTCTTGGAGCTGCGGGACGCCGGCCCATCGGTGCGCAGGGTCGAGACCTGGGACGGCAGCACCCCCTGGGTGGCCACGACCTACGCCGCGCAGCGGCAGCTGCTGGCCGACCCGCGGCTCAGCGCCAATATCGCGGCGCCCGGGTACCCGCACACGACGGAGGCGATGAAGGCCCACGCAGCCGAGATGCAGCCGTCGATCAACAACACCGATGGGGCCGAACACCAGCGCTGGCGCCGCATGCTGACGAGTTCCTTCACCCGGCACCGGATGGAGAAGCTGCGTCCGGAGATCCAGAGCATCACCGACGACCTCATCGACAAGATGCTCGCGGGCCCCAACCCGACCGAGCTGAACGAGGCGCTGTCGCTGCCGCTGCCGTCGCTCATGATCTGCGCTCTGCTCGGGGTGCCCTACGAGGACCACCACTTCTTCCAGGAGCACGCCGGGGTCACCAACGCCCGGTTCAAGACCGCCGAGGAGTCCGCCGAGACGTCGAGGGTGTTGCGGCAGTACATCTCCGGCCTCATCGAGGCCAAGATGGACGACCCCGGTGAGGACGTTCTCTCCGATCTCGCCGCCGGCGTCAAGGCGGGAAACCTGACCATGGGGGAGGCCGCTCCGCTGGGCCACATTCTGCTCGTCGCCGGCCACGACACCAGTGCCAACATGATCACCCTGGGCACCGCCCTGCTGCTGCAGAACCCGGATCAGCTGGCGGCTCTCCGGGAGCGCTCCGACGACTCCAAGTTCGTGGCGAACGCGGTCGAGGAACTGCTGAGGTACCTGACCATCCCGCACCTGCTCGCCCGGCGGGCGGTCGTCGAGGACATCGAGATCGACGGCGAGACCATCCGGGCGGGGGAGGGCGTCATCGCCGCTCTGCCGGCGGCCAACTGGGACCCGGACGCGTTCCCCGAGCCGGAGAAGCTCGACCTCGCGCGCAAGGCCGCACACCACATGGCGTTCAGCTGGGGGCCGCACCAGTGCATCGGCCAGCAGCTGGCCCGTATCGAACTGCACGTCGTGTTCAGCACCCTGTTCCGCCGTATTCCGACGCTGCGGCTGGCGGCCGACCTGTCCGAGCTGAAGTTCAAGGAGGACTCGCAGGCGTACGGCATCTATGAGCTGCCTGTCGCCTGGTAGTCCGGGGTCGTCGGCACGTGCTTTCGCGGCGGGTGTAGGGCACCGGAACGGTGCCCTACACCCGCACGGTCTGGGTGGTCGTCGCGACGGGATCAGCCCTTGCGGGTCTTGATCTCCTCGGTGAGCTGCGGGACGACGTCGAAGAGGTCGCCGACGACGCCGTAGTCGACGA
>NZ_JBFAAP010000046.1:0-59031 GCF_040639815.1 Streptomyces sp. NPDC023723
CCGCTACGAACGCAAGCCCGAACACTTCCTCGCCTTCACCGCCATCGCCGCGACCCTCATATGCCACCGCAGACTCACCAAATGAAATGACGTCTTAATCCGCCGACGTATCGCGATCCCGCCACTCTCGACGTCACCGCGCATCCAACTGCCCGCCCCCCACCACCAACCCGGCGAACCTATGCGGTCAGAGCATTAGATGCGCGAGTTGCGCAGCGACTGCCACGCGGCGCCGGCCAGCGCCCGCGTCGCCCGCGGGACCGACAGATGCTCGTGCTCGCGGTACAGGGTCCAGTTGTACTGCACCAGCGACAGCTTGTTGGAGGACAGCGATCCCGCCCGGTGGGCCCGGTACACCGCGAGCGGCTCGGCCAGGCCCCGGGCGTCGGCACCGTCCCGCATGATCGACAGCCACAGGGCGTAGTCCTGGCGCTTGCGCATCTCCGGCATCAGCCGCGTGCCCAGCACCTTGCGGTCGTACATCGCGGTGAGGGCGCCGATGTAGTCCCGGACCAGCATCGCGCGGTAGTCCACGTGCTCCCGCGCGTGGACCACCCGGCCGTTCGGAACCCAGTCGGTGCTCTCGCCGTCGTGGTCGGCGTCCATCTTGAAGTACGAGGTGAACGTCAGCGGCGCGGCGCCCGCCGCGGCGAAGGCGAGCTGCTTCTCGGTCTTCTCCGGCAGCCACATGTCGTCGCTGTCCAGGAAGGCCACGTAGTCCCCCCTGGCCCGCTCGATGGCGAGGTTGCGGGCCCGGCCGGCGCCGCCGCGCTCCGGCGCCCGTTCCGGCCGGACCCGCTCGTCCTGCCGGGCGAATTCCATGAGCAGGTCCATGGAGTCGTCGGACGACTGGTCGTCGGTGACCAGCAGCTCCAGGTCGGTATGGGTCTGGGTGAGGACCGACCGGACCGCTGCGCCCAACATCGCAGCCGAGTTGTACACGGGCATCACGACCGACACCAAGGGCACAGCGCTTCTCCTAGCCGGATCAGGAACGACGGCCGGCCCATTCAAACATCGTCGGCGGGCCGGAGTCGCCACGCGGGCAGTCGTCGCAGTTCAGGGCTGTGCGGGACGTCTCCTGGCCGACCTCCGGCCGACCCCTCGGCCGACCCCTGCCGACTCCCGGCCGTATCCGCCGCCGAGGTGGGCCATCGGCTCGCCGGGTCGCCGGCTCACCGGCTACGACGTCGACCTCGACCTCGACCTCGACCCGCATGGCGTCCAGCCGGCCGGTCCCGGGTACGGGGCGTGGCCGCCTCGGGGCCGCGCGCGGTGCCGGACTCCGGGGCCCGCGCCGCGACCGGCCCGGCCAACCGGTCACCCCACCCCGATCAGCACCGCCAGCAGCACCGCCCCGGCCGCCGCCGGCGCCATGATCTCGTAGGCCCAGCGCACGCTGATCTCGCCCTGCGCCGTGTCCGCCTTCTCCCGCGCCTCCAGCAGGCCCCGGATCTCGTCCATCACCCTGTCGGTCTCCGCCCGCACCGGCCCGTCCGCGACCTCGGCGGCGGCCGCCCGCTGTCCGGTGAGCCCGAACCCGCCGCGCCCGGCCGCGCCCCGGCCGTCCCCCGCCGTGCGCCGCGCCTCGCGCCGGGCCGCCTTCTTGCGGCCCCGCAGCGAGACGGGGACGGACCACAGCTGGTACTTGGCACCGGAGTCGGCGACGACCTCGTTGGAGTAACCGGAGCGCAGCGCGGTGATCCGCCCCCACGGCAGCACGACGACGCGCAGCGGGTTGCGGACCCGCAGCCGGTCGTCGCCCGCGAACACGGCGGGGCGCAGCGTGTAGGCGACCACCAGCGGCACCACGAGGAGCAGCGCGGCGAGCGCCAGCCACGGGGTGCGGCCCTCGCCCGCCACCACCGCGTCGATGCCCAGCCACAGCACGATGGCGAGCAGCAGCACACCGCCGGCGATGCCCGCCGGCGAGCGGTAGACACGGTCCTTGGTCTCGGGCACCGGGGGCTGCGGTGCGGGCGCGGGATGCTCCGGGGTCGTCATGTGCCGATTGTGCCCGACGCCCGCCCGACGCCCGCCCGGGGGCCATTTCGGGGGCTGTACAGCCGCTACGCGCGTAGATATGCTCGCCTGGTGACCATGCCCACCACTGCACCCGCACCCGGACTCGCCGGCGTCACCGCGTCCGACGGCACGCTGCGCCGCTTCCTGCACGGACTGCCCGGCGTCGACGCGGTCGGCCTGGAGGCCCGGGCCGCCGCGCTCGGCACCCGTTCGATCAAGACGACCGCGAAGGCGTACGCCCTCGACCTCGCCATCTCGATGGTCGACCTGACGACCCTGGAGGGCGCGGACACCCCCGGCAAGGTCCGGGCGCTCGGCGCCAAGGCGGTCCGCCCCGACCCGACCGACCGCACCGCCCCCGCCACGGCCGCTGTCTGCGTCTATCCCGACATGGTGCCCGCCGCCAAGGAGGCGGTGGCCGGCTCCGGCGTCAAGGTCGCCTCGGTCGCCACGGCGTTCCCGGCCGGCCGCGCCTCCCTCGCCGTCAAGCTGGCCGACGTGCGCGAGGCGGTGGCGGCGGGCGCGGACGAGGTCGACATGGTCATCGACCGGGGCGCGTTCCTCGCCGGGAAGTACCTGAAGGTGTACGAGGAGATCACGGCCGTGAAGGAGGCGTGCGGCACGGACGCCCGCCTCAAGGTCATCTTCGAGACCGGTGAGTTGTCGACGTACGACAACATCCGCCGCGCGAGCTGGCTCGGCATGCTGGCCGGCGCCGACTTCATCAAGACGTCGACCGGCAAGGTCGCGGTCAACGCCACGCCCGCCAACACCCTCCTGATGCTGGAGGCGGTGCGGGACTTCCGGGCCGCCACCGGGACCCAGGTCGGCGTGAAGCCGGCCGGCGGCATCAGGACCGCCAAGGACGCCGTCAAATTCCTCGTACTGGTCAACGAGACGGCCGGCCCGGACTGGCTGGACAGCCACTGGTTCCGGTTCGGCGCCTCCTCGCTCCTGAACGACCTGCTGATGCAGCGTCAGAAGCTGGCCACCGGCCGCTACTCCGGCCCCGACTACGTGACGGTGGACTGATCACCATGACATCCGCATCTGCATCTACATCCGCATCCGCATCCGCATCCGCGTTCGAGTACGCGCCGGCGCCGGAGTCCCGTTCGGTCGTCGACCTCGCGCCGTCCTACGGCCTGTTCATCGACGGCGAGTTCACCGAGAGCGCGGGCGGTGACCTGGTCAAGACGGTCAGCCCGGCCACCGAGGAAGTGCTCGCCGAGTACACCCGGGGCACCGAGGAGGACGTCGACCGCGCGGTCCGCGCCGCCCGCAAGGCGTTCGAGAAGTGGTCGGCGCTGCCCGGCACCGAGCGCGCGAAGTACCTCTTCCGCATCGCCCGCGTCATCCAGGAGCGCAGCCGCGAACTGGCCGTCCTGGAGACGCTGGACAACGGCAAGCCGATCCGGGAGACCCGCGACGCCGACCTCCCCCTGGTCGCCGCGCACTTCTTCTACTACGCCGGCTGGGCGGACAAGCTGGAGCACGCGGGCTTCGGCGCCGCGCCGCGGCCGCTGGGCGTCGCCGGCCAGGTCATCCCCTGGAACTTCCCGCTGCTGATGCTGGCGTGGAAGATCGCCCCGGCCCTGGCGACCGGCAACACGGTGGTCCTGAAGCCCGCCGAGACGACCCCGCTCTCCGCCCTCTTCTTCGCGGACATCTGCCGCCAGGCCGGTCTGCCCAGGGGCGTCGTCAACATCGTCACCGGCGACGGCCGCACCGGCGCCGCCCTGGTCGCCCACCCCGACGTGAACAAGGTCGCCTTCACCGGTTCCACGGCCGTCGGCAAGGAGATCGCCCGCACGGTCGCGGGCACCCGCAAGAAGCTCACCCTGGAACTGGGCGGCAAGGGCGCCAACATCGTCTTCGACGACGCCCCGGTCGATCAGGCCGTCGAGGGCATCGTGAGCGGCATCTTCTTCAATCAGGGCCAGGTCTGCTGCGCGGGCTCCCGGCTGCTGGTCCAGGAGTCGATCCACGACGAGCTGCTGGACCGTCTCAAGCGGCGCCTGACCACCCTCCGCCTCGGCGACCCGCTCGACAAGAACACGGACATCGGCGCGATCAACTCCGCCGAGCAGCTCGCCCGGATCACCGCGCTGGCCGACCAGGGCGAGGCGGAGGGCGCCGAGCGCTGGTCCCCGGCCTGCGAACTGCCCTCCGCCGGTTACTGGTTCGCCCCGACGCTCTTCACGGGCGTCACCCAGGCGCACACCATCGCCCGCGACGAGATCTTCGGCCCGGTGCTGTCGGTGCTGACCTTCCGCACCCCCGACGAGGCGGTCGCCAAGGCCAACAACACGCCGTACGGCCTGTCGGCGGGCATCTGGACCGAGAAGGGCTCGCGGATGCTGGCGGTCGCGAACCGGCTGCGCGCGGGCGTGATCTGGTCCAACACGTTCAACAAGTTCGACCCGACCTCGCCGTTCGGCGGCTACAAGGAGTCGGGCTTCGGCCGCGAGGGCGGTCGTCACGGCCTGGAGGCGTACCTCGATGTCTGACCGACTGTCTGTCCTGAAGACCTACAAGCTGTACGTCGGCGGGAAGTTCCCGCGTTCGGAGAGCGGCCGGGTGTACGAGGTGACCGACGCACAGGGCAAGTGGCTGGCGAACGCGCCGCTCTCCTCCCGCAAGGACGCCCGGGACGCGGTGGTCGCCGCGCGCAAGGCGTTCGGCGGCTGGTCCGGGGCGACGGCGTACAACCGGGGCCAGGTGCTCTACCGGGTCGCGGAGATGCTGGAGGGCCGCCGGGCCCAGTTCGTCCGCGAGGTGGCCGACGCCGAGGGCCTGTCGAAGTCCAAGGCGGCCGAGCAGGTGGACGCCGCGATCGACCGGTGGGTCTGGTACGCGGGCTGGACCGACAAGATCGCCCAGGTGCTGGGCGGCGCCAACCCGGTCGCGGGCCCGTACTTCAACCTGTCCTCCCCGGAGCCGACCGGCGTGGTCGCGGTGCTGGCCCCGCAGGAGTCGTCGCTCCTCGGCCTGGTCTCGGTCGTCGCGCCGGTGCTCGCGACGGGCAGTACGGCGGTCGTGGTCGCCTCCGAGAAGTCCCCCCTCCCCGCCCTCTCCCTCGCCGAGGTGCTGGCCACCTCCGACGTCCCCGGCGGAGTCGTCAACCTGCTCTCCGGCCGGACGGCGGAGATCGCCCCGACCCTCGCCGCCCACCAGGACGTCAACGCGATCGACCTGACGGGGGCGGACACGGCGCTGGCGACGGAACTGGAGATCGCCGCAGCCGACAACCTGAAGCGCGTGCTGCGTCCACAGCCTGTGGACAACTGGACGGCGACCCCGGGCCTGGACCGCCTGACGCCCTTCCTGGAGACGAAGACGGTGTGGCATCCGACGGGGGCGCTGGGAGTGTCGGGGTCGTCGTACTGATCTGCGATTGACGCAGAAGGAGGACCCGACCGGCCTGGCAGCCGTCTACGAAGCAGTTGACGCTCTGGCCACACACCCCCGCCCAGCCGGGTCCGTCCCGTACGCATCACCGGACGTACGGCGCCTGCACGTCGGTGCTTACCGCGTCCTGTACGTCATCGACGACGCTGTGATCCACATCCTGGTGACCCACCTAGGCCGCACCCCCTGAAGCCCCTCCCAACACCCCCGCCAGCTGCCCCACCCCCGGCAGGCTGCCGATCGACGGGGCCTGGGCGACGGGGTGGGTCAGGGCGGTGGAGGCCAGCGGCTGGAAGTCGGCGATCTGGGTGCCGACGCCGTTGTCCAGCGGGTCGACGCCGGTGCCGGCCAGCGGGTTGGGCTTGAGGCCGGCCACCGGGCCCGTGACGTAGGGGAGCGCGGTCCGGGTGGCCTGGAGGCCGGCCGCCGGGTCGATCTTGCCCAGGGAGGTGGGGCGGGTGTGCACCACCCCGGCGAGACTCTGGGCCTCGTCGGCGGCGGCGGCCGTCGCCGCGCCCGCCCCCACGGCCGCCCCGGCGACGGCGAGGACGGCCAGCGCGCGCTGGACGGACGGGGTGTGGGGGGACGCGTGTCGGGCCATCGCTGCTGCCACCTCTTGCTGGGAAGTACGACTGGGAAGTACGACTGGGGAGTACGACTGGGGAGTACGACTGGCGAACGCCACCAGGGCACTGCGGAACGTAACCGTGTCGACGCGAAGCGTAGTTGACGTGTGACGCGCGCTTCAAAGCCGACCCGCGGGGTCGAACGACCGCCGTTCGATGCCGCACACTGGTGTCCCGTGAGCTCCCATCCGCCCATACCCGCCCGAGTCGTGCTGCTCTGCGGCCCCTCCGGCTCCGGCAAGTCCCTCCTGGCCGCCCGCTCCGGCCTCCCGGTGCTGCGGCTCGACGACTTCTACAAAGAGGGCACCGACCCGACGCTGCCGCTGGTGGCGGGGAGTTCGGACATCGACTGGGACCACCCCGCCTCGTGGGACGCGGACACCGCCGTCGCCGCCGTCGCGGAGCTGTGCCGCACCGGCCGTACCGCCGTGCCCGTCTACGACATCGCGCTCAGCGCCCGCACCGGCGCGGGAACCGTCGACATCGGCCGGACCCCGCTGTTCATCGCGGAGGGCGTCTTCGCCGCGGAGATCGTGGCGCGGTGCCGGGACCTCGGCGTGCTCGCCGACGCGCTCTGTCTGAGCCGCGGCCCGCTGACCACCTTCCGCCGCCGCTTCCTGCGGGATCTGCGGGAGGGCCGCAAGTCGGTGCCGTTCCTGCTGCGCCGCGGCTGGCGGCTGATGCGCGAGGAACGGACGATCATCAGCCGCCAGACGGCACTGGGCGCGCACGCCTGCGACCGGGACGAGGCGATGGGCCGGCTGGCCGCCGCGGCGGCCGGACGGTGCGCCACGACCCGTACGGCGGCCTGACCGGCGTAGCGCCCGACCGGCACGCACAACGAAGCGGGACTGGACGGACCCCCCGGCCCTCCAGTCCCGCTTCTTTCCCCCGTACCCCCGTACGGTCCCCCGTGTTCCCCGTTCCCCCGTGTCCCCCGTGGTGCGTCCCCCGTGAGTAAGAGCCCGGTCCCACCCCCCTGATACACCCGGGCCCGTACTTTTTTTCCACCCCCCTCGGACCGGTCAGGCGACCAGTTCGCCGAAGGCGTCCTCGCGGTCACGGCCGAAGCTGAGCACCTCGTCGTCGCGCAGCCGGCGCAGCGAGCGCCAGATGCTGGACTTCACCGTGCCGACACTGATGCCGAGGATGTCCGCGATCTCCGGGTCGGTGCGGCCCTCGTAGTAGCGCAGGACCAGCATGGTGCGCTGGAGTTCGGGCAGCCGGGCCAGCGCCTGCCACAGGACCGTGCGCAGCTCGGTGCCGCGCATCGCGTCCGTGTCGCCGGGCGTCTCCGGCAGTTCCTCGGTCGGGTACTCGTTCAGCTTGCGGCGCCGCCAGGCGCTGATGTGCAGGTTGGTCATGGTCCGGCGGAGGTATCCGCCGACCGCCGCCTTGTCGCTGATCCGGTCCCACGCCCGGTAGGTCGAGAACAGCGCGCTCTGCAGCAGGTCCTCGGCCTCGAAGCGGTCGCCGGTCAGGTGGTAGGCGGTGGCGTACAGGGAGGCGCGGCGCTCCTGGACGTAGGCGGTGAACTCCGCCTCCGACAGCGAGCGGCGCTCCCCCGGGTCCTCCCTGTACGCCGCCCCCTCCGGGGACTCCCCCGTGTTCGCGTCAACCACCGACATGTACGTCGTCGGATGCTGACGCCCGGCCCCGCGAGCGCACCCCCGCCCGCTCACGGAGCCGGACTTCTCACAACCCCGGGCCCCGTTCACGTCGTGCAGACGCGTGATCACTGCGCTGGTGCTGGTGCGAGTCAGCGTGTTCATCATGCGCCCCCCGTCGTGGAGTTCCCGGTGTTCGGCTTGCGGTCCTGCTTGTGCCGAGAACTCTGCCGGGGGCACTTCATGGCCGTGTCCGCCGACTGTCACAGACCTGTCACAAGGCCCGGTCACCGCGAAACCACGGTTCCTTCACAGCACCCGGCGGTAGGAAGAGCCGATTGGCGACCCACCGGTCGAACCGCACCCCCCGCATGGGCCAGAATGAGCCCGTGCCTTCCCTGTTGCTGATCGAGGACGACGACGCCATCCGCACGGCCCTGGAGCTCTCTCTGACGCGCCAGGGCCACCGGGTGGCCACCGCGGCCAGCGGTGAAGACGGTCTGAAGCTGCTGCGCGAGCAGCGGCCGGACCTGATCGTGCTGGACGTGATGCTGCCCGGCATCGACGGTTTCGAGGTGTGCCGCCGCATCCGGCGCACCGACCAGCTGCCGATCATCCTGCTGACCGCGCGCAACGACGACATCGACGTGGTCGTCGGCCTGGAGTCCGGCGCGGACGACTACGTGGTCAAACCGGTGCAGGGGCGGGTCCTGGACGCCCGGATCCGGGCGGTGCTGCGGCGCGGGGAACGGGAGTCCACCGACTCGGCGACCTTCGGCAGCCTGGTCATCGACCGCTCCGCGATGACCGTCACCAAGAACGGCGAGGACCTCCAGCTCACGCCGACCGAGCTGCGCCTCCTGCTCGAACTGAGCCGGCGGCCCGGTCAGGCGCTGTCCCGGCAGCAACTGCTGCGCCTGGTCTGGGAGCACGACTACCTGGGCGACTCCCGGCTGGTGGACGCCTGTGTGCAGCGGCTGCGCGCCAAGGTCGAGGACGTGCCGTCGTCCCCGACGCTGATCCGTACCGTGCGCGGCGTGGGCTACCGGCTGGATCCGCCTCAGTGACCCAGGAACAGTCACCGGACCGGCAGCGGTTCTGGTCCCGGCTGCGCTTCACCAGTCTGCGGCTCCGGCTGGTCGTCGTCTTCGGGCTGGTGGCGCTCACCGCCGCCGTGTCCGTCTCGGGCATCGCGTACTGGCTGAACCGGGAGGCGGTGCTGACCCGCGCCCAGGACGCCGTGCTGGGCGACTTCGAGCAGGAGATGCGCAACCGGGCCGGGTCGCTGCCCGAGCACCCCACCGAGGACGAGCTCCAGCACACCGCGGGCCAGATGGCCAACAGCAGCCAGCGGTTCGGCGTGCTGCTGGTCGCCGAGACCACCGGCGGCAGCGCCGTGTCCGGCAGCGCGGGCGGGCCGGACGGCTTCGCCCTCTCCGACGTGCCCGCCTCGCTGCGCACCGCGGTGGACAAGAAGCAGAAGGTCACCGACGCCAACAAGTCCGCGTACCACCTCTACTGGCAGCGGATCGTGCTGGCCGACACCCCGTACCTGGTGGCCGGCAGCCGGGTGGGCGGCGGCGGGCCGACCGGCTACATGCTCAAGTCGCTGGAGCCGGAGGCCAAGGACATCGACTCGCTGGCCTGGTCGCTGGGGATCGCGACCGCGCTGGCGCTGATCGGCTCCGCGCTGCTCGCGCAGGCCCTGGCGACGACGGTACTGAAGCCCGTGCACCGGCTGGGCACCGCCGCCCGGCGGCTCGGCGAGGGCCGGCTCGACACCCGGCTGCGGGTCTCCGGCACCGATGAACTGGCCGATCTGTCCCGGACGTTCAACAGTGCCGCCGAGGCGCTGGAGAAGCGGGTCGAGGACATGGCGGCCCGGGAGGCGTCCTCGCGGCGGTTCGTGGCGGACATGAGCCATGAGCTGCGTACGCCGCTGACCGCGATCACCGCCGTCACCGAGGTCCTCGAGGAGGAGCTGGAGGCGGAGTCCGGGTCGATGGACCCGATGATCGAGCCCGCCGTCCGGCTGGTGGTCAGCGAGACCCGGCGGCTGAACAGCCTGGTGGAGAACCTGATGGAGGTCACCCGCTTCGACGCGGGCACCGCCCGGCTGGTCCTGGACGACGTGGACGTGGCCGACCAGATCACCGCCTGCATCGACGCCCGCGCCTGGCTGGACGCCGTGGAGCTGGACGCCGAGCGCGGCATCCACGCCCAGCTGGACCCGCGCCGCCTCGACGTGATCCTGGCCAACCTGATCGGCAACGCGCTCAAGCACGGCGGGTCGCCGGTGCGGGTCTCGGTGACCGAGGTGGCCGACGAGGTGGTCATCGCCGTGCGCGACCACGGGCCCGGCATCCCCGAGGACGTCCTGCCGCACGTCTTCGACCGCTTCTACAAGGCGAGCGCCTCCCGGCCGCGCTCCGAGGGCAGCGGGCTCGGCCTGTCCATCGCGCTGGCCAACGCGCACATCCACGGCGGTGAGATCACCGCGGGCAACTCCCCCGAGGGCGGCGCGGTGTTCACCCTGCGACTGCCCCGGGACGTCTCGGAGCTGGCGGAGTCCGGTGCCCCGGAATCCCGGGCGGCGGGCAACGGCAAGGACGCGAAGGGACAGGGACAGCGCTGATGACCGCACGCTCCGCGCGCGACGCTCGCACGGCCGGCACCATACGCGCCGTGCGCACGGCCGGCACCGCACGCGACGCTCGCACGGCCGGCACCGCACGCGCCGTACGTACGGCCGGCACCGGGCGCGCCGTGCGCGCCGTGCGCCGCCGGCCCGCCCGGCTGCTGGCGCTGCCCGTGCTCGCCGTGCTGCTCGCCGGGTGCGGCATCCGCGCCACGGAGGTGCCGACGGACTTCGGGCCCGCGCCCTCGCGGGTGCGCTGCTCGCTCGCCGAGCCGGGCGCGGCCACCGGGGCCGCGGGGGGCGTGGCCGTGCGGGTGTTCCTGCTGTGCGGCTCGTCGCTGGTGCCGGTGGACCGGACGGTACGGGTGCCGGACGGCGCGCGCGGCGCCGAGCGCCGGGTCGCGGTGGCCAGGGGGCTGCTGAGCCAGCTCGCCGCGCCGCCCTCGGCCGCCGAGACGGAGGCCCGGTACACCACCGACGTGCCCGGCGGGATCACCGTGTCGAAGCCGCGTGACGGCGATCCCGGCGCCACCCTGCGGCTGGGCACCGCGCCGGACGACCTCACCTCGTACGCCCTCGCCCAGGTGGTCTGCACCTTCGCGGCCTCGGCCGCGGTGGCGGACGACGGCGCGGTGGTGCTGGGCGGCCCCGACGACCGGGCCGCGCGCCGGTACTCCTGCACGGACGAGGTCCGCACCCGCCCGGGCAGCAACGAGCCGCCGTCCGCCGCGGCGACCGCGGCGGACTGAGCGGGGGACTCAGCCGGGCCGGCAGGCGGCATGTGGCGCATGACTCACCCGTGTGGGGGAGAGCCCGGAACCGCGCGCGCCGGAGGCCGCGTCTACGGGGGCGTGCAGCGTCAAGGGTTCATCGGCGGCAGCGCCGCGCTCCGCATCCGCGTGACGGGAGGCGTCCTCCTGGTCGCGCATCTCGTCCTCGTCGCCTGGCTCACGCTGCGTCCCCTGGACGTCCCCTGGGTCATGCCCGCCAATCTGCATCCCTTCGCGGGCATCCGCGCCGAGGTCGCGCTGGGCTGGCCGGAGGCGGCCCGCTGCCTCGTCGGCGGGCTGGGCCTGCTGGCCCCGCTGGGCGTCCTGCTGCCGGTGGTGAACGGCCGGATCGCCGTCTCCCCACTGGCCTCGCTGCTGCGCAGTACGGTCGCGGGCGCCCTGCTGTCGCTCGGCATCGAACTGCTCCAGACCGGCGTGCCGGGCCAGGTCGCCGACATCGACTCGCTGCTGATGAACACCGTGGGCGTGGCCCTGGCGCACCTCGCCGTGGTCCCGGCGGGCCGGTCCTGGCTCCGCCGCAGGTCCGAGCGGCGGCGGCCCGGGGACGTGCTCCAGGAGGAGCCCGCTCAGGGTCGGACCCCGACGATTCCCAGGGTCGGGATCGCCCCGTAGAGCGACGCTTCGCCCCGTTCGTCTGCGTAGCGTGGAAGGCAGATGAGGCGACCGCTCCGGGAGCCTCGGCCGACGCTCACGAAGGAGTCGCCATGTCCCGCCTCGCCCGCCCCACCGACGGCCGTGTGATCGGCGGAGTGTGTGCCGCGCTGGCGCGGCGCTTCGGCACTTCCGCGACGACGATGCGCGTCATATTCCTGGTCTCGTGCCTGCTGCCCGGCCCGCAGTTCCTGCTCTACCTGGCGCTGTGGATCCTGCTCCCCGGGGAGCGGAAGGCGGCCCGTACGGCCTGGTAGCGGCCGCTCGCCGCACAGGCGGACGGGGCGCACCCGGCGGGAACCGGGTGCGCCCCGTGGGCGCGTCGTGCCGGGCGTGGCCCGGCCGGGCGTCAGCCGCCGAGCGGCAGGCCGTTCACCGGCAGCCCGCCGGTCGGCAGGCCCTGCACCGGCAGCCCGCCGAGCAGGCCCGCGACCGGCTTGGTCGGCCCGTTGGCGAGCTGCTCGGCGACGAGCTGCTCGACGACCGGCTGCGCGGCGGTCAGGCCGGTGCCGGCGGCGCGCTGCCCCGCGTCGAGCGCGTTGCCGGCGCCGGGCGCGGCCTGGGCGACGCTCTCGGCGGGGAGCGTCCGGGCGACGCCGTCCACCGTCTGGGCGAGGTCGGGGACCTGCGGGGCCGCGGTGGCCGCACCCGCGCCGGCCGCGGCGAAGGCGGCACCGAGGGCGGCGACACCGAGGGTCTTGACAGCAGACTGCTTCATGAAATGCGTCCTCGAAATGGTAAGTCGGGGATGTGAGCGGTCCTCGACCGTAAACACGTGCCGTCGCCCGCCGCAAACATCGAAATGCGAACGGATTGTGAAAGACGATCCGGGTTTACGGATGCCGATCCGCCCTACTCAGCCCTCATGTTCCACGGAACCGCTGGTGGAGACGGTCTGCTGGAACAGCCATTCGGACTTCAGTTCCGCATATCCGGGCTTGATCACGTCATTGATCATGGCCAGTCGTTCATCGAAAGGAATGAACGCTGATTTCATCGCATTGACGGAGAACCACTGCATGTCGTCGAGCGTGTAACCGAACGCGTCGACCAGGTGCTCGAATTCCTTGCTCATGCTGGTATGTGACATCAGCCGATTGTCGGTATTCACCGTGGCCCGGAAATGCAGCCGGCGCAGCAGCCCGATGGGGTGCTCGGCGTACGAGGCGGCCGCCCCGGTCTGGAGGTTGGAGCTCGGGCACAGCTCCAGCGGGATGCGCTTGTCCCGTACGTAGGAGGCGAGCCGCCCCAGCTTCACCGAGCCGTCCCCGGCCACCTGGATGTCGTCGATGATCCGCACCCCGTGCCCGAGCCGGTCGGCGCCGCACCACTGGAGCGCCTGCCAGATGGACGGCAGTCCGAACGCCTCGCCGGCGTGGATGGTGAAGTGGTTGTTCTCGCGCTTGAGGTACTCGAAGGCGTCCAGGTGCCGGGTGGGCGGGTAGCCGGCCTCGGCGCCCGCGATGTCGAAGCCGACCACCCCGAGGTCCCGGTAGCGGTTGGCGAGTTCGGCGATCTCCAGGGCGCGGGCGGCGTGCCGCATGGCGGTGAGCAGGGCGCCGACCCGGATCCGGTGACCGGCCTCCCGGGCCCGCCGTTCCCCGTCCCGGAAGCCCTCGTTGACCGCCTCGACGACCTCTTCGAGGGTGAGGCCGCCCTCGAGGTGCTGTTCGGGCGCGTAGCGCACCTCGGCGTAGACGACCCCGTCGGCGGCGAGGTCCTCGGCGCACTCGGCGGCCACCCGGACCAGGGCGTCCCGGGTCTGCATGACGCCGACGGTGTGCGAGAAGGTCTCCAGGTACCGCTCCAGGGACCCGGAGTCGGCGGCCTGCCGGAACCAGTCGCCGAGCCGGTCGGGGTCGGTCTCGGGCAGCCCCGAGTAGCCGGTCTCCCGGGCGAGTTCGACGATCGTGCCGGGGCGCAGCCCGCCGTCGAGATGGTCGTGCAGCAGAACCTTGGGCGCCCGGCGGATCCGGTCCGGCGTCGGGGATTTCGCGGTGGTCTGGCTCGTCATCCGTGCACTCTAACTCCTACGCGCGTAGATCACAGGCCCCCGAGGCCCACCGGTTCACGGGACTGGCCGGACTGCCTCCAAGGCTGCCCTCGCGGCCGCTGTGCCGCGGGCCCGGCACGGAGGAGGATCGGTGTTCGTGTGCCCGATTCCAGGGGGTGGCCAATGCGCGCGCAAGAGGAGCGACCGGACCGGACTGCCGCCGGGCCCCCTCCCCCGGCCGTCACGCGGCGCCCGGCGGGGCCCGCCGCCAGGGGCACGCTGCCCTCGGCGGTGACCGCGCTCCAGAGCACGGCGGGCAACACCGCGGTGCAGCGGCTCTTCCAGGGCGGGCTGAGCGGGGCCACCGTGGACCAGGTGCTGCTGCGGCTGAAGGAGCGGTTCCCGGGGTCGAGACCGAGGTTCGTCGACGTCCGCAACGCGCTCAACAGCCCGACGGTCTACACCGGACTCGACGACCTGGGGGCGGCGCTGGGTCTCGACGCGGCGCAGCAGCAGTCCGAGGCCACGTCGGCACCCCGGCCCGGCCCGGCGTCCACCGCCTCGCCCATGACCACCCCGGCCGCGCACACACCCGTACCGGCCGTCCCCACCCCGGCCACGGACGCATCCGCTCCCGTACCGGCCGTCTCCGTCCCGGCCACGACCGGCACCGGGCGCCCCGCGCGGCCGACGAGGCCCAAACCGTCCCTGTTTCCCCGGCCCGAGGAGAGCGGGGAACGGTCGGACGCCGCGACCCGCCCGGTCCGCACCGCGCCGCCGGTACCCGGGCCCAAACCGGCCGGGTTCCCGCGCGCCGGGCAGCAGTCGACGTCCGCGGCCGGCCACGAACAGACCGCCGCGGAACCCGTACCGGCACCGCACGTCCCCACCGCCGAGCCCCCGGCGCCCCAGGTGGCGGGCAGCGCCGAGCGGATCTCGGTGGCCGCCTTCGCGGCCAACACCGCCAAGGCCAGGACCGAGTTGGAGGTGGAGCGGACCACGCCGCGCAGGTATCTGCGCCGCCGGGCCGCGAGCAAGCTGGACAACGAGGTGTTCAAGGCCATGGCCGGCTCCGTGCGGCTCAACAACAAGCAGCAGCTGATGGACCAGTTCATCAACCAGCTCTACAGCTGCCTGGAGTGGACCGGCCGGGCGCCCATCGCGGTCTACACCGACGAGGCCCAGGGCAAGGGCGACCTGATGCTCGGTGTCAAGACCGCCGACGCGCTGCGCGAGAACTTCCCCCGGACCGAGCAGAACAAGTACGACATCGCCCTGCTGACCTCCCAGACGGCGCACGACAGCCAGCCGGGTGTCTTCGCGGGGGCCCAGCACCCGTTCGCGGTGCTCGACGGCACCGCGCCGCGCGCCCCGCAGCTCGGCCCCGGGCCGGGCCCCACCCACACGATTGTCGCTCCGCAACTGGGCGTCACCCGGAACTTCCAGGAGAGCGTCGGCGCCTGGCACAGCGAAGTCTCCGCGATGACCGAGTACTCCAAGAAGGAAGGGCTGCCCTCGAACGCCGCGAAGGCCACCGGCCACACCACCGGACTCGGCACGGACGAGGTCGGCATCACCTTCCACCCCGGTCTGCGGGCCTACAAGGCGCAGCAGAACCCCAAGGACAGCGAGGAGCGCAGACGGGCCGCCCGGCTGGACCACCTCCAGGCGCTGAAGTCCAAGGAACTGCTCACCGCGCTCTTCCCCGAGGACCAGGAACAGGCGGTGAAGTCGTTCGCCGGCGCTGTCTCCTCCCGGCTGTACTGCGCCTACTCCAACAAGAGCGCGCTGCGGTTCGCGCTCACGGTGGCCGAGGTCGAGAACGGCAGCGGCAACGACGTGCACATCCTCCAGTCCTCGCCGAACTCGATGCCGGAGCTGGACGATGCCGTGCGGCGCGATCTGGCGGAGCTGGGGGTGGGCGAAGTACGGCTGGTGCAGTTCATCGAGGGGAGGCTGTCGACGGAAGCGACCCTGGACACCGGCGGTCCCGGCAAGAAGATGCACTGGATCACCACCGACAAGGTCCCGCACGACGACATGCTGACGCTGATCAAGGCCAGTGAGCCGATCATGATGACGACCGGCAACCAGAGCACCTCCGAGGCGCTGTCGGCCGGCAAGACGATCATGTACGAGAGCATCGGCATGCCGCAGAGCCAGGCGTTCCGGCAGTCGCTGTACGGCGGCGCCGGGGTCCGGCAGCCGGACATCGACAGCATCGCCGCGATCAGCCGGGACCGCGACCGGCCGGGCGTCCAGGGCCCGCCCGGCCGGCCCGAGTACGCGGCCGCGGCGACGGCGCTGCGGCGGATGCAGCAGGAGGACCGGATGGGGGCGTTCAGCGACAAGGCCGCCGCCACCAAGGACCTGGGCAACTGGATCGGCGGCAGCCACCTGCGCGCGTACCTGAAGAAGACCGGACTCAAGGGTGACCTGGAGCGCGAGGAGGAAAGGCTGTTGCAGCCGAGCAGCTACCGGGATGCCGCGGCCTACCGGCGCTTCGTCGACTTCCTCCAGGGGCTCCCGGAGACCGGGGAGTGACCCGCCGCCCCGGCCCGCCGCCCCGGCCCGCCGCACCGGACCGGGGCCGATACGTAACAGTGACCGCCCGTACGGATGGCGGACACCCGCTCTTCTGACACTGTTTTGTCATGGCACAACAAGCGACGCCGGTGCGCGAAGCCCGGCTGGGGCGGCCGCTGGGTCCGCAGACGGCGGCGGTGAGCGGGGTGGCGGTGCTGCTCCCGGCGGGCGACGAGGTGTCCAGCCGCAGACCGTCCGCGCTGCTGGCGGCCGCCTCGGTACGCGCGCTGGGGCGCCGGCTGACCCGGGCGGGCCGGGACGAGGGGCTGGCCGCGCACCCCGTGCACTACCGCTACCGCGGCTGGAACGGCAGCGAGGCGCATCTCGCCAAGGACGCGGCCTGGGCCGCCGACGAGGCGGTACGGCTCTACGGCGACGTCCCGGTCTGCCTGATCGGGGTCGGCATGGGCGGCCGGGCGGCGCTGCGCGCGGGCGGCCACGCGGCCGTCAACTCCGTGCTCGCCATCGCCCCCTGGCTGCCGGACGAGGACATGGCGGCGCCGCCCGAACCGGTGAAACAGCTCACCGGGCGGCGGGTGCTGATCGTGCACGGCACGGACGACGGGCAGTGCGATCCCGAGCTGTCGTTCCGGCTGGCGACGCGGGCGAAGAAGGCCAACCGGGACGTGTGCCGGTTCGAAGTGCACAGCGAGGGGCACGCGATGCGGCACTACCGCGACGAAGTGGCGGCGCTGGTGGAGGACTTCGCGCTGGGGGCGCTGTTCGGCCGGTCGTTCTCCCGGCCGGTGGCGGACGCGCTGGCGGCGCCGCCGCCGCTGGGGCTGCGGATGCCGTTGGCGGTGGGGTTCGGCAAGACGCTGCGGTAGGGCGGCGGCTCAGGGCAGCAGGTGGCCCCTCCTGGAGAGCAGGAACTTCTTGAAGGCGGCCACCGGCGGCGTGTCCGTCCGCCCCGCCAGCCACGCCACGCCGATCTCCCGGGCCGCGCGCGGGGCGGTGACCGTCAGTTCCACCACCCCGGGCCGGGGCACGGCCGGCGGCGGCAGCAGGGCGACGCCGAGCCCCGCCGCGACCAGCCCGCGCAGCGTCTCCGCCTCCTCCCCCTCGAAGGCCACCCGGGGCCGGAACCCGGCCTCCGCGCACACCGCGTCCGTGATGCGGCGCAGCCCGTAGCCGGGCTCCAGGGTCACGAAGGTCTCGTCGGCGGCCTCGGCGAGCCGGACCCGGCGGCGGGCGGCGAGGCGGTGGTCGGCGGGGACCACCAGCCGCAGCCGCTGCTCGTCCAGGCGGCGCGCGACGAGGTCCGGGGCGTCCGGCACCGGCGAGGTCAGACACAGGTCCAGCTCCCCCGCGCGCAGCCGCTCCAGCATCGCCTCGCCGTAGTTCTGCACCAGGCTGAACCGCACCCTGGGGTGGTCGGCGCGGAAGGCGTGGATCAGGCCGGGCACGGTCTCGGCGCCCATGGTGTGCAGGAACCCGAAGGCGACCTTGCCACTGGTGCGGTCGGCGTCGGCGCGGACCTCGTCGGCGGCCCGCCCGATCTCGGCGAGGGCACGCTCGACGGAGGCGAGGAACGTATGCCCGGCCGGGGTGAGGGAGAGGGTGCGGCCGTGCCGGGCGAACAGGTCGACGCCGAGGTCCTGTTCGAGCCGCGCGACCGCCCGGGAGAGGGTCGACTGGGGGACGTCCATCTCCTGCGCGGCCCGGGTGACGTGCTCGGTGCGGGCCACACCGGCGAAGTGCGCGAGGCGCGGCGCGAGCAGCGCGACGATGTCTTCTGTGTCACTGTCCCGTGACAGCCGCGCCCGTGAGCTCTCCTGATGCACCATGGGAACGATTATGACCGTTCCATGCATTGGACGGATGAGTAAGGACCTTCGTACGGTCATCTCATGACTCCCGCCGATACCGGGGCGTCCACGATCGTGGGCGCCGTCGCATCCCCTCCCGCTCCCGACTCGCGCGTGGCCCCGGGCGGCCCCGGCTACCGCCGGATGAGTTTCGCCCTGTTCCTCGCGGGCGTCGCGACCTTCGCGCTCCTCTACTCCACCCAGGCCCTGCTGCCGCTGATCTCCGGCGACCTCGGAGTGAGCGCGAGCGACGCGAGCTGGACGGTGGCCGCCGCGACCGGCGGTCTGGCGGTGTTCGTCATCCCGATGAGCGCCCTGTCGGAACGGTTCGGACGGCGTACGGTCATGACGGCCTCGCTGGCGGTCGCGGTGACCGTCGCACTGCTGATCCCCTTCGCCCCCTCCCTGCCGGCCCTCGTGGTGCTGCGCGCGGTGCAGGGCGCGGCGCTGGCCGGGCTGCCCGCCTCCGCGACCGCCTACCTCGCCGAGGAGGTCACCCCGAAGGCGCTGGTCACGGCGATCGGCCTGTTCGTGGCGGGCAACAGCGTGGGCGGTATGAGCGGCCGGGTCATCACCGGCTGGGTGGCCCAGGAGTGGGGCTGGCGGACGGCCGTCGGCGTGATCGGCCTGGTCGCCGTGGTCTGCGCGGTGGCGTTCCGGATGCTGCTCCCGCAGCCGAAGCACTTCACCCCGGGCTCGCTGCGCCCGCGCGTCCTGGCCGGCACGGTCCGCGACCACCTGGCCAACCCGCTGCTGCGCCGCCTGTACGCGATCGGCGCGCTGTTCATGACGGTCTTCGGCGGCGTCTACACGGTGATCGGCTACCGCCTGACCGAGGCCCCCTTCTCGCTGCCCCAGGGCATCGTCGGCTCGATCTTCCTGGTCTACCTGGTCGGCACGGTGTCGGCGTCGACGTCGGGCCGGCTGGTGGGCCGGCTGGGCCGGCGCGGCGCCCTCTACCTGGCGGGCGGCACGACGGCGGCGGGACTGCTGCTGTCCCTGGCGGACTCCCTCCCCCTGGTGCTCCTCGGTCTGGTCCTGATCACGGCGGGCTTCTTCGCCGGCCACTCGGTGGCGTCCTCGGCGGTCAGCCGGACGGCGACGCACGGCCGGGCGCAGGCGTCCGCGCTGTACCAGTCGATGTACTACATCGGCTCCAGCGCCGGCAGCACGGTGGGCGCGACGGCGTTCCACTCCGGCGGCTGGGCCGGGACGGTCGGGGTCGGGCTGCTGGCGATGCTGGGGGTCGTGACGGTCACCCTGGCCGGCACCCGGGCGGCCCGCAGGCAGGCGGCCCGAACCCCGGCCACAGCCTGAGCCGCTACCGCCCCTGAGCTGCGACTTCTTTTACTGCACGGGCCATTGTCAGTGGTCTGCGGTAGCTTCCGGAGTGTGGGCGCGAAGACGCGCGACGGCAGGGATACGGCCACAGGGGCGGGTGGACGATGACCAACGGCACGGTGACGCCGGAGCTGGACTCGGCACTGGAGAAGCACCGGGTCGAGCTGACCGGGTACTGCTACCGGATGCTCGGTTCGTCCTTCGAGGCGGAGGACGCGGTGCAGGACACCCTGGTGCGCGCCTGGCGGAGCTACGACAAGTTCGAGGGCCGGTCCAGTCTCCGCTCCTGGCTCTACCGGATCGCGACCAACGTCTGCCTGGACATGCTGACCGCGGGCAACAAGCGGGCCCGCCCGATGGACCTGTCCGAGGCGACGCCGCTGGCCCAGGCGGCCCTCTCCCCCCGCCCGGACCACACCTGGCTGGAGCCGATGCCGGACGCCCGGACGCTGCCCACGACCGACGACCCGGCGGAGGCCGCGGTGGCCAAGGAGTCGGTACGACTGGCCTTCATGGCCGCCCTGCAACAGCTCCCGCCCAAGCAGCGGGCGGTGCTCATCCTGCGCGAGGTACTGGCCTGGCGGGCGAGCGAGGTGGCCGAGCTGCTGGGCACCACGGTGGCATCGGTGAACAGCGCCCTCCAGCGGGCCCGCGCCACCCTCGCGGAGCGGCCGGACCTGGAGGCCGCGGGCGCCGTCTCCGACCCGCTGGACGAGGAGCAGCAAAAGCTCCTGGAGCGCTATGTGGCGGCCTTCGAGGGCTACGACATGACGGCGCTGACCGCCATCCTGCACGAGGACGCGGTGATGACGATGCCGCCGTTCGACCTGTGGCTGGCGGGCCCGGGAGACATCACGGGCTTCATGACCACGATCGGCGCGTCCTGCGCGGGCTCCCGGCTGGTCCCCGTCCAGGCCAACGGGCTGCCGGCCTTCGCGCACTACAAGCCGGACCCGGAGGCGGGCGGCTACTCCCCCTGGGCGATCCAGGTGCTGGAGATCTCAGACGGCCGCATCACCGGGTTCCACTGCTTCCTGGACACCAAGCGGTGGTTCCCGCTGTTCGGCCTCCCCCTCCACCTCGAAGCCAAGGCCGACCAGGTCGATTAGCGCCCGCAGGGCCGGATCGGGCGCCCGCAGCCTGATCCGGCCCCCGCCCTGCCGCCGCGCGGTCAGCTGAAGCCGGGCCAGCACATCGATCACACCGATCCCCGGCGGCCCCACCCCACCGACATCACAGACGACCACCCCACCCCGCCCGGCCCCGAGCAGCGCACACACCTCGGCACAGAGCCGGGGCAGGTCCTCCCTGGACAGCGGCCCCGGCAACACGAGTACGGCAGGCGTCACGGCATCCACGACCCGGTAGACCGGGGGGCGGGGCGGAATTCATCGGTGCGGGGGCCTGAGCTCACCCCGGCACGGTGTGACGGGCCGTTCAACAGCTTCGAGCGGAACGCCTTCCACCTGGAGCTGCGGGACGACCACGGCTCCACCACGGGGGACGTTGAGACGTACTCCGCGGAGCTGCCCGCGACGAATGACTGCGCCCCGTTCCGCGCACCGTTCCGTTTTCCGGCCTAGACCAGCCACTTCCCAGCACGCATCAGGGTCCGTCCAGCCATCTCGGGAACCGTTCCCCACGCCTGCAGCACCTGCGGGACGACCTGGAAGAAGACGTACGAGGGATGGTCCTCGCGAGGGTCCCAGCCGTCCTTGGCCGCGAACGCGTCGCCAACACCGGTCGGAAGCTCCTGGCGCGTCAGCATGCGCGCGGTGCCGTGCATCAGAACGACGTCCCGGCTGTGGCCGAAGCTGAGCCGGACCCGGCCCGAGGAGCACAGGTTGCGCCCGGTCGGGTTGGTATCACGGGTGGACAGCCACACCGCCTCGCCGTCCCACCAGAAGGCCAGCGGAACGAGACAGGGCTCGCCGGTGGCGTCGGCGGTGGCGACCCACACGTCGTTGTCCCGCGCGAGCCGTTCGAGCGCCTCGCGCTTGCGCTGCTCCGGACTGCGGGGACCGCTGGGATGAGAGTCGACTGCCGTCATGCGGGGAGGTTATGGCGTGCGGTCCCCGGCCACATCCGGCGGCGGACCTACGTCGCGCGACGGAGAGCAGCCCTTGTACGGGCCTTGAGCGAGTCGGACGGTGTTCTTTCCTGGCCGGGGTGTCAGGGGGCCGGATGGTGGCGCGGTGAACGCCCGGTGCAGGGTGCGCACGGAGACGTTGAGGCGGCGGGCCAGTGTCGCGGGGCAGAGGTCGGGGTCGGTGCGGTGTCCGTCTGCGAGGTCCATGGCGGCCCGGGCGAGCGCGGGAGCCAGCCGGGGCTCGGTGTAGTCGAACTGACCCGGCCGAACACGGTGGTGGGAAGGAGCAGAACGGTCGCCTCGGTACCGCGCCGCACCAGGTGCACCTCGAACCGGTCGCCGTCTTCGCGGGCCACCGTGGGGTGTCCGAGGGAGCGTTCGCGGTAGACGTCGGAGATCTGCGTGTCGTGCGCGACCGCACCGCGGACCCTAATCCGGAAGTCCCCGCGCTCGCCGAGGTCGAGCGAGGCAGGGGCCAGGGCTCACCGGTCTGCGCCTCGAAGGACCGCCGGAAGGCGTCGAAGCCCTCCCGGCCCGTCCTCGCCCCCGTGACGTCCAGCGTGAACGTCCTGCGCGGCCGCCCCTGTGGTACCGCCGGATCCGCATTGACCCGCGCGGCCTCTTCGGCAGAAGGTTTGCTGTATGCCGCACATATCCCCTCCCCACGCGCTGCCCGGTGACCTCCGCCCTGCTCAGGGGGTGCCGTGCAAGGCGTGCTGACCGGGTTCGCGGTGATCGCGGTCGTGATCGGGGTGGGGTATCTGCTCGGGCGGCGCGGGTATCTGGGCGACCAGGGCCGGGAGGTGCTGACCAAACTCGCCTTCCATGTGGCGTCCCCCGCGCTGCTGTTCACGACCTGTGCGCAGGCCGATCTGTCCGTGGTGTTCTCCAGCAGCCTGCTGGTCACGGCGCTCAGTACGGCGGCGGTGGCCGGGGTCTTCATCGCGGTCGGCGTCGTACGTCGCTGGGGCACCGGACGGATCACCATCGGCGCCCTGTGCTCCGGTTACGTCAACACCGGCAACCTCGGCATCCCGATCGCCGTGTACGTCCTGGGCGACGCCTCGCTGGTCGCGCCGGTGCTGCTGTTCCAGCTGATCGTGGTCGTGCCGATCGGGATGACGTTCCTGGACCTGGCGAGCAAGGAGCGGTCGGGGTCGCCGTGGTCGCGGCTGCTGGCCCCGCTGCGCAATCCGATAGCCGTCGGCTCGCTGGCCGGGGTGGCGGTGGCGGCGCTCGGGCTGCACGTGCCCGCCCCGGTCATGGACCCGCTGACGCTGATCGGCAACATGTCCGTGCCGGCGGTCCTGATGGCGTTCGGGATATCCCTGTGCGGCAGCGCGATGCCGTTCCGCGGGCCGGACCGCAATCCGGTGCTGCTGGCGGTGGTCCTCAAGGCGGTGGGACAGCCGGCCGTCGCCTGGGCGCTGGCGGCCGGGGTGTTCGGGCTGCGGGACGCCCGGCTGCTGGACGTCGTCGTGACCTCCGCCCTGCCGACCGCGCAGAACATGTACACGTACGCGTCGGCGTACCGGGTGGGCGAGCGGCTGGCCCGGGACGTGGTGCTGGTGTCCACGGTGGTGGCGGTGCCGGTGCTGATAGTGGTCGCGGCGGTACTGGGCTGACTCGGCCACCGCGGCCACGGGTGCCGGTCTCGTCGGCGGCGGTGCCGGCCCCGCGCGCCCCGAACGGGACCGGCACTTCGCCAGGTCAGACGATGCGCTCCAGGACCACCGGTGACGTCGTGAACTCCGTGCCCGGCGCCGCGATGTCGTACGAGCCCTGCACCGCCTCCAGCGCGTACCCGAAGCGGTCCGGCGTGTCCGTGTGCAGGGTCAGCAGGGGCTGGCCGGCGCGGACCTCGTCGCCGGGCTTGGCGTGGAGTTCGATGCCCGCCGCCGCCTGCACCGGGTCCTCCTTGCGGGCGCGTCCGGCGCCGAGGCGCCAGGCGGCGACGCCGATGTCGTAGGCGTCCAGGCGGGTCAGGACACCGCCGGCGGCGGCCTTGACCACGTGCTGTTCCTTCGAGGTGGGCAGGGGCGCGTCCGGGTCGCCGCCCTGGGCCGCGATCATGCGGCGCCAGACGTCCATCGCGGAGCCGTCGGCCAGTGCCTTGGCCGGGTCGGCGTCCCGGAGGCCCGCCGCGTCGAGCATCTCGCGGGCCAGCGCGAGGGTGAGTTCGACGACGTCCGAGGGGCCGCCGCCGGCCAGCACCTCGACCGACTCGCGGACCTCCAGGGCGTTGCCGGCGGTCAGCCCGAGGGGGGTGGACATGTCGGTGAGCAGGGCGGTGGTCCGCACACCGTGGTCGGTGCCGAGGCCGACCATCGTGCGGGCCAGTTCCCGGGCGTCCTCGACCGTCTTCATGAAGGCGCCGCTGCCCGCCTTCACGTCCAGGACCAGCGAGCCGGTGCCCTCCGCGATCTTCTTCGACATGATGGAGGAGGCGATCAGCGGGATCGCCTCCACCGTGCCGGTGACGTCCCGCAGCGCGTACAGCTTCTTGTCGGCCGGGGCCAGACCGTCGCCGGCCGCGCAGATCACCGCGCCGACGCCGTCGAGGACCGCCAGCATCTCCTCGTTCGAGAGCAGCGCGCGCCAGCCGGGGATCGACTCCAGCTTGTCCAGCGTGCCGCCGGTGTGGCCGAGGCCCCGGCCGCTGAGCTGCGGCACGGCCGCTCCGCAGGCCGCGACCAGGGGGGCCAGCGGCAGGGTGATCTTGTCACCGACGCCGCCCGTGGAGTGCTTGTCGGCGGTCGGGCGGGAGAGGGCGGAGAAGTCCATGCGCTCGCCCGACGCGATCATCGCCGCCGTCCAGCGGGCGATCTCGGCGCGGTTCATGCCGTTGAGGAGGATCGCCATCGCCAGCGCCGACATCTGCTCGTCGGCCACCTCCCCGCGGGTGTACGCGTCGATGACCCAGTCGATCTGCTCGTCGCTGAGCGCGCCGCGGTCCCGCTTGGTGCGGATGACGGAGATGACGTCCATGCCGGGTGTTCCTTACTTGGTGAGGTGGTCGGGGCCGAAGGCCTGCGGGAGCATCCGGGCGAGGGGCAGGACGCCGTCCGGCGTCTCGAGGAGCAGGGTCGCGCCGCCGAACTCGTACAGCAGCTGGCGGCAGCGGCCGCACGGGACCAGGATCTCGCCGTGGCCGTCGACGCAGGTGAAGTGGGTCAGCCGGCCGCCGCCGGAGTTCAGCAGGGCGGAGACCAGGCCGCACTCGGCGCACAGGCCGAGGCCGTAGCTGGCGTTCTCCACGTTGCAGCCGGTGACCGTGCGGCCGTCGTCGACCAGGGCCGCGGCACCGACCGGGTAGCCGGAGTAGGGGGCGTACGCCCGGGACATGGCGGCCCGGGCCGCCTGGCGCAGCGACTCCCAGTCGGCGCCGGTCACTTGCCCTGCCCCTTCCGGTACGGCATGCCGTCCGCCTTCGGCATCCGCAGGCGTTGCGCGGACAGGGCGAGGACGATGAGGGTGATGACGTACGGCGTGGCGGAGACCACCTGGTTGGGGACCTCGTTGGTGCCCGCGTACCAGGCGAAGACCAGCGCGCCGACGACGAACGTGATCACGGCCTTGACGTACTGCCTGCGGACCGCCAGCCAGATCGCGCCCACCAGCAGCAGCAGCGCGCCGAGCAGCAGCAGGGCGTGCACGTTGGCCGAGCCGCCGCGCAGGTTGAGGCTGTCGGTGTAGCCGAACAGGCCGGCGCCGATGGCCAGGCCGCCCGGCATCCAGTTGCCGAAGATCATCGCCGCGAGGCCGATGTAGCCGCGGCCGCTGGTCTGGCCCTCCAGGTAGAAGGGGTTGGCGACGATGGAGAGGAAGACGCCGCCGAGACCGGCCAGTCCGCCGGAGATGATCACGGCGAGGTACTTGTACTTGTAGACGTTGACGCCGAGGGACTCGGCGGCGACCGGGTTCTCGCCGCAGGAGCGCAGCCGGAGGCCGAACGGTGTGCGCCACAGGATCCACCAGCTCGCCGGGATCAGGGCGACCGCGATGAGGGTGAGCCAGGAGACGTCCGTGACCAGGCCGCCGAGCAGGCCGGCGATGTCCGAGACGAAGAACCAGCCGTGGTCGTTGAGCGACTTCAGGCCGTCGGACAGGCCCGGGACGGTGAAGCTCCCCAGGGAGTCGACCGGCGGGGACTGCTTGGCGGAGCCGCCCTGGTGGCCCTCGAAGGCGAGCGGGGCCAGGTAGCGGGTGGCGCCGAGGGCGAGGATGTTGAGGGCGACGCCGGAGACGATGTGGTTGACGTTGAAGGTGATCGTCACGACGGCGTGCAGCAGACCGCCGAGCGCGCCGCCGATGATGCCGACCAGGACGCCGGTCCACGGGCCCCACTGGAAGCCGGCCCAGGCACCGAACCAGGTGCCGAGGATCATCATGCCCTCGAGGCCGATGTTGACCACGCCCGCGCGCTCCGCCCACAGGCCGCCGAGGCCCGCGAGGCCGATCGGCACGGCGAGCTGGAGGGCGGTGGACATCTGGCTGACGTTGGTGATGCCGTCCGCGCCGGTGACGATGCGGACGATCGAGGTCAGCGCCAGGGCTCCGGCGATGACCAGGAGGAGGACGGGCAGGGACAGGCGGCGGCCGGTGGGGGCGGCCGGCTTCATGGTCGGCTGGTTCAGGTCGTTCGCCATGAGGGGAGCGGTCATCGCGCCGCCACCTCCTTCTCGGTGTTGTCGGCGCCCAGGACGTGCCCGGCGGCCAGTTCGGCGCCGACCCGGCGCTGCTGGCGGCGCAGGCCCCACTCGCGGACCGCCTCGTAGGAGACGACCACGGAGAGCACGATCAGGCCCTGCATGATGACCGCGATCTCCTTGTCGTAGCCGTGGAAGTCCAGCTCGGGGCTGGCCTTGTCGAGCCAGGCCCACAGCAGGGCGGCGAACGCGATGCCGACCGGGCTGTTGCGGCCGAGCAGGGCGATGCCGATGCCGAGGAAGCCGATGCCGGTGGGGAAGTTGAGGCTGTAGGTGTGGGTGTCGCCGAGGAGGATCGGCAGACCCGCCAGGCCGGCCAGACCACCGGAGATGAGCATGGCCGTCAGCACCATGCGCTTGGGGTCGACGCCGCTGGCCGCGGCGGCCGTCTCGGAGGCGCCCGAGGCGCGCAGGTCGAAGCCGAAGCGGGTGCGGTTGAGGACCACCCAGTAGCCGATGCCGAGCAGCACGGCGAGGATCACCAGACCGTAGATCTCGCCGGCCGCGCCCATGTCGATGCCGGGGACCCAGCCGGAGTCGTGCATCTCGCCGGTGGTGTTGTTGTTGCCGACCTTGACGCCGAAGACGTCCGGCAGCCACAGGTAGCCGATGACGGCGGTGGCGATGGAGTTCAGCATGATCGTGGCGACCACCTCGCTGACGCCCCGGGTGACCTTCAGTACACCCGCGATGCCGGACCAGAGGGCGCCGGTGAGGACGGCGGTGAGGAGCAGCAGCGGGATCTGGAGGACGCCGGGGAGGGCGACGTGCGCGCCGACCACGGCGGCCATCATCGCGGCCAGTTGGTACTGGCCGTCGACGCCGATGTTGAACAGGTTCATCCGGAAGCCGATGGCGACCGCGAGGGCGGCGATGTAGTACATCGACGCCTGGTTGATGATCAGGACCTGGATGTCGGAGAACCCGGCCTGCTCGAACATCAGGGCGAACGGTTCCACCGGGTTCTTGCCGGAGGCGATCAGCACGATCGCGCTCAGCACGAAGGCCACGGCGAGCGCGATGACCGGTCCGGCCACCGCGAGGAGCACGCGCTCCTTGTCGAACTTCTTCATCAGCGGGCCTCGTCCTTCCCGGCGGCTTCGGAAGTCCCGGGCTCGTCGCGTTCGTCGTGCTCAAGGTGGCCGGTGGCCGCGCCGGTCATCGCCGAGCCGAGTTCCTCGGGGGTGATGGCGGCCGGGTCGGCGTCGGCGACGAGCCGGCCGTCGTAGATGACCCGGAGGGTGTCGGAGAGGCCGATCAGTTCGTCGAGGTCGGCGGAGATCAGCAGGACGGCGAGGCCCTCGCGGCGGGCTTCGCGGATGTGGTCCCAGATCGCGGCCTGGGCGCCGACGTCCACGCCCCGGGTGGGGTGGGCGGCGATCAGGAAGCGGGGTTTGTGGCTCATCTCGCGGCCGACGATCAGCTTCTGCTGGTTGCCGCCGGACAGCGAGGCGGCGGTGACGTCGATGCCGGGGGTGCGCACGTCGTACGTCTCGACGATGCGGCGGGTGTCGTCCTGGGCGGCCTTGATGTCCAGCCAGACGCCCTTGGCGTTGGGCTTCTCGGTGACGTGGCCGAGGATGCGGTTCTCCCAGAGCGGGGCTTCCAGGAGCAGGCCGTGGCGGTGGCGGTCCTCGGGGATGTAGCCGACGCCGCGCTCGCGGCGCCTGCGGGTGGTCCAGCCGGTGATCTCGTCGTCGGCCAGCCGTATCGTGCCGGCGTCGGGGGCGCGCAGGCCGATCAGCGCGTCCACCAGCTCCGTCTGCCCGTTGCCCTCGACGCCCGCGATGCCGAGGACTTCACCGGCGTGGATGGTGAAGGTGACGTCGTCGAGCAGGGCCTTGCCGCCGGGGGCGGCCAGCCGCAGCCCGTCGACGGTGATCACCGGGCGGTCGGTGACCGTGGACTCGGCGGTCTTGGGGGTGGGCAGTTCGCTGCCGACCATCATCTCGGCGAGCTGGCGCGGGGTCGTCTCGGCGGGGACGGCGGTGCCGACCGTCGTGCCGCGCCGGATGACGGTGATCTCGTCGGCGACGGAGAGCACCTCGCCCAGCTTGTGCGAGATGAAGATGACGGAGAGCCCCTCGGACTTCAGCTCGCGCAGGTTGGCGAAGAGGGCGTCGACCTCCTGCGGGACCAGTACGGCGGTCGGCTCGTCGAGGATGAGGGTGCGGGCGCCCCGGTAGAGGACCTTGAGGATCTCCACCCGCTGCCGGGCGGCCACGCCCAGTTCCTCGACCAGCAGGTCGGGGCGGACGTCGAGGCCGTAGCGCTCGGAGATCTCCTGGATCTTCCGGCGGGCCCTGCCGCCGATGCCGTGCAGCTTCTCGCTGCCGAGGACCACGTTCTCCAGGACCGTGAGGTTGTCGGCGAGCATGAAGTGCTGGTGGACCATGCCGATGCCGCGCACGATCGCGTCGGCGGGCGAGGCGAGGGCGACCTGCTCACCGTCGATCGCGATGGTCCCCTCGTCCGGCTTCTGCATGCCGTAGAGGATCTTCATCAGCGTCGACTTGCCGGCGCCGTTCTCGCCGACCAGGGCGTGCACGGTGCCCTTGCGGACGGTGAGGTGGATGTCGTGGTTGGCCACGACGCCCGGGAAACGCTTGGTGATCCCGGCGAGTTCGACGGCGGTCGGCTGACCGCCGGCCGCCGCCGAGGCCGGAGGGCTGCTGGACGCGTTGATGGCGCACTCTCCTGGGGACGGGGGCCGTCTACGCGTGTAGCGCCCCTACGGCATCGAGGCGGTGGCGCATCTGCTGCGACGGGGCACGGGGAGGACGCCCTCGCGGACGCCTTCCCGTACCCCGCCGAGCGGCTGCACCACCGCGGTGGTGGCACGGTGCGGGTGCTGCCGGATGTCAGCTGCTCTTGACCTTGATGTCGCCGCTGATGATCTTTTCCTTGGCCGTGTTGATGGCTTCCTGGAGGTCGGTGTCGTCCGCGAACTCGGGGTTGGAGTCCGCCAGGCTCACTTCACCGGTCTTCAGATCGCCCCGAACGATACCGGTCTCCGGTTTGCCGTCCTCGACCGACTTCGCGAGGTTGTAGACCGCCTTGGCGACGTCCTTCATCGCCGAGGTGAGGATGGAGTCCTTGTACTTGGCGAGGGCTTCCTGCGCGTACTGGTCGGAGTCGACGCCGATCGCCCACACCTTGTTCGCGGCGGCGGCCTCGATCACACCCTGCCCGGACAGCCCGGCGGCGGCGTAGACGACGTCGGCCTTCTTCTCGATCTGCCCCTCGGCGGCCGTCTTGCCCTTGTCGGGGCTGGAGAAGCCGCCCTCCTCGGCGGTCTGCGTCAGGTACTGCGAGATCACCTTGGCCTTGGGGTTGGTGTCCTTCACGCCCTGCTCGAAGCCGGCCTGGAACTTGTGGATCAGCGGCACGTCCACGCCGCCCACGAAACCGACCACGTTGGTCTTCGTGGACTTGGCGGCCGCGACACCGGCCAGGTAGGAACCCTGCTCCTCGGAGAAGACGAGGTCGGCGACGTTCTTGGCCTCGATCGTGGAGTCGTCCACGATGCCGAAGGTGACGTCGGGGTACTTCGCCGCGGCGCCCTTGAGGGCGGCGGCGTACGCGTAGCCGATGCCGACGACCGGGTTGTAGCCCTGCTTGGCCAGGGACTCCAGCCGCTGCTGCTTGTCGGCGTCGGTCTCACCGTCGGTGGGCTCGATGTCGGCCGTCTCGTACTTGAACTCCTTCTTCGCCTGCTCCAGGCCGGCGAAGGCCGCGTCGTTGAACGACTGGTCGCCCTTGCCGCCGACGTCGTACGCGATGGCGAGGCCCTTGTCGTCCTTCGCGTCCGAGGACGAGGAGGACGAGGTCGAGGTACCACCGCAGGCGGCGAGCGCGAGGGCCAGGGAGGCGGTCGCTGCGCCTGCGACCGTGATCCGGGAAATCCGGCGCATGTGTGGTGCTCCTGTCGTACAAGCGCCGGACGGGGTTCGGCTGCGGCGCTGGGTTCGCCGCAGATTAACGCGCGTAGACCTGCCTGAAAACCCCTTCTGTCCACCTTGTTATCGGGCCGTGCCCAACCCTTGCCGGGAGCAAACGCGAGGTGGCGTTCCGTGACGCCCGGCAGGGGTGGGCGGGGTGTTTCTACGGCTCGGTCCTCACCTTGATGTCGCCGCTGACGATCTTTTCCTTGGCCGCGTCGACGGCGTCCGTGAGCCCGGCCACCTCGGCGTACTTCGGGTTGCTGTCGGACAGGCCGACGCCGTCCGACTTCAGGTCGAAGGTCTTGGTGCCGGTGAGCGGCTTGCCGTCCTCGACCGACTCGGCCAGCGCGAACACCGCCCCGTCGATGTCCTTGAGCGCGGAGGTGAGGATGGAGTCCTTGTACTTGGCGAGGGCCTCCTGCTCGTACTGGTCGGAGTCGACGCCGATCGCCCACACCTTGTTCGCGGCGGCGGCCTCGATCACACCCTGCCCGGACAGCCCGGCCGCCTGGTAGACGACGTCGGCCTTCTTCTCGATCTGCCCCTCGGCGGCGGCCTTGCCCTTGTCGGGGCTGGAGAAGCCGCCCTCCTCGGCGGTCTGCGTCAGGTACTGCGAGATCACCTTCACCTTGGGGTCGGTGTCGGCGACGCCCTGCTCGTACCCGGCCTGGAACTTGTGGATCAGCGGTACGTCGACCCCGCCCACGAACCCGACCGTCTTCGTCTTCGTCGCCTTGGCGGCGGCGACCCCGGCCAGGTAGGACGCCTCGTTCTCGGCGAAGACGAGGGAGGCGACGTTGTCGGCCTCGACCACGGAGTCGACGATCCCGAAGGTGGTGTCCGGGTAGTCGGCGGCGACCTTCTGCATCGCGGTGCCGTAGGCGTAGCCGATGCCGATCACCGGGTCGTAGCCCTGCTTGGCCAGCGAGGCGAGCCGCTGCTCCTTGTCGGCGTCGGTCTCGCCGTCGGTGGGCTCGATGTCGGCGGTCTGGTAGCCGTACTCCTTCTTCGCCCGCTCCAGGCCCGCGTAGGCGGCGTCGTTGAAGGACTGGTCGCCCTTGCCGCCGACGTCGTACGCGATGGCCAGCCCCTTGTTCTCCTTGGCGCCGTCGTCGCCGCCGTCCTCGGTGCTGGTGCCGCCGCAGGCGGTGGCCGCGAGCGCGAGCGCGGCGATGCCGACCACGGTGCCGGTCAGTCTCGGTGTCCGACGCATCTGAAGTTCCCCATCCCTCAAGTCCCCGCGGCTGGCGCCCGGTTCGGCGCACATTAACGCGCGTAGAAAGTCCTGGGAACGGGGTTCTGCGGGGCCGTTATCCATTCGTGGCGGAGGGCGTTACGGGGTGGTGAACCAGGGGGTCGAAGGGGGCGGAAAGGGGCGTGGGAGACCGGAACGCCCGTACCATCGAAGGGAAGCAAGCCGGAGCGAACCCACTGGGGTGACCGTGAGCGACTGGGCCGACCTGACGACCGGTAAGCGCATCAAGCACCTGCGGGGTTCCGATCTGACCCAGCAGGGACTCGCCGACGCCTCGGGGCTGTCGCTGGCCCTGGTGCAGAAGGCCGAGCAGGACCGCGGGGAGCTGTCCGTCGGTTCGCTGCTCAAGCTCGCCCACGCGCTGAACACGGACGTGGCGGTGATATTGGGGCAGCAGGCGCCGCGGCGGGGGATGGACAGCGGCACCCGGGCCGCCGTGCGACGGCTTTCCGACGCCGTCCACGACAGTGCCCTCGGTGTCTGGGACGGCGCGGAAGAGCCGAGCGGGTTGCGTGAACTGTCGACCATGCACGACCGCGTGTGCGCCAGTTACTGGCGAGGCGACTACGAGGAGTTCAGCAGACTCGTCGCCAAGGTCCTGCCGGAAGGACGCGTCCGGTACGGGCAGGCCGCCGGGTACGAACGCGAGCGACTGGGCTCCGTCCTCGCGAGCACGTACCAGTTCGCCTCCTCGGCCGCGATCCTGCTGGGCCGGCGGGACCTCGCCCTGAGCGCGCTCACGTCGGCACGCCACCTGGCCGAGAACTCCGGGGACGAGGTGCTGAGCGCGCTCCTGGAATCCACGCTGTCGTGGATCTACCTGCGAAGCGCCAGACTTTCCAGGGCGGTCGCCGTGGCCGAGCAGGCGGCGCTGCGGATCGAGCCGTCGTTCAGCCGGGCCTCCCGGCCCCAACTGCTCGCGTACGGCCGGCTGATGATCTCCGCGGCCGTGGCCGCTTCGCGCGGGGGGAACGCCGCCTCCGCGGACGACTATCTGTCGCAGGCACACGCGGCGGCGGCCCGTCTCGGCGGCGACGAAGCGCTGTTCGGCACACACTTCGGCCCCACCGCCGCGAACACGGAAGCCGTGGGGATCGCCGTGGCGCTCGGGAACCACGGCCGGGCGCTGCGGCTGGCCGCGCACACCGAACTGCCGCCGTCCATGCCCAAACTCGCCCGCAACCGCTACAAGCTCGACGTCGCGCTCGCCCAGTGCGCGGCCGGTCTCCACGACCAGGCCGGGGACACCCTGATCGAGGTGGGGCTCGACGCCCCGGAGTGGGTCAGGCATCAGGCGCTGCCGGGTGTCATCGGCAAGCGTCTGGCGAAGGTGTCGACGACTCGGGTGCGCAGGATCAGCGAAGTGATCGGCGTGCCGTTGCTCGCGTGAGTGCTACGGAGCGTACGAGTCGGGGTCGGGCAACCTCGTCCCGTCGTACGCCTCATCACTTCACCGTACGTGATCGTGCGGGCACGCTTGGCACATGGTCAGCGACAAGAGCGCACAGGCGCAGGAACGAGCCCGGACCCGCCGTACCGAGGGCGATCTGAGACGGCGGCGGGCACTGGCGGACGCGGCGGCGGGCATTTCGCCGATCGAGCGGTTCCGCTGCGTGATCTATGTGTGCGGTGCTCCCGGCAGCAACATCGCCGGGCCTCGCGAGGAGTGCACGGAGTACGCCGAGGCGTTCGGGTGGGGGATCACGGACGTGATCGAGGAGCGGGCGGGCTTGCTGCCGCCGCACGGGCGGGAGGGGCTGGAACAGGCCGTCGAGCGCGTCCGGAGCGGGGAGGCCGGGGCGGTGCTCACGGCGTGCCGCTCGATGATCTCGGCCGTGCGGCAGGAGTACGACGAGGTCGCGCGCGAGATCGAGAAGGCGGGGGGCTTTCTGCACGTCAAGGACTCGGCACGCGCGAACGGGGCCCCGGCGTGATCTTCGCCCCCGCCGTCACGCACCCGTGGCGCGACGCGTGGCCGCTCACCGCGCGGACGGACGACGCAAACCCGTGGCTGACCGGCGCCTGTTGGCTGTACTGCCGGCGCGAGGGGGTGCGCGTGCTGTGGATCGGTTCCGTGTCCACGCCCGGCGCGACGGGTGACGTGTACGGCTGCGGGCTGTGCGTCGCGGAGCTGGACCACATGGTGCGGGTCCAGTCCCACTACCGGGACCGGACTCCGCGCGGCTGAGCGACACGGGACCGCCTCCGGCCATGACCCGGCCGGTCCGGTGCCCGGCCGCTCTGGCGCTTCCCGGACTGCTCCTGGGTGGGTGGATCGCGTCACCCGTCGGTGAGGACGATCTTGCCCTGGATATGGCCCCGGGCGGCTCGTTCGTGGGCCTCGCGGGCGCGGGCGAGCGGGAAGCTGCTGTCGATGGCGACGCGGACCGTGCCGGTGTCGAGCAGGCGGCCGAGTTCGGCGAGCTGCGGGCCGTTCGAGCGGACCTGGGTGGTCGAGACCGTCACCCCGCGCCGCTCGACCTCCGCCGGGTCGAACTCGCCGAAGAAGACCGGGAACAGCGCGCCGCCGCGCCGCAGGGTGCGCAGGAAGCGGTGGGCGGTGGGGCCGCCGACGGTGTCCAGGACCAGGTCGAGGTCGCGGGCGGCCTGCTCCGGGCGGGTCCTGGTGTAGTCGACGACCTCGTCGGCGCCGAGGTCGCGCAGGAACGGTCCGTGGGTGCCGGACGCCACCGCGACGACGTGCGCGCCCTTCCACTTCGCCAGTTGCAGGCCGAGGTGTCCCACGCCGCCCGCGGCGCCGTTCACCAGGACCGTCGTGCCGGGGCCGAGGGGGACGGGGCGGTGGCGGTGCGGCTGGAAGGGGGACGGGTGGTCGTGGCCCAGGTCCAGCAGGAACTGCCACGCGGTGAGTCCCGCCACGGGCGCTGCGGCGGCGTGCGCGTGGTCGAGGCCGGCCGGCTTGTGGGCCAGGTCCGCGGCGGGCGCGGCCACGTACTCGGCGTAGGCGCTGCCGTCGAAGCCGGGGAAGCGGAGCATGCCGAAGACCTCGTCGCCCGGCGCGAAGCCGGTCACGTCCTCGGCGACGGACTCGACGACGCCCGACACGTCGGTGCCGGGGACGACGGGCAGGGTGATCTTCGGCCGCAGGTGCGCGGGCATCACGGTCATCCCCTCGCGCAGGTACCAGTCGGGCGGGTTGACGCCCACCGCGCGCACCCGGACCAGCACCTCGCCCGGCCTCGGTTCGGGGACCGGGACGTCCTCGTGGCGCAGTACCTCGGGGCCGCCGTAGCCGTGCAGCCGGATCGCCTTCATCGTGCGTGTGGGCATGACTTCCTGCGCTTTCCTGTTCGACGCGGGTGGAATACCCTAAGCGGGTCAGTGATCCGAATATACGGGTCACTGACCCGCTTAGCAAGGAGAGGGCTCGTGCGGGCTGACGCCAGGAAGAACTACGAGCGGCTGCTGACGGTCGCGAGCGCCGTCGTGACCGAGGAGGGCGCCGGTGCGTCGCTGCGCGACATCGCCCGCCGGGCCGAGGTCGGGCTGGGCACCGTGCAGCGGCACTTCCCCACCCGGGAGGCCCTGCTGGAAGCCCTGCTGCGGACCGGGTTCGACCAGCTCACGGCAGAGGCGGCCGAGCTGGAGGGGGCCGGCCCGGCCGGTGACGCGCTGCGCACCTGGCTGCGCGCGTTCGTCGCGTGCGCGACCGACTACCAGGGCGTCATCGCGTCGATGGTGGCCGCCATCGAGGACCCGGACTCCGCGCTGCACGCCTCGTGCGTGGCGATGCGGGCCGCGGGCGCCCGGCTCCTGGCCCGCGCCCAGGCGGACGGCGTGGCCCGGACCGACATCGACGGCACCGACCTTTACGCACTGGCCGGAGCGCTCGCCTGGGCGGGCGACCAGCCGGCGCTGGCCGCCCGCGCCGACCATCTCTTCGACGTCATCGCCGACGCGGTTCTCACGCGCTGAAGCACGGCGGCGCGACGCGTTGACGCGTCGGGCGGCAGGCCCTCAGGTTCCCTCGTTGCCGCGCAGTTCCTCCACCGCGGTCCGGGCGGCGGCGCCGATGACGGCGTCGGCGCGCGGGAGCCTGCTGTCGGCGCGGGCCGCCTGGGTGAAGACCACGGCGGTGTAGGCACTGCCGTCGGCCAGCTCGACCACACCGGCCTCGTGGCGCATCGAACCGAACGTGCCGGTCTTCCCCGACACGGTGACGTCGTCGTAGGGGAACCCGGAGGCGAGCCGGTGCCCCCACGGCTGCCTGCCCATGATGTCGCGCATGAACGCGCAGCTGGCGGCGGAGGCGGCCCGGTCGGTCCAGATCGCCCGCAGCATCCGGGCCATGTCCGCGGGCGTGGCGGAAGCCTTCCGCAGCGGGTTGTAGACGTCCGCGGGCACCGTGGTGTCGTTGTCCGCGAGGTGTCTCATCGCGACACTCAGCGACGGCGCGCCGGTCTCCGTCACCAGCCGTTCGAAGGTGGTGGCGGCCCCGCCGTGGATGTGGGTGTCCGGCATGCCGAGGCTCCGGCACACCGCCTCGACCGCCGCGGTGCCGACCTGCCGCTGCACCACGTGGGCGGCGGTGTTGTCGGAGATGGTCATCATGAGGACGACGAGGTCGCGCAGCGACATGGTGACCTCGTCCTGGAGGATGGAGACACCGGTCGGTCCGGGAATCCGGTCCGCCGCGCCGAGGGTCACCCGCCGGCCCGGATCGATGGCCCCGCTGTCCGCCAGGCGGCAGAAGGTGACCATCAGGGGCACCTTGTAGACGGAGCCCACGGGCACCGGTTCGTCGGGGTCGATCGTCACGCAGGCGGCCGGGCGGCGCAGTTCGGCCACGTGCAGCCAGCCGCGGACACCGGCGTCCGCGAACATGTCGCGGATCCTGCGCCGGGCGTCCCGCTCCCACCGGGCCCCGCTCACGCCGCCGCCTGCCGGGACAGTTCCCGCACCAGCAGCCGCGCCGTCCGCTCGGTGCCCTCGTGGTCCGGCCGCCGGGAGTCCCACACCACCCGCAGCCGCAGGGGCAGCGGCGGGTCGAGGGCTGCCGCGCGCTCGACGCCGTCGGCGGTCAGCGCCCGGTCGGCGGTGACCATGACCGCCTGGCCCGCGGCCACCAGCGCCAGCCCGGCGAGCTCGTCGGAGACCGGCACGGTCTCCACCCGGCGGCCCCTGCTGGCCAGGGTGTCCACGAACAGGTCGTACGCCGCGGGGGCCTCCTCGCGCGGGCGGACCGCCACCGGCAGGCGCCCGGGACGGTGCCGGGGTCCGGCGGCGCGGTCCGCGGGCGAGAGGACCCAGGTCGGCAGCAGCACCACCGGGCCCGCGGCCAGGCCGTGCAGCACCGACGGGTGCCGGATCACCGCGATGTCGAGCCGGCCCGCCGCCGTCTCGGACAGCAGGGTGGCGGTCGGGGCCGTCAGCACACTGATGCGGTGGGCTTCCGGGGCGTGGCTGGTCGCGGCGGCGGTGGCCGCCGCGACACGGGCCGGTACCTCGTGGGCCAGCCCGATCCGAAGGCGGCGGCCGTCGGACCGCTCCCGGGCCCCGGCTTGGCGGAGCTCGGCGAGCGCGGCCAGCGCCCGGCGGGCGTGCGGCAGCAGCGAAGCCCCCTCCTCGGTGAGGGTGACGCCCCGGGCGCGGTCGAACAGGCGCACCCCCAGCAGCGCCTCCAGTCGGCGCAGCCCCTGCGACAGGGGCGGTTGCGTGATGCCCACGCGGTGGGCGGCGGCGCCGAAGTGTTCCTCCTCCGCGAGCGCGACGAAGATCTCCAGATGGCGTTCCGTCAGCAACCTGCCCCCTGACATGCACGGATAGGGAAAGTGAATCGCGCGGCGGTCGAGAGTGTATTCGACACTCCTCCGGAGCCGCGGTTTGACTGTGCCGCGTGCCACCGGAGCGGCCCGTGACGCGGCGCCGCGAGCCCGGTGTCGCCACGGCCGCCCCACGACGAGGAACGAGGAACGCCCATGCGCAGGACCACAGCCCGGCCCTCCCGCCGGACCGTACTGGCACTCGCGACCGGTACGGGCCTGGCCGCCCTGACGACCACGCGCGGCACGGCGTACGCCGCCACCCCCGCCACCACCCCCGCCGCCCCCGGCGACGCCCTCGCCGGCCGGCTCCGGGCGCTCGAAGCGGAGTACGCGGCCCGGCTGGGGGTGTTCGCGCTGGACACGGCCACCGGGAGGACGGTGTCGTACCGGGCGGACGAACGGTTCCCGATGTGCTCGGTGTTCAAGGGACTGGCCGCCGCGGCGGTCCTGCGGGACCTCGACCGCGAGGGCGAGTTCCTGGCCAGGCGCGTCCGTTACACCGCCGATTTCGCCCAAGCCGCGGGCTACGCCCCGGTCACCGGGCTGCCGGAGAACGTCGCGAACGGCATGACGGTCGCCCAGCTGTGCGCCGCCACCGTCTCCTTCAGCGACAACGCCGCGGGCAATCTCCTGCTCCGCGAACTGGGCGGCCCGAGGGCTGTCACCCGCTTCTGCCGTTCGATCGGGGACTCGACCACCCGGCTCGACCGCTGGGAGCCCGCGCTGAACTCCGCGGAACCCTGGCGGGACACGGACACCACCAGCCCGCGAGCGATCGGCCGGACGTACGGCCGCCTCGTCGTCGGCAAGGTCCTCACCCCCGGCGACCGGGAGAAGCTCACCGGGTGGCTGGTGGCGAACACCACCAACGGCGAACGCTTCCGGGCCGGCCTGCCCGCCGACTGGCTGCTGGCGGACAAGACGGGCGGCGGGGCGCAGTACGGGGTCGCCAACGACGTCGGTGTGGTCTGGCCCCCGGACCGCTCTCCCCTGGTGCTGTCCGTGCTGTCGACCAAGTACGACCCCGCCGGGCCTACGGACAACCCCCTGGTGGCCAGGACGGCCGCACTGGTGGCCGGGGCGCTGACCTGACGGTGCCCGCTGTAGGCGCGGCTCGCCGCACCGCCTAGCCCCGGGGCGGGACCCCGGTGTCGATCAGCGCGGCGGCGGTGAACAGTTCCACACCCACCGTGATCGCGTGCTCGTCCACGTCGAAGTCGCCCTGGTGCAGGTCGCGCACCGCGCGCTCGCCGGGCGGGCGGACGCCGAGGCGGGCCATGGCGCCGGGGACGTGCTCCAGGTACCAGGAGAAGTCCTCGCCGCCCAGGCTCTGCTCGGTGGACTCCACGGAGTCGGCCCCGCGCCGGGCGATCATCGCGGTCTGGAGGAGTTCGACGCTGGTCACCTCGTTGACGACCGGCGGGACGCCCCGTACGTAGGTGATCTCGGACTTGGCGCGGTGCAGGTTGGCGATCTCGTCGATGGCCGCGACCACCAGGTCGGGGGCCTGGTGCCAGGCGTCCAGGTCGAGGCAGCGCACGGTGCCGGACAGCTCGGCGTGCTGCGGGATGACGTTCGCGGCGTGGCCGGACTCGATCCGGCCCCAGGTCAGGGAGAGGCCGCCGCGGCTGTCGACCCGCCGGGCGAGCAGCGCGGGGGCGTCGACGGCGACCCGGGCGGCGGCGGTGACCAGGTCGGTGGTGAGGTGCGGCCGGGCGGTGTGGCCGCCGGGGCCGTCCAGGGCGATCTCCAGCCGGTCGCAGGCGGAGGTGATGGGGCCCTCGCGCAGCCCGATCCGGCCGGCGTCCACCCGGGGGTCGCAGTGCACGGCGAGGATGCGGTGCACGCCGTCCAGCGCGCCGGCCGCCACCACGTCCTCGGCGCCGCCGGGCAGCACCTCCTCGGCGGGCTGGAAGATGAGCCGGACCGGGCGGGGCAGCAGACCGCGCTCGTGCAGCGCGGCGAGCACCAGGCCGGTGCCCAGCACGACGGTGGTGTGCACGTCGTGGCCGCAGGCGTGGGCGCGGTCCGGCACGGTCGAGCGGTACGCGCAGCCGCTCTTGACGTCCGGGATGGGCAGGGCGTCGATGTCGGCGCGCAGGGCGAGCAGGCCGGAGCCCGCCGCGGCCGGGCGCCGCGGCTCCGGGCCGATGTCACAGATGAGGCCGGTGCCGGCCGGCAGGACCCGGGGTGCCAGCCCCGCGCGTTCGAGCCGCTCCTTGATCGCGGCGGTGGTGCGGAACTCCTGGTTGCCCAGCTCCGGGTGCATGTGCAGGTCGCGGCGGAAGGCGATCAGTTCCGCCCGCAGCGCCTCGGGCAGAGTGCCGGGAAGCACCGCTTCCCCAGGGGCGCCGGCTTCGGACTCCAGTGACATCAGTTGCTTCACCCTCTGAAGGGTAGGACGCCCGGGCGGCCAACTGACCCGTCATCAACAAAACTTCAGCCCGTTAGGGGAAGAAAATGTGGCCGCCGGACGCATACGCGTGGGCACGGGTGGGTAAACCTACTCGATTACCGACCGAGCGGGCCTGCCCACCCATTCCTCACGCCTACCACGCTGCACGCCTTCTACGCGTCGGGCGGCGGCCATGGACAGAGATCGGCCTTGGCGGAGATCGGGGGGCCGCGCTGTCCACAGGGAGAGAAGTCCCGCAGGGCCGGCGCCCAGGCGTAGGCGAGCAGGGCGCCGAAGCCGCCGGGCATGAAGATCTCGCCGTGCGCGCCGCAAATGGCTCGAACCAGACCGCGAGAGTTCCTCACCCCTCCATATACTTCATGCGTCAATTACCAGCCGTTGGCCTGACGCCCGGCCCCGTCCGCCCGAGGGGTCCGGCCGGCGCGCCGTGCCGGGACCGCCGTGCAGTGCCGGTCCCGGCGGAGTACCCGCCACCGCACCCGCGGCACCCCCTTGCGCCGTGCCGCCGACTCCGACGGGTCCCGCTCGCGCCGGTGCGGAGAAGTGCGGACCAGGCCCGACGCGGCAGGCCGACGGGCCCGTACGGAAAGGCAGCCGGCATGAGACTCAGCACCTTCGGCACCAGCATGGCAGGCGCGGCGGCGCTGGCCATGGCGCCGTCGGCCTCCGCGGTCGCGCCCACCACCGCCACCGTCCAGGTGAACTGCGGGGACTGGGGCTCCGGCCAGGCCAGGCTCGGCGTCCAGCAGAACGGCACGGCGGCGGCCATCACCTTCTCCACACCCGTGGTGTGGGCGACCCACTCCTTCCCGGCCAACTCGATGCAGACGACGCTGACGCTGTCCGACGCGCACGGCGCCGAGGTCACGTTCACCGGACAGTCCAACCCGGCCTGGACGTTGCTCGGGCAGGCCTACGACTCCGGCCCGCTGACGGGCACCGTCACCCCGGGCGAGGCGTTGGAGGTCAAATCCCTCACGAGCACGTACGGGACGTTCACCGTGCACTGCACGGCCACCTCGCCGCAGAACCCGGGGCCGTTCGTCTTCTGACGGCGGTGGCGCGGGCGGCCGGCGCCGGCAGATGCCGTTCAGCCCAGGTTCCGGCAAGGCTGAGGAAGTCCTGCAAATCCTGCTGGGCGCCCGCGACGAGCCTGCGCACCTGGTCTACCGGCAGCTCGGTCACCGGGCTGCCGTCCGTTTCGGTGGGCGGCGAGCGTCAGCCGGACGATGTCGCCGACGCGTTCGGCCATCGAGGAGCGGATCGCCCCGTGGCCCGCGCTCGATACCGCCCCGGTGTAGTGCCGAACTCCCTCTCGAAGGCGTGGGAGAGTGCGTACGGGCTGCCGTAGCCGACTCGGCCGGCGATGGTGGCCAGGGTTTCCTTGGTGTCGCGGAGCAGCGTGGCGGCAAGGATCACGCGCCACCAGGTGAGGTACGCCATCGGAGGGCGGCCGACCAGGGTGGTGAACCGACGCGCCAGGGTGGGACGGGAGACACCCGCCTCTGCGGCCAGGCGGTCATTGCTCCACCGCGCGGCCGGTCGCGCGTGCATCGCCCGCAGGGCGGCGGCCGTCACCGGGTCGCCCAGTGCGCCGGGCCAGGCTCCGCTGGTGGTCTCGGTCATCCATGAGCGAATCATGTAGACGAGAAGGAGGTCGAGCAGGTTCGGGAGCGCCACGCAGGAGCCGGGCCGCACCTCGTCCAGCTCACCGGCGAGCAGGTCGATCGCGGCGCGGAGTTCGAGGTGGCTGCCTACTCGGCTGGGAAGGTGGACGACCTCGGGCAGCTCTGCCATCAGCGGGTGCATGCGGCTGCAGTCGAGCCAGTACTTGCCGCAGAGCATCTCCGTCCCGGTCCCGTCGCGGTCGGGCCGGGCTCGCGGCCCCGTCTCCGCGAGCCATTGCTCGAACGGCACCGCCTTCCGCGCCGCGACCGCCGCGTCGACGGGAGAATCGGCGATCACATGGCCGGTGCCATGAGGCAGCAGCACCGCGTCGCCCACGCCGAGGGATACCGGTGTGCAGCCGTCGGCCAGTAGCCAGCAGTTGCCCTTCAGGACGATGTGGAAGCCCGCGCCGTAGTACGGGTCCAGCCGCGCGCACCAGCTCCCGCTCGCCCGCACCCGGTTGAACCACGGGTGCCCGAGGTGCACGGCAGAGATCGCGTCACTCACCACATCCATCCAGCCAGAATATCTTCCGCATAAAACGTGAGATGGATTCGTATTTTATTGAGTTGAATGCGCATTGAGAGGCTCGTTCGATCTTTCTTAAGGTCGAGCGCATGACGAACGAGAACGAGCGTGTGCAGCGCATGACGCTGGGGGCTGTCGAGGTCATCCGGGTCGTCGAGTGGCACGAACCATTCCTGCCCGCCTCCGGCATGTTCCCGGGAGCTGGTGCCGAGGTGTGGAAGGACAACGAGGACTGGCTGGCACCGGACCACTGGGAGCCGGACGGCGACTTGGCGGTGCTCGCTCTGCAGAGCTGGGTGCTGCGCAGCGGTGGGCGGACCGTGCTGGTCGACACCGGAGCGGGCAACGGTCGCGAACGACCGGGGATGGGGCCGTTCCACCGCTCCCGGAGTGATTTCCTCGGCCTCCTGGCGAGGGCCGGTGTTCGCCCGCAGGACGTAGATGTCGTCGTCAACACCCACCTCCACGTTGATCACGTCGGCTGGAACACCGTCGACGCGGACGGGCAGTGGGTACCGACGTTCCCCAACGCCCAATACCTCATTCCGGCCGCCGACGACTTCCATTACGGTCCGGACAACGCGTACGGGAACGGCGCGCGGGAGGCCGACCGCCTGATCTACGAAGACAGCATCACGCCCATCCACCAGAGCGGGCAGGCCGTGCTGTGGGACGGCATCCACCACATCGACGAACACCTCGCCCTGGAGTCCGCACCCGGGCACACTCCCGGCTCGTCCGTACTGCGACTCGCATCCGGGAGCGACCGGGCGGTCTTCGTCGGAGATCTGCTGCACAGCCCGGTACAGATCCTCGATCCCTGCTGCAACAGCAACGCCTGCCTGGCTCCGGAACAAGCGGTGGCCAGTCGCCGTCGGATTCTCGGGCGGGCGGCTGATGAACGGGAACTGCTCGTCCCCGCACACTTCGGTGGTGCCGGCGCCCTGGAAGTCCGACGCAACAGTGCTGGATTCGCCCTCGGCCCATGGGCAACAGCCGACCTGGACAAGGGGGCCGGCGGGGGCGCCTGACATGGCCGCCGGCTCTCCCTGGGCGGGCGTCGTGAGTCGTACGCCGGCCTAGTTCTTCTGGAGCGCGCGGGTGACGCCCGCGACGACGGACGTGGTCAGCACCCAGCCGAGGGCGATCAGCAGGTGGGCCAGCCACTGGCGGCCGTCGCCGTCCGGCCAGTACCAGGCGGTGCGCTGGCCGAGGCCGCCGATGGGGACCAGCAGGTCGAGGGTGTAGACGAGCGGCTGGAAGGGGACGCCTTCGCCCGCTTTGACCGGGACGGGGGTGCCGGTGCGGAAGGACAGGGTGCCCAGCGCGGTCAGCGCGAGCAGCCAGAGGCCGGCCAGCCAGGGCCGGTAGCCGTAGCCGACGGTCGCGTCCAGGAGGTGTCCCCACGCCCGGCCGGCCGGCCGCAGGGTGCGGCGCCGGTGGCGCTGTTTGGCCAGCAGTACCCGGCGGGCCTCGTCGTCGTGGCCGGCCTTGCGGTACCAGCTCGCCAACTGCTCGTAGGGCTGCGGGTGGTAGCCGGGGCCGCGCCGCAGCCAGGCGACGCGTTCGGCCACGGAGTTCCGGTCCCGGTCCGCCCTGATGGCGCCGTAGACGAAGCCGTCCAGTTCCACGGCCGCGGGCCAGCTGTGCTCGTTGTCGTGGAGGTACGCCACCTGCGCGCCGCGCAGGTCCACGGCGCCGGACGGGGGCCGGGCGAGGGTGAGGTCGAAGTCGACGGCCGTCAGCAACGGGGCCGACAGGGACGGCCCGGCGCCGTCGGCCGGCCCGTCCAGGACGGCTCCCGCGAAGGTCAGGTCGTCGGCGACCCTGGCGCCCCGCAGCCGTACGGTCCCGCGCGCGACGAACCCGCCGGAGCAGTCCAGCGTGGAGGTCACGGCGTTGTCCAGGGCGAGCACCACCCCGCGCGGGCCGGGGCGGTCCAGCAGCGCGCCCCGCAGGTGCAGTCCGCCGGGCAACTGGGCGCCCATGAGCCGGACCTCACCGTGCGCGACGAAGCCGTCCACGCAGTACAGGCCGCCCTCCGCGACCAGTCCGCCGGCCGACACCGCCCACTCCCCGGCCGCGGTGAGCTCGGCGCCCTTGAGGTTCACGGCGCCGCTCACATGGGCGTTGATGAGGGACAGGGCGGTGACCCGGCGGTGAAAAGGTGTGGCGGGACCCGTTCCGATGCGGGAGCGGCCCAGGTCGAGGCGGCCGTCGACCCGGATCAGGCCGGCCTCCACGCCGGGCACCGCGCTGCCGGTGATCGCGATCGACTGGGCCGACGCCCCGGACAGGTCCACGCTCTCCTCGAACCAGCACTCCGCCAGCCACAGGGCGTACGCGAGCTGCGCCCCGGCCAGGTCGAGCGGCCCGGATATCCGCGCCCCGGCCAGCCGCAGCGCCGGGACGGTCCCGGGCTGCCCGCTGTGCGCGCCCAGCAGCAGTGCCGCGAGCACGGCGGCCCGGACGGTGCGCTCCGGGCCCCATCGCGCGCCGTCGGCGACCGGGTCGTCCCCCGGCGGACCCGCGTGCAGATTCACGGTCCGTCCCGAGGGGAACGCGTGCCACACCTCGCGCTCGGGCGGCGTCAGTTCGTCGTATGAGAGCACGCGTGCAGCGTAATTCGGGAGCCCGGCGCCGCCTCCGGGGCGCGGCGGACGCGGCGCTGTGCGCGCCGGGCCACCGGCCACACCAACCTCTGTCACCACCATTGCCGACCGTGACGCACCTCGCTATGTTAACGAGAAATCACATGGCTCTCACCATCCGTACCTTCGCAGAAGTGGGTAAGTGAATGCCAAATCTCGACAGACGCAGCGTCCTGTCCCTCGGTGCCGCGCTCGGCCTGGTGGGCGCGGCGGGCCCCGCCGGCGCCTGGGCGTCGACGCGCTCGGGGACGAAAGCGGCCGCCGGCACCGGTCCGGAGTGGATCTGGGACGACGCGGCCGACCCCCTGATGGTCAAGATGCTCGACGGCGGCCACATACCGGCGATCAACACCGCGTGGGCGGCGTGGGAGAACAACAACGACCCGCTGCCCAGTGGCCTGCCGGCCGAGTTCACCGCGTACCTGAAGCAGGTCAACCGGCTGCCGTCCTGGGCCGACTCCGCCAAGCTGGCCCGCGCCGCCGACTTCAACCGGCGCCGGGACACGTACCTGTTCATGCTGTACGGGCTCGGCAGCGGCATCATGAGCACGGTGATCCCGCGCGAGGCCAAGAGCGTCTACTGGTCCGCGGGCGGCGCCAACATGCAGGACCGCGCGGCGAAGACGTTCACCTTCGGCTACGACCTGTCGCAGCTGGGCGCGTTCGAGCCGACCGGACAGTTCGTCGTCACCGCCAACAAGACCCGGGTGGTGCACGCGGCCGTACGTCATCTGCTGCCGCAGTCGCCGCACTGGCGGGCGGTCGCCGACGAGACGATCCCGATCAGCGCGGCCGACATCCTGGTCACCTTCCACAGCCTGGGCACCTACGTGCACCGCAAGCTGCTCGACTGGAAGATCCCCTATCCGGCCGCCGACCAGGCGGCGTTCCTGCACTCCTGGCAGGTCGCCGTCCACCTGCTCGGCGTACCGGACGAGCACATCCCCCAGACCTGGGCGGCCGCCGAGCAGCAGGCGGCGCGGGTGCTCACCCCGATCCTCACCCCGTCCACCGAGGGCATCGCGCTGGCCGAGGAACTGCTCGGGCTGACCGCGCAGATCGACCTCGGCGTCACCCGCGGCTTCCTCAACGAGTTCGTGCGCTACGTGCTGAGCGACCAGGTCGGCGACTGGCTGGGCCTGAAGCGGGACTACGCCTCGGCGGCGCTGGTCCGTACCGTGTGGCCGTCGTTCATCCTGTTCCGGGAGGGGCTGTCACCCGTCATGCCCGGCGCCTTCTACGTGTTCGACCAGTTCGTGCGGGCGCTGGCCATGCTGTTCCTCAACAAGGGCGCCTCCGCGACCACCACCGGCATCACCATCCCCACCGGCAACAGAGCGGCCGGCTGAACGCGCGCGTTCACAGGTTCACAGGCCGAGGGACCCCACGACCAGCGCGGTCACCGCGCCGCGGTGGTCGTGGCCGTCCCGCCACCCGAGCCGCCGCCCGGCCTCCACCCCCACCCCGAAGCCCGCGTGCACCAGCACCCGGGCCCCCCGCGGGTCCAGCTCCGGACGGGCCAGCCGCAACTGCTGCTCCCACACCGCGATGTGCTCGCGCTGGGCGAGCACCAGGGGCCGCCGCAGCTCCGGCGGCAGTCCGGCCACCTCACCGTCGGCGACGCTGTTCAGGGCTGTGTACTCGAAGCTGTAGGCCACGTACGCCGCCGCCAGCGCGCGCAGCGCGTCGTGCGGTGCGGCCACCCCGTGCAGACTCCGGTCCACGCCCTGGGCCAGCAGCCCGGCCGCCTGGAGGCAGGCCGCCGCCAGGATGTCGGCCTTGCCGGCGTAGTGCCGGTAGAGCGCGGACGGGGCCAGCCCGACCGCCCGCGCGAGCTGCTCGTTGGTGACGCTGGCGAACCCGTGCCGGGCGAACAGCGGGACGGCCGCCGCCAGGATCTCCGCGCGCCGGGTGCGCGGCACCGGCCGGTCGGGCAGTTCGACGGGGCGGCCGGGCGGCCGGTGCGCCGCCGGGTCGGTCGCGGCCACCCCCAGCGCGGACGCCGTCAGCAGTTCCTCGGCCCGGCGCGGGGCAATCGAGGTGGCGTGCATGGTGACGGACCCGATCGCGCCGAGCGCCGCCACCGCCCGCAGCCCCGCGTCGGGCAGCGGCAGCGGGTGCGCGCGCCGCACCGCGCCGTCGACCCGCCCGACGACCTGCCCGAACCTCGCCCGCAGCACCCGGCGGTCCGCCCGGTTGAGGTACCGGGCCTCCCACCGGTAGAGGCCGCCCGCGGCGCGGTGCGCGACGGTGACCCGGCTCACCGCGCCGAGCACTTCCGGCAGGTCCGCGCCGTCCGGCACCTCGTCCACGGCGGCGACCAGCCGGTCCGCCATGACACCGGCGCACTCGGCGAACAGCGCGTACTTGTTGGGGAAGTGCCGGTACAGGGCCGCCGCGGTGATGCCGACGGCGGCGGCGATCTTCTCCATGGACGCCGCGTGGTAGCCGTGCTCGCTGAAGACCCGGCCGGCCGCCTCGACGATGAGCCGCCTGCGGTTGCGGGGCCGAACGGCCGCGGTCGGTTCGGCGGTCACGACCGAACGGGCGGCTGCGGGGACGGGGCCATACGGATCAGTCAACCACACGTCATCCGTTGGCCCGGGGGTCATCGGGGGCGTCGTCGTCGACGGACAGCAGGTGCTCCGCGGCGCCTTCGAGGTGCCGGGCGGTCTCCGTCGAGCGGGGCAGCATCGTCTTCTCGTACCGCCGGACGGCCTCGGCCACGGTGTCCGACTCGGCGAGCGCCGCGGCGAGTTCGGCGGCGTCCAGCATGGCGAGGTTGACCCCGACGCCGAGCGGCGGCATGAGGTGGGCGGCGTCCCCGAGCAGGGTGACCGCGGGGTCCGACTCCCAGGTGTGCGGCACGGGCAGGGCGCGGATCGGGCGGTCGACATACGGGCCGTCGTTGTCGGTGATCAGCTTCAGCAGGCGGGGCGACCAGCGGGCGTAGCGCGCGAGGAGCAGGGCGCGGATGCCGGCGGTGTCCCCGGGCGTCAGACCGGCCGCCCGGATCCAGTCGGCCGGGACCCGCTGGATCAGGTAGACCCGGATGTGGCCGCCGCCGTTGCGCTGGGCGAACATGGCGCGGTCGCCGTCCCGGGCGTGGGCGCCGCCCCGGCCGACCAGTTCGGCGATCTCGGGGTGCCGGCGGTCCACGTCGTCGAACCACGCCTCCAGGAAGCTGACGCCGCTGTACTCGGGGACGGCGGCGGAGACGGCCGGACGCACCCGGGAGAAGGCCCCGTCGGCGCCGATCACCAGATCCGCCGCGACGGCGGACCCGTCGGTGAAGCGCAGCCGCCGGGGCCCGCCGGCCGGCCCCTCGACCGCGGCCAGGCCCTGCCCCCACCGGACGGTGCCGGGAGCCAGGGAGTCGAGCAGCAGCTCGCGCAGCTGTCCCCGGTCGATCTCCGGTTTGAACGTCTCGTCGGGTGCGGGGACGTGGTGGTCGGTGATCGCGCCGGTGAGGTCCAGTTGCCGCATCTCCTGCCCTTCCGGGCGGGCCAGGGCGAAGAACTCGTCCAGCAGTCCGGCGGCGCGCAGGGCGAGTTGGCCGTTGTCGGCGTGCAGGTCCAGGGAGCCGCCCTGGTCGCGGGAGCCGGGGCCGGGCTCCCGGTCGTGGACGGTCACCGGGATGCCGTGCCGCTGGAGGATGCGGGCGCAGGTCAGACCGCCGGGACCGGCGCCGATGACGCTGATCCGGGCATGGGCGGGATGAGGAGAGGTCATGGCAGGACCGTAGACCCAAAAGTGTAATCCGACAACTTTTCCACGGACTCAACAAAGCTACGGATGCCGCGAACGGCTACACTGATGTCATGCCCGAGCCCACACCCCCCGCCCCCGGCCGCCGCGAACGCAAGAAGGCGGCGACCCGGCAGGCCATCGCCGACGCCGCCCTCCGGCTCTTCCTGGAGCGCGGGTACGACCAGGTGAGCGTCCGGGACGTGGCCGAGGCGGCCGACGTCTCCGTCACCACCGTGTTCAAGCACTTCAGCGGCAAGGAGGCGCTGGTTTTCGACCGGGAGGCGAGCACGGACGCCGCCCTGGTCGCGGCCGTGCGCGAGCGCGCCCCGGGAAGCACCGTCCCCGACGCCCTGCGGCAGCATGTGCTGGACACCTGGCTGCCGGTCGCCGAACACCCGCAGCGGGCGGAGTTCAACCGGCTGGTGGACACCACCCCGGCACTGCGCGCGTACGCGGAACGCATGTGGGTCCGGCACACCGACACCCTGGCCGCGGCCATCGCCGACGAGTTCGGCGTGGAGCACGGCCATCTCGCCTGCACGGCACTGGCCCGGTTCGTCCTGGACGTCCCCGCCCTCGCCCAGGGCCGGCCGGATCACAAGGCGGCGGTCGAGGAGCTCTTCACCATCCTGACGGACGGCTGGCGACCGCCGCGGCCGGGCGCCTAGCCGCCCCGGTGCTGCCCCCGGTCAGTCGACCTCGTACTGGCCGGCCGTCCGGAACTCCCGCAGGGCCTCCGGGCTGCCGTCGTCGAGGACGGCCCGGATGGCGTCGACCATGGCGTCGCTGATGTCCGGGTCCAGGAGCATGCGGCTGATGTAGATCGCGTCGTCCGCGGCCTGGGCGAGCCGGTACCCGGTCCACCGGAAGTAGCTCAGGGCCTCGGCGGTACTGGCGTTCAACGCGTCGTTGCCCGCCTCCTGCACGTTCACGTCACCGTTCTTCGCGGCCCCGACCAGGATGGTGGCGGTGGCGAGGGCGTCGTCCTCGACCTGGGCCTGGGCGTACCCCGTATCCAGGAAGGCACGGACCGCTTCGGCGGAGAGGGTGTTGAGGGCCGCGTTCGCCGCCGCCACCACCCGCTTGTCGCCGTTCTGCGAGGCCACGTAGAGGATGTGGGCGACAGCGAGGGCGTCGTCCTGGAGCTGGCCGACGTCGCAGCCCGTCTTCAGGAAGGCGCGCAGGTCGTCGACCGTGCCGCTCAAGGCGGCGTTCGCACCGCGCCGGACGTAGGTGCCGGCGTTGTCGTCCGCGAGGACGGCCTGTATCGCGGCCCGCAGTTCGTCCTCGGTCATCGCGTCGACGAGGGCGTCGGAGGCGATGTCCGCGCAGGCCGTCGCGGGCACGGGGGTGACCGGCGTGGTGGCGGAGACGGTGGTGGTGGCCGACGCGGACGCGTCGGCGGCGAAGGCGGGTGCGGTGAGGAGGAGCGCGGGCGTCAGAGCGGTCGCGGCGACGAACAGTGCGGCGCGGTTCGGTCTCATGGGAGTGCCTCCGTACTCGGTGGATCCGTCGGCAAAGACGGAAGCAGGTGTCCCGTACGAAGATCAACGGCCGCCCGGAGGCGAACAGATGAACACTCACTGGTGCCGGACGGCTACCGCCTCACACCCCCGGCACCGCCAGCAGCCGCTCCACCCCCCGCGCCGTCCCCGTCACCCCGTCCAGGAAGCCCTGGGCGCGTGGGGACGCGCCCTGGGTGAGCCAGGCCGGGTCGATGTCGCAGACCGCGACCTTGACCTCGGTGCCGGCCAGGGCCAGCGGGAGGGTGTGGACGACGGTGGAGGGGAAGCTCAGGATGGTGCGGCCGACCGGGCCGCGGCGGGCGATCAGTTCCAGGGGGAGGTCGGGGCGGACCACCTCCAGGCCCGTTTCCACGGCCAGCCGGTGGAGTTTCTCGGTCGACTCGCGGCGGTGGGCGAAGTAGCGGGTGGCGCCGTGGGTCTTGGCCAGACGGCGGACCGCGTCCAGGTAGGCGTCCGCGTCCACGACACCGGTCTCGACGAGGGAGGTGCCGACCATGTCGGCGCCCTTGGTGATGCGCGGCGGGCCGAAGCGGGCGCGGGTCCAGGCGAAGGAGTGCGGGGTGACCGTCACACCGTCCGGGACCTCGGTGATCGGCATGGAGGAGAAGACCTCCACCTGACGGCCCCGGGACGGGGTCAGGCGGCGCCGGGCCGAGGCGGAGACCGGTGCGAAGAGCAGGTCGCGGGGGCCGAGCCGGCGGCCCTTGCGGTGCCAGCGGACCAGGCGTTCGCCGCGGGCGAGCTGCCCGACGAACTCCATCGTGGCCGTGCCGTCGTCGACGACGACCAGTTCGCGGGCCCGGGTGATGGTCAGCAGCAGCTGGACGTAGCGGGAGAAGGGGTCGCCCATGACGATCCGTTCGGCGCGGCGGAGCAGGCCCGCCAGGCCCCCGACCGTGCGGAAGGGGGCCGAGGCCCCGCCCCGCGCCTCTTCCCAGCGGACCTCGTGACCGTCCTCGCGGGCCAGCTCCGACATGCGGCGGAGCTGGCCCCGGGTCATGGGGTCCACGGGCGACAGGACGACGAGGGTGAGCCCCGTCCAGGGGGCGCGGGTGTGCGCCCACTCCAGCACGTTCAGGAGCTGTACCGGACTCTCGACGAAGGCGAGAGTGTGGGGGCCGGCATTCCCGGCGCGGGGGCTCATCGGCTGTACGACCGTCCCGTCTTGGGCGTGGGTTGGGGTGGCGGCGCGGGTCAGACGGTGACCGGCTCGCCGGCCGCGGCGGCGATCTCCGCCTCGGCGACCACGCCGGTGACGCGGCGCAGCTTCTTCATCGGGCCGAGCTCCGACTCGTAGACCTTCTTGACGCCGTCGCCGAGGGACGCCTCGATGGTGCGGATGTCGCGGACCAGGCGGACCAGGCCCTGCGGCTCCACGGAGGCGGCCTGGTCGGAGCCCCACATGGCGCGGTCCAGGGTGATGTGGCGCTCCACGAAGGTGGCGCCGAGGGCGACCGCGGCCAGCGTGGTCTGCAGGCCCGTCTCGTGGCCGGAGTAGCCGATCGGGACGTTCGGGTACTCCTGCTGGAGGGTGTTGATGACGCGCAGGTTCAGCTCCTCGGCGACGGAGGGATACGTCGACGTCGCGTGGCACATGAGGATGTTGTCCGAGCCGAGCACCTCGACCGCGTGGCGGATCTGCTTCGGGGTCGACATGCCGGTCGAGAGGATGATCGTGCGGCCGGTGGCGCGCAGGGCGCGCAGCAGCTCGTCGTCGGTCAGCGAGGCGGAGGCCACCTTGTGGGCGGGGACGTCGAACTTCTCCAGGAAGGCGACGGCCTCGGTGTCCCACGGGGAGGCGAACCAGTCGATGTTCTTGGTCCTGCAGTACTCGTCGATCTGGCGGTACTCGTCCTCGCCGAACTCCACCCGGTGCCGGTAGTCGATGTACGTCATCCGGCCCCAGGGGGTGTCCCGCTCGATGTCCCACTGGTCGCGCGGGGTGCAGATCTCCGGGGTGCGCTTCTGGAACTTGACGCCGTCGCAGCCGGCCTCGGCGGCCGCGTCGATCAGCTTGAAGGCGTTCTCCAGCTCGCCGTTGTGGTTGATGCCGATCTCGCCGCAGATGTAGACGGGGCGGCCCGGACCGGCCTCGCGGGTACCGAAGTTGCGGATACGGGAGTTGCTCATCAGAGGGGTTTCCTTACTTGGTGAGGGTGTCGAGAGAGGGGCCGAGCAGCCAGCCGGCGATCTCCCGGATCGCGCCGGAGCCGCCGTGCACGGTGGTGACCGCGCGGGCGGCGCCGCGTACGACGTCATGGGCGCCGGCGACCGCGACCGGCCAGCCGACGAGTTGGAAGCAGGGCAGGTCGTTGACGTCGTTGCCGACGTAGAGCACCCGCTCGGGGGCGATGCCCTGTTCCTCGCACCACTGCTTCAGGGCGGAGTCCTTGCGGTCGATGCCGTGCAGCACCGGGATCCGCAGCTTGCGGGCCCGGGCGGCGACGACGGGGTTGACCTCGGTGGACAGGATCAGCAGCGGCATTCCGGACTTGCGCAGGGCGCCGATGCCGAGGCCGTCGCCGCGGTGCACGGAGACGAACTCGCGTCCGTCGGAGTCGATCAGCACCCGGTCGTCGGTCTGGGTGCCGTCGAAGTCGAGGACCACCGCGTCGATGTCGGCGGCGGTGGGCAGCGCGCCGGGACGGGCGCCGTCGAAGAGCGGGGCCAGGGCGCGGGCCCGGGCCAGGTCGTGCGGGTCGTCGATCTCCAGCACCCGGGCCGGGTCGGTGCGCACCAGCTCGGTGCGGCCGAAGAAGCGGTGGCCGTGGGTGCGGAAGCCGGCCGCGTCCATCGCGTAGGCGGCGCCGGTCTCCAGGAAGTCCTGCGGGCGGTCCTGGCGGCGGGGGCGGTAGGACTTGTCGTGGTTGACGCCGTGACCGCCGGGCGCCTCGCCCGCGTCGGCGCCCTCGCGCCAGACGAAGCCGTGGAAGGGGGCGACCGTGACGGCGGTGTCCGCGCCGCCCTCCACCACCGCGCCGGCCACCCCGTCGATGTCCTCGCGGACGATGAACGGGCTGGTGCACTGCACCAGCAGCACCGCGTCGACGGCGGCACCGTGCGCCGCCTCGTGGGCGTCCAGGGCGTGCAGCACCGCGGCCTCCGAGGTGGCCGTGTCGCCGGCGATCGCGGCGGGCCGCAGTACCACCTCGGCGCCGGCCTGCCGGGCGGCGGCGGCGATGGCCTGGTCGTCGGTGGAGACGGCGACGTCGGTCACCAGCCGGGTGGCCAGGCACTCGCGCACCGCCCGGACCACCAGCGGGACGCCGCCCACCGGGGCCAGGTTCTTCGCGGGTACGCCCTTGGAGCCGCCGCGGGCGGGAATGACCGCGAGCACGCGGCGCACCGGTTGCGGATCGGACATGAGGTGTACCTCTCGGTCGGGGGTCGGGTCGGTCTCGGCGGGGCCGTGCGCCGGCCGGCGGCTCACAGCTCGCCCATCCGCCGGATCACCGGCGCCACCCGCTGCACGCCGTGCCGGTAGGCGCCGCGGGCCGCGCGGCGCACCACCTGCCGGACCGGTCCTGGCTCCTTGTCGGCGGCGGGCGCGCCGGGCAGCGGCCTGCCGTCCGGGGCGAGGTGGTGCCGGGCGAGGATGCCGGGCAGGTAGCCGGGGGCGGTGACGGGCGTGTAGTACGGGGTCAGCGGGGGCCGGCCGCCGGGGCGGGCCAGCAGCTTGGCGATGCGTTCGCGGGCGGCGTCGAAGGCGGTGTCGTAGGAGCCGTCGGCCGCCACGCCCTGCCGGGCCACCCAGTCCTCGTCGGCGACCGGCCGGTGGCCCTCGTCGAGCTGGTCCCAGGAGGCCAGGCAGCCGGAGCCGACGAAGTGATGGTTGCCGAGCGCCTCGCGCACCCCGAGGTCGGTGAGGACCACGGTGGGGATGCGGCGGTGCAGCGACTCCAGGGCGGCCGTCGAGCTGACGGTGACCAGCAGGTCGGTGCTGTCCAGGACCTCGCCCATGTTCCCGTAGCGCAGCGAGAAGTTGGCCGGCGGATCGGCCTTCTGGACCAGCTTCTGGTACGGCAGTTCCTCGATGTGGGTGGTGTGCTCGCCGGGCTTGGAGCGCAGCTTGAGCACGACCTGCCGCTCGGGGTGCTTGCGGGCGTGCCGGATGAGCCGGTTCAGCAGATAGGTACGGTCCTTGCGGCTGTCCGGCACCGAGGGCTGGGCGGCGAAGACCACCGTGTACGGGTCGTGCTCGCCGGCGTAGGGGGCGCCGCCGAGGAACGGCAGCGCGACCTCGGTGACCGAGTCGGCGTCGGCGCCGACCCCCTCGTAGACGGCCCGGAACCGGTCCGCGTCCTGCCGGGAGTTGGCGAGGACCAGGTCCGCGCCGTGCCGCAGCAGCAGGCCGTCGGCGAGCTTCTCGTAGACCACGCCGACGTATCCGGTGACCACCACCGGCCGGTCCGCGCGGTCGGACCAGACCCGGCCCAGGCCGTGCAGCATGGCCTGGACGCCGCCGCCGACCAGGGCGAGGACGACCAGGTCGTACTCCTTCTCGCCCATCGCGCGCAGGAACTCCACCGAGGTCACCTCGGTGAGGGCGTCCGCCGTGACGCCGACCTCGCCGAGCTGGCGGGGGGTCGGGGTGGCGCGGCCGCGCAGCAGGTAGCCGTCGAGGCGGATTTCCGTATCGTAGGTGGTCGTGGGGGCGATGCGGCTCGCGGTGAGCGCGCCCCATTTCCACCGGGTGTCGGAATCCGCGAGGACCGCGACCCGCAGGGCCTTCGTTGCACTTACTGGCACATCGAAGACGCTAGGAAGCGATTTCGAGGAACCGCCCAACCAGAACACAACAAACGGTTAACAGCAGACCGCCGAATGGCGAATCGGGTCGTCAGCGGCTCGGAAAAGTGTTCGCTTCACGGCTTCGCCACGCGGCGTTCACCCGGTATCAAGGTCCGGGTAAATCGACATGCCGGGCCGCCCCCTAATGTCCGGGGTGTGCCAAAGCTCTCCGTCATCGTGCCGTTCTACAACGTGCGCCAATACGTCCCCGATGCCCTGCGGAGTCTGCGCGCCAACGCACGCGACGACTTCGAGTTCATTCTCGTCGACGACCGCTCCACCGACGGGACCGCCGACCTCCTCGCGCGCGCGGCGCCCGGGCTGCCGGGGGCGGTGCTGGTCAGACACGAAGTGAACGGCGGTCTGGCGACCGCGCGCAACACCGGCATCGACGCCGCCCGCGGGGAGTACCTGACCTTCCTGGACGGCGACGACTGGCTGGCCCCCGGCTACTACCAGCGGCTGGTCGCCGTCATCGACTCGCTGGGCTGCGACTTCGTGCGCACCGACCACGTGCAGTGCACGGCCCGGGCCCGCACCGTGCACCGGGTGCCGCACGGCCGCCGCAACACGGTGCTGCGCCCGCGCGACGCGATCCTGCCCGCCCACCGCACCACCTCCGTCGACTACGCCTACGCGTGGGCCGGGATCTACCACCGCCGGCTGGTCGACCGCGGCCTGCTGCACTTCACCGACGGACTGCGCACCGCCGAGGACCGGCCCTGGATCTGGAAGCTGCACCGGGAGGCGGAGTCCTTCGCGGTGACCAGCGCGCTCGGCGTCTTCTACCGGCGCGGGGTCGCCTCCTCGCTCACCCAGATCGGTGACGCCCGGCAGCTCGACTTCATCCGGGCCTTCGACCAGGTGATCGAGGAGACCGCCGGGGACGCCGACGCGGCGGCCCTGCTGCCGAAGGCCGTGCGCACGTACTGCGCGATCATTTCCCATCATCTCGGCTCCATCGAGAGGTTCGAGGCACCCGTGGCCCGCAAACTGAAGGAGATGAGCGCCGCCGCGCTGCGCGGGATGCCGCAGCCGGTGCTCGACGACGCGCTGGCGTCGATGGACGCCGAGCGGGCCGGCAAGCTGCGCCGGCTGCGCCGCCGTACCGCCGCGGCGGCCCCGGAGGTGGCGGCGTGACCACGCAGATCTTCATGGCGTCCACGCTGTACGGCACCGCCACGCTGGCCGCCGCCCTGGACGCGGGCTGCTTCAAGCCGGCCGACCGGCGCATCCTGCTGGTCTCCAACAACGCGATGACGCCCGAGACCACGCCGGCCCTGGACGAGATGCCCGGCTTCGAGCGGCTGCGGCCCCGGTTCGACGAGGTGGTCTCCTGGAACGAGGCGATCTTCCCGTTCCACCCGGGCGCCTGGGCGCCCCGCCCGGACGACATCCCGATGTGGGAGCGGTATCTGCGGCTGGCCTGGAACCTGGGCGACGACGACGTCTCGCTCGCCGTCGAGTCGATCCAGGTCAACCCGGCGCTCGGGGTGGCGCAGATCCTCACCGACGCGCCGCTCACCGTCTACGCGGACGGCCTGATGAGCTACGGCCCGACCCGCAACAAGCTCGACCCGCTGGTCGGCACCCGGGTGGCCCGGCTGCTCCACCTGGACCTGGTGCCGGGGCTGCGCCCGCTGCTGCTCACCGAGTTCGGCGTCCCGCCCGAGGTGGTGCCGACCGGCGCGTTCACCAAGGTGCTGGCCGAACTGGTCGACACCGGCGCCGACCTGCCCCGGGTCGAGGAGCCCGCGCTGCTGCTCGGCCAGTACCTCTCGGCGCTGAAGATCCTCACCGCCGAGCAGGAGGAGGAGCTGCACGTACGGATGCTGAAGGGCGCCGTCGAACTCGGGCACACCCGGATCGTGTTCAAGCCGCACCCCACCGCGCCGGCCCGCTTCACCCACACCCTGGAGGAGACCGCCGAGCGGCTCGGCGTGGACCTCACCGTGCTGGACACGCCGGTCCTGGCCGAGGTGCTGTACCAGCGGATGCGCCCGGCCCTGGTGGTCGGCTGCTTCTCCACCGCGCTGCTGACCGCGTCCGCGCTGTACGGCCTGCCGGTCGCCCGGATCGGCACGGACACCCTGCTGGACCGGCTGACGCCGTTCGAGAACAGCAACCGGATGCCGGTCACGATCGTCGACGCGGTACTGCCGGACCTCGCCGACCCGGCGGCGGTCACCGGGCGCCGGCCCGGCATGGACACCGACGCCCTGGCGGCGCTGGTGCGGGCGGTCGGCTACACGATGCAGCCGCGGATACTGCCCGAACTGCGCCCGGAGACGGAGAAGTACCTGTCGACCCGGCTGGACGAGGGCACCTGGCGCTACTTCAAGCGCAAGCGCCTCACCTCGCTCGGCCTGCCCGGCGGGGTGCCGGAGAAACTGGCGTTCCTGCCGCGCAACGCGACGGCCCGGCGGATCGTACGGCGGGCGCGTTCCCTGAAGAGGTCCATGAAGCGCTGAGGGAAACCCGGACCGAATCCGGGACCACCGGGACCAATGGATAAACCACGGGTGAACCTCTAGCTAAGAAAAAGGAAACAACGGCAACAGCTGATGTTATCTGAGGATTAAATGGCTAGGCGGTGTGCATAGCTCTAGAATCTCGGCCACCGCTTACCGAATCCGTGAGGCACTCATGACGAAGCTCGGCCGGCTCTACTCGATGTTCGATACCGTCAACCTGCCCGACAGCCTGCCCTACACCCAGTGCAGCACCTGGGAACTGCAGTTCCTGTACCTCGTGGGGCGCCACACCCTGTCGGGCAACGGCGACATCGTCGAACTGGGTTCGGGCGGTGGCGGATCGACGTACGCGCTGGCGATGGGCCTGAAGGAGAACCCGCTGTTCGACGAGAAGACCGGGCGGCTGCACGCCTACGACTTCTTCCGCGTCGGCAAGGGCACTTTCGCCACCGAGAAGTTCTTCGACGGCGGCCACAAGCGGGAGGACGACAACTCCTTCCTGAACGACTTCCGCGGCCGCCTGGAGCCGTTCCTGCCGTTCCTCGAGATACACGCGGGCGATCTCTGGCAGACCTCCGACCCCGACGACACCACCCCGGTCGAGTTCCTGCACATCGACATCGCCAAGACGGCCAGGGTCTTCCGCTGTGTCGCGGAGCGCTTCCTGACCCGGATGGGCCCCGGCACGGTCGTCCTGCACCAGGACTTCGCCGGCCCGCGCCTGCCGTGGCTGCACTGGAGCACCGGCGCGCTGCTCCCCTACATCGAGATCGCGGGCCCGCCGATCCGCTCCACCCTGGCCTTCGAGGTGACCCGGCCGATCCCCGGGGACGTGCTCAAATCCATCTCCGAGGACACGTACTCGGTCGACGAGAAGCTCGCCCTCATCTCCGCCGTCCAGGACCGCGTCGACCGCGACCACACCGACGGCATCCCCTTCAAGTCCGTCCTGGAACTGGCCAAGGCGTACGTGGCCCACTACGACGGGCAGCACAAGCGCGCCTGGTCCATCGCCAAGCCGCTGCTCACGGACGAGTACCTGAGCAGGACGCGGTCGGACCACTTCGAGCAGCTGCGCAAGGCGTACGAGACCGAGCGGTCGACGTCCCGGGTGTCGCCGGTGACGCGGCTCAAGCGGATGGTCGGCAGAGGGTGACATCAGGTCTCGACACGGGCACGGGGGGTGTGCGGACGGAGTCCGGCTCGCCCGGCCCCCACGGCGCGACCGGGAGCCCCCGAGGGCTCCCGGTCCGCTGCCCGGCACCGCTGCGGGCCCTGCTGCGCCGCCACCGCGGGCCGCTGTTCGCGCTGGCCGTCGTGGCCCTCCTCGTCCAGATGGCGGTGGCGATGGTCACGACGGCGGTGCAGCAGACGCCGACCATCGACGAGCCGGTGTACGTCGGCACGGCCACGGTCTACCTGAAGGAACACAGCCTCCGGTACAACCCGGAACACCCGCCGCTGGGCAAACTCGTCATCGCGGCCGGCGTGCTCGTCGCCGACCCGCATCTCGCGGCCGGCTTCCGCGGTGACCAGAGCAGGCTCGGCCGCCACCTGCTGTTCGAGACCGGCAACGACCCGGGACACCTGATGCTGTGGGCCCGGCTGCCGGTGATCGCGCTGACGCTGCTCTTCGGGCTGGTCGTCTGCGCGTTCGCCCGCGACCTCACCGGCCGGGCGGGTGCCCTGGCGGCGCTCGCCCTGTACGCCTTCTCGCCCGACCTCATCGCCCACGGGTCGCTGGCCACCCTCGACGTGCCCGCGGCGGGCTTCGTCCTGACGTCGGCCTGGCTGACCTGGCGGGCACGCCGCCGGCCGGCCAGGTACCTGCCGCTCGCCGGGCTCGCGCTCGGCGCGGCCCTCGCCACCAAGATGAACACCCTGGCCGCGGTCCCCGTCGTACTGCTCCTCGCCGTGCTGTCCGTCGCGGCCGCCCGGCGCGCCACCGGCCGCGCCACGCACCGCAC
>NZ_JBFAAP010000047.1:0-57241 GCF_040639815.1 Streptomyces sp. NPDC023723
GCGCATACCTCGTCGAACGCCTCGCGGTAGACGGGGAACGTGTCGTACAGTCCGCGTCCCATGCCGACTCGTTGGGAGCCCTGGCCGGTGAACAGCACAGCCAGCCGTCCACGCCGCACCGATCCGGAGTGCACGCCGACCGCCGTCTCGCCCCGCGCCACCGCGCTCAGGCCCGCCAGCGCCTCGTCCCGGTCACCGGCGACCACCACCGCCCGCTCCGGCAACCCGGCCCGGCTCGCGGCCAGCGCGCCGCCCACTGCGGTGAGGTCCAGTTCGGGTCGCTGGCCCAGGTGGGACAGCAGTCGCTGTGCCTGCGCGCGCAGGGCGTCCTTGCCCCGTGCGGAGAGGGGGAGGAGCGTCAGGCCGCCGTCCGGGCGTGCCGTCGTGACCGGCGCTTCACCGGCCTCCGCGGCCTGTTCCAGGATGAGGTGGGCGTTGGTGCCGCTGACGCCGAATGCGGAGACGCCGGCCCGGCGTGGACGGTCGGTGTGCGGCCATTCCCGTTCCTGCGTGAGCAGTTCCACTGCGCCGGTGGACCAGTCGACCTGCGGGGTGGGGGTGTCGACGTGCAGGGTGCGCGGCAGGATGCCGTGCTGGAGGGCCAGTACCGTTTTGATGACGCCCGCGACGCCCGCGGCGGCCTGGGCGTGTCCGATGTTGGACTTCAACGATCCGAGCAGCAGTGGGCGTTCGCGGTTCTGGCCGTAGGTGGCCAGTATCGCCTGGGCCTCGATGGGGTCGCCCAGTGCCGTGCCCGTGCCGTGTGCCTCCACCGCGTCCACCTCACCCGGCGTCAGCCCGGCCTCCGCCAGCGCCCGCCGGATCACCCGCTGCTGGGAAGGGCCGTTGGGGGCGGTGAGGCCGTTGGAGGCACCGTCCTGGTTGACCGCGCTGCCGCGCAGTACCGCCAGCACCCGGTGACCAAGGCGTTCGGCGTCCGACAGCCGCTCGACCAGGACTACGCCCGCACCCTCGGCCCATCCGGTGCCGTCCGCGGAGGCGGCGAAGGACTTGCAGCGGCCGTCCGCCGACAGGCCCCGCTGCCGGGAGAACTCCACGAACGCCTCGGGCCCGGCCATCACCGTCACGCCACCCGCGAGGGCCATCGTGCACTCGCCGGAGCGCAGCGCCTGGGCGGCCAGGTGCAGGGCCACCAGCGACGACGAGCACGCCGTGTCGATGGTCACCGCGGGTCCCTCGAAGCCCAGCGCGTACGACACCCGGCCCGACAGCACACTGCCCGCCCCGCCGGTCATGAGGTACCCCTCGGAACCCTCGGGGGCGGTGCGGAGGCGGCTGGTGTAGTCGTGGTTGACCATGCCGGCGAAGACACCGACTTCCTGGCCGCGCAGGGCGGTGGGATCGAGGCCGGCCCGCTCCAGCGCCTCCCAGGACGTTTCGAGGAGCAGCCGCTGCTGCGGGTCCATCGCCAGGGCCTCGCGCGGGGAGATGCCGAAGAACTCCGCGTCGAACTCGCCCGCGTCGTAGAGGAAACCGCCGCGCCGCGTGTAGCTGGTGCCGGCGTGGTCGGGGTCCGGGTCGAAGAGCGAGTCCAGGTCCCAGCCGCGGTTCGTCGGGAACTCGCCGATGCCCTCCTGACCGGCCCGCAGCAGCCGCCACAGGTCCTCCGGGTCGGCCACACCGCCCGGCAGCCGGCACGCCATGCCGACGATGGCGACCGGTTCGCCGGGATCGACCGCCCGCCGGGCCGGGCCGTCGTGTCCGGCGGTGTCGTCGCCGAGCAGCCGGGAGCGCAGGAACGACGCGAGCGCGGCCGGTGTCGGATGGTCGAAGGCGAGGGTGGTGGGCAGGTCGGCGCCGGTCAGGTCGTACAGGCGGTTGCGGAGCCGGACCGCGTTCAAGGAGTCGAAGCCGAGGTCCTGGAAGGGCCGTTCGGGGTCGATCGCCGAGGCGTCGTCGTGTCCGAGCACGGCGGCGGCGCTGGTCAGCACCAGATCCAGCGGTGTGTCGCCGACCGGTCCGGGCACCGGCCCCGGCTCGGACCCCGGTTCCGATGCGGATGAGGGTACGGGCGCCGGCTGGGACGCGGGTGCCGGGTGGGCCGTCGGGTGCGGGGCGTCCGGCCAGTACCGGCGGTGCTGGAAGGCGTAGGTGGGCAGGTCGTCGACCGTGCGGTGCGGGACCGCCGGGAGCAGGGCGGAGAAGTCGACGGGGACGCCGCGCACGTGCAGCCGGGCCAGCGCGGTGACAGCGCCGATCCGTTCGTCCTCGGCGTCACCGTGCAGCGTGGGCACGAACATCGCCGGCTCGGCGCCGGGGCCGGACGCCTCCTGGGCCATCGCGGTGAGGACGCCGCCGGGACCCAGTTCCAGGAAGGTGGTGACGTGTTGCGTGTGCAGCGCGCCGACGACGTCGTGGAAGCGGACGGTGCGGCGGACGTGCTCGACCCAGTAGTCCGGGGAGCACAGTTGCTCCGGGGTGGCCGGCTCGCCGGTGACGCCGGAGACGACGGGAATCGTCGGGAGCGAGTACGACAGCCCGGCGACCACCTCGCGGAACGCGTCGAGCATGCCGTCCATGTGCGCGGAGTGGAAGGCGTGGCTGACCCGGAGGTGCCTGGTGCGGTGGCCGCGGGCCGCGCACGCCTCGGCGACGGCCGTCACGGCGTCCCGGTCGCCGGAGACCACGACGGAGGCAGGCCCGTTGACCGCCGCGATGCCGACGGTGCCCGGCGCGTCGGCGAGCAGGGGCCGGACGACGGACTCGGGGGCGTTGAGCGCGGCCATCGCCCCGCCCGGCAGGGCCTGCATCAGCCGTCCGCGGGCCGCCAGCAGCGTCACGGCGTCCGGGAGGGACAGCACGCCCGCCACGTGCGCCGCCGTCACCTCGCCGACGGAGTGCCCGGCGAGTTGGTCGGGGCGGACGCCCCAGGACTCGTAGAGCCGGAACAGGGCGACTTCCACGGCGAACAGACCGGCCTGCGCGAACACCGTCCGCTCCAGCTCGGCCGGGTCGTCGCCGAACACCACGTCCCGGACGGACCGGGTGACGTGCCCGGCGTCCAGCAGGTGCCGGTCCAGTTCGGCACAGGCGGCGTCGAAGGCGGCGCGGAACACCGGGTAGTGCTCGTGCAGGTGGCGGCCCATGCCGGTGTACTGGCTGCCCTGGCCGGTGAAGAGCACCGCGAGCCTGCCGGGACGCGCCACCGCGCGGGCGTGCCGGGGGTGGGCGAAGGCGTCCAGACCGTCGAGCAGCGCGGTGCGTCCCGCGCCCACGACGACGGCACGGTGTTCGAACGCCGCCCGGCTGGAGAGCAGTGCGTGGGCGATGTCGGCGGGGTCGGCTTCCGGGTGCCGCCGGGCCCACTGCGCGAGCCGGTCCGCCTGCCCTGCCAGCGCCTCGGGGCTGCGGGCCGAGAGAACCCAGGGGACGACTGCGGACACGGCCGTGGGGGTGGGTGTGGCGTCTGTACTGGTGTCCGTGCTGGTGTCCGGGTCAGGTGCCTGCTCGACGATGACGTGGGCGTTGGTGCCGCTGACGCCGAACGCGGACACACCCGCCCGGCGCGGTCGCCCGGCCTCGGGCCAGGGCCGCTGCTCCGTCAGCAGTTCCACCGCGCCCGCCGACCAGTCGACCTGCGGGGTGGGTGCGTCGACGTGCAGGGTGCGCGGCAGGAGGCCGTGCCGGATGGCCATGACCGTCTTGATGACGCCGGCCACGCCCGCCGCGGCCTGCGCGTGCCCGATGTTGGACTTCACCGAGCCCAGCCACAGCGGGCGGTCCGCGGGCCGGTCCTGACCGTAGGTGGCGAGGACGGCCTGCGCCTCGATGGGGTCGCCCAACGCCGTGCCGGTGCCGTGCGCCTCGACCACGTCCACGTCGGCACCGGTCAGCCCGGCGCTGCTCAGCGCCTGCCGGATGACACGCTGCTGGGAGGGGCCGTTGGGAGCGGTGAGGCCGTTGGACGCGCCGTCCTGGTTCACCGCGCTGCCACTGACGAGGGCCAGCACCTGGTGACCGTCGCGCCGGGCGTCCGACAGCCGCTGCACGAGCAGCACGCCCACGCCCTCGGCCCACCCGGTGCCGTCCGCCGACGCGGCGAACGCCTTGCACCGGCCGTCGGACGACAGGCCCCGCTGCCTGGAGAAGTCGACGAAGGCGTCCGGCGCGGCCATCACCGTGACCCCGCCGGCCAGCGCCATCGAGCACTCGCCCGCCCGCAGCGCCTGCGCCGCCAGGTGCAGGGCCACCAGCGACGACGAGCACGCCGTGTCGATAGTCACCGCAGGCCCTTCGAGACCAAGGGTGTAGGCCACCCGGCCGGACAGCACGGCCGCGGAGATGCCGGTGATGCGGTGCCCCTCGACCTCCTCGGAGACCTCGCGCAGGCGCAGCGCGTAGTCCTGGGTGTTCATGCCGGTGAACACACCGATGTCGCGGCCCGCCAGGGTCGTCGGGTCGATGCCGGCCCGTTCGAACACCTCCCACGACGTCTCCAGGAGCAGCCGCTGCTGCGGGTCCATCGCCAGGGCCTCGCGCGGCGAGATGCCGAAGAAGCCCGCGTCGAACCCGGCGGCGTCCGTCAGGAACGCACCGTGCCGGGCGTACGACGTGCCGGGGTGGTCGGGGTCGCTGTCGTAGAGCGCGGACAGGTCCCAGCCGCGGTCGTCCGGGAAGTCGCCGACCGCGTCACCGCCCTCGCTGATCAGCCGCCAGAAGTCCTCCGGGCTCTCCACGCCACCGGGGAAGCGGCAGCTCATCGCGACAATGGCAATGGGGTCGTCGGACGTCCCGTGCGGGGTTGCGGACGGTGCCGCCCCGGCGTCGGCGTCAGCCTCCGCCAGGAGTTCCGTGAGCAGATGCCGGGTGAGGGCGGCCGGGCTCGGGTGGTCGTAGAGCAGGGTGGCGGGCAGCCGGAGTCCGGTGTCCGCGGCGAGCCGGTTGCGCAGTTCTACGGAGGTCAGCGAGTCGAAGCCCGCCGCACGGAACGCCCGGCCGGCGGCGACGGCGTCGGCGGACGGATGCCCGAGGACGTGCGCGGCCCGGTTCCTGACCAGCTCCAGCAGCGTCTCGTGCCGCTCGTCGGGCGTCAGCGGCGCCAGCCGTCGTGCGAGGTCCGTCCCGCCGGCCGCCGCCCGGCCCGCGGCCCGGCGCCGGACCGGCCGTACCAGCTCGCGCAGCAGGGGAGCGACCGGGCCGCCGTCCGGCTCGGCACGCAGCCGCCCGAGGTCGAGCCGGGCCGCCACCAGCGCCGGGACGCTGCTGCGCAGACCGGCGTCGAACAGCGCGAGGCCCGTCTCCTCGTCCAGCGCCGCCATCCCGAACCGCCGGGAGTGCTGCCGCAGGTCGGAGTCGGTGAGGTGGGCGGTCAGCTCGCTGGTGGCCGCCCAGTGGCCCCAGGCGAGCGAGGTGGCGGGCAGCCCCGCCGCCCTGCGCCGCGCGGCCAGCGCGTCCAGGAAGGCGTTGGCGGCGGCGTAGTTGGCCTGTCCGGGGTTGCCGAGGACGCCGGCGGCCGAGGAGTACAGCACGAACGCCGCGAGGCCGGTGTCCCGGGTCAGCTCGTCCAGCAGGAGCGCCGCGTCCGCCTTGGGCCGCAGGACCGCGTCCAGCCGCTCCGGGGTGAGGGCGGTGACCACGCCGTCGTCCAGTACACCGGCGGTGTGGACGACCGCGGTGAGCGGTGTCTCGCCGGGGACCGACGCCAGCAGGCCGGCCAGCGCGGCACGGTCGGTGACGTCGCAGGCGACGGTGCGCACGGTGGCGCCCAGCGCGCCGAGGTCGCGCTCCAGCTCGGGCACGCCGCCGGCACCACCACCGCGCCGGCTGACCAGCAGCAGGTGCCGTACACCGTGCTCGGCCACGAGATGCCGGGCGAGCAGGCGGCCCAGGGTGCCGGTGCCGCCGGTGATCAGAACGGTGCCGCCGGGGTTGAGCGGCTTTACGACGTTGACGGTGCTGTCGGGGTTGAGCGGCTTTGGGACGTCGACGGTGCTGTCGGGTTCGAGCGGCTGCACGGCATCGACGGTGCTGAGCGGCTTTACGGCATCGACGGTGCCGAGCGGCTGCACGGCGCCGGAGTCCGCCGCCCGCACCAGCCTCGGTACGGTGGCCCGGCCGGCGGTGAGGGCGAACTGCGGCTCCCCGGTGACGAGGGCGGCGGGCAGCAGCGCCTCGGAGGCGGCGTCCCCGTCCACGGCGGCCAGGACCAGTCGCTTCGGTGCCTCCGACTGCGCCGAGCGGACGAGCCCCCAGACCGCCGCGGTGACCGGGTCGCCGACGTTCCGCGTGACGACGACCAGCCGCGCATCCGTCACCGGCAGGGCAAGCCACGCCTGGACCCACGCCAACGCCCGCGAGGTCAGCGCTCGCAACCCCTGGGCGGTGTCCGTCAGATCCACGCGCACATCACTCCGAGCCGCCGACGCCGACAGTTCACCGGGGTCGGCGACGGCGACCAGTTGCCGCGTCGGGTCCGCCACGGCCTCGACGGCAAGAGGCACCCAGTCGACGCGGAACAACGCGTCCAGCGGGTCCACGCCGCCCTGAGCGGCCGCCGACACCAGCTCATCCGCGTCGACCTCACGCGAGACGACCGACCCGAGGCTGCCGACCGCCCGGCCGGCGGCGTCCGCGAGTTCCAGCGCCGTACCGCCACTGCCGTCCGGAGCGATACGCGCCCGCAGCGAGGTGGCCCCGGCCGCTGTCAGGGACACCGCACGGTAGGCGACGACGGACAGCGCGGAGGTGCCACCGCCGGCCCGGCCCACGGCTTCGAGCAGCGCGGGATGCAGCGCGAACCGCTCGGCCGCGTCCCGCTGCTCCTCGTCCACCTCGGCCTCGGCGAACACCTCCTCGCCCCGCCGCCACGCCGCACGCAGCCCCGGCACCGCCGCATCCACCTCGACGGGCACCGCCCCGGTCGGCGGCCACACCGACAGGTCGATGCCGGGGACGGCGTCCGGAGGGCCGGCGAGTGTGCCGGTGGCGTGCCGGGTCCAGTCGGGGGCACCCTGACGCCGAGAGCGGACGGTCAGCCGACGCCGCCCGGAGCCGTCCGCCGCGCCGACGGCCACCTGGAGCCGCACACCCGGGCCCTCCGCGAGCACGAGCGGCGTCTCGATCACCAACTCCTCGACGGCACCGCAGCCGACCTCGTCCCCGGCACGCACCGCCATCTCCAGGAACGCCGCCCCGGGCACCACCGCGACTCCGTGCACCGTGTGTTCGGCCAGCCAGGGGTGGCTGCTCGACGACAGCCGGGCGGTGAACAACACCCCGCCGTCGTCGGGTAGTTCGACCCAGGCGTCGAGCAGCGGGTGTCGGGCATCCATGAGCCCGGCGGCGGCCACGGCACCCGCCGAAGGAACGCTCCGGAGCCAGTAGTGCTGGTGTTGGAAGGGGTAGGTGGGGAGGTTCCAGGCGGGACTTTGGCCGAGGAGGGTGGTCCAGTTGATGGGGATGCCGCGGGTCCATGCGTGGCCGAAGGAGGTCAGCAGGCGCTGTGAGTTGCCTTCACCGCGGCGCAGGGTGCCGGTCACGAGGACAGGTCCCGATTCGGTCTGTTCGGTGGTGGCTTCGATGCTTGGGGTGAGGACGGGGTGGGGGCTGATTTCGATGAAGGTGGTGAAGCGTTGGGTGAGGAGGTGGTGGATGGCGGGGGTGAATTGGACGGTGTTGCGGAGGTTGCGGTACCAGTAGGTGGCGTTGAGGTGGGTGGTGTCGAGCCAGTCGGCTTCGACGGTGGAGAGGAAGGGGGTGTGTGAGGTGGTGGGGGTGATGTCTGCGAGGGTGTGGGTGAGGTGTTCTTGGATGGTTTCGACGTGGGTGGTGTGGGAGGCGTAGTCGACGTCGATGGTGCGGGTGCGGATGCCGTTCTGGTCGCAGGTGGTGGCGAGTTCGGTGAGGGCTTGTGGTTCGCCTGCGACGACGACGGATGCCGGTCCGTTGAGGGCGGCGGTCTGGATGCGGTGGTTCCAGGGGGCGGTGAGTTCTTTGGCCTGTGCTGGGGTGAGGGCGAGGGACATCATGGCGCCGTGGCCGGAGAGGTGGGTGGCGATGGCGTGGCTGCGCAGGACGACGATTTTGACGGCGTCTGCGAGGGAGAGTCCGCCGGCCACATGTGCTGCGGCGATCTCGCCCTGGGAGTGCCCGATCACCGCTGATGGCCGTACGCCTGCTGTTTCCCACATGCGGGCCAGGCTGACCATGACGGCGAAGGACACGGGCTGGATGACGTCGACTCGGTCCAGGGGGATGTGTCCGTGGATGGCGTCGAGGAGGGACCAGCCGGTCAGTTCGTCCATCACCGCCGCGCACTCGGCCAGTGCCTGGGCGAAGACGGGTGAGGTGTCGGCGAGTTCGGCGCCCATGCCTGCCCACTGTGTGCCCTGGCCGGGGAAGACGAACGCCACCCGTCCTTGCACGTCCGCCCGGCCGCCGCTGCCGGCACCTTCGGCGATGGCTTCCAGTCCGGCCAGCGCTTCGGCCCGGTCTTCGGCGATTACCACCGCACGGTCCGGCAACTCCGCCCGCCCGCTCACCAGTCCTGCGGCGATCGCGCCCAGATCCAGCTCAGGACGTGTCCGTACGAACTCGGCCAACTGCCGCGCCTGCGCCCGCAGCCCCGCTCCGCCGCGCCCCGACACCAGCAGCGGCACCACACCTTCCGGTCCGGGTACCGTGACCGGTTCCTCCGCCACTCCCTCCAGGATCACGTGGGCGTTCGTCCCACTCACACCGAAGCCCGACACCCCCACCCGCCTCGGGCGTCCCGTCTCCGGCCACTGCCGTTCCTCGGTCAGCAGTTCCACCGCACCCGCCGACCAGTCCACCTGAGGGCTGGGGGTGTCGACGTGCAAAGTGCGCGGCAGCACCCCGTGCCGCATCGCCATCACCATCTTGATGACGCCGGCCACCCCCGCAGCCGCCTGCGCATGCCCGATGTTCGACTTCAGCGAGCCCAGCCACAAGGGCTGTTCACGGTCCTGACCGTACGTCGCCAGTACCGCCTGCGCCTCAATCGGATCGCCCAGTGCCGTGCCCGTGCCGTGTGCCTCCACCGCGTCCACGTCGGCCGGGGTCAGGCCCGCGCCGGCCAGTGCCCGGCGGATGACGCGTTGCTGGGAGGGGCCGTTGGGGGCGGTGAGGCCGTTGGAGGCGCCGTCCTGGTTGACGGCGCTGGCGCGCACCACGGCCAGTACCCGGTGCCCCAGCCGTTCCGCGTCCGACAGCCGCTCCACCAGCAGCACGCCCACGCCCTCCGCCCAGCCCGTGCCGTCCGCCGCCGCGGCGAAGGACTTGCAGCGGCCGTCCGGAGCCAGGCCCCGCTGCCGGGAGAACGCCACGAACGACTCGGGTCCGGACATCACCGTCACGCCGCCGGCGAGCGCCATCGAGCACTCCCCGGCCCGCAGCGCCTGGGCGGCCAGATGCAGGGCGACCAGCGACGACGAGCACGCCGTGTCCACCGTCACCGCGGGGCCTTCGAAGCCGAGCACGTAGGACACGCGGCCCGACGCCACGCTGGCCGTCGTCCCGGTCAGGAGGTGGCCTTCGAGATCACCGGTGGCGCCGACACCGTAGTCCTGGTGCATCATTCCGGTGAAGACGCCGACGTCCTTGCCGCGCAGGGCGGTCGGGTCGATGCCGGCCCGTTCGAACGCCTCCCAGGACGTTTCCAGGAGCAGCCGCTGCTGCGGGTCCATGGCCAGGGCCTCGCGCGGGGAGATGCCGAAGAAACCCGCGTCGAAGTCGCCCGCGTCGCGCAGGAAACCGCCCTCGCGGACGTAACTGGTGCCGGGGTGGTCCGGGTCCGGGTCGAAGAGGTGGTCCAGGTCCCAGCCCCGGTCCGTCGGGAAGGGGCCGGTGCCCTCGCCGCCCGCCCGTACCAGCTCCCACAGGTCCTCCGGGGAGGCGACACCGCCCGGCAGGCGGCAGGCCATGCCCACGATGACGACGGGGTCGTCGGCCGTGCGCGGGAGCGGAGCGGGAGCGGTCGGGGCGGTGTCGCCGGACAGTTCACGGCGCAGCAGGCCGGCCAGGGCCTGCGGGGTGGGGTGGTCGAAGGCGGAGGTGGCGGGGAGCCGGAGCCCGGTGGCCTCGGTGAGGCGGTTGCGCAGTTCGACCACGGTGACCGAGGTCAGGCCCAGGTCGGTGAAGGGGCGTCCTGGCTGCACGGCCTGCCGGCCGGTCAGGCCGAGCAGGTCGGCGAGCTGGTCGCGGACCAGGTCGGTGAGGAGCCGGTCGCGGTCGGCGTCCGGAACGCCGGCGAGGCGCTCGCGCAGGGCGTTCGTGACGGCCTCGTCCGCGGTGGCGGTCCGGGCCGGCACGTCGATCAGGTCGTGCAGGAGCGGAGAGCCGGGAGCGGCGGACGGGTCGAGCTTCATCACGACGAGCTGGGCGTCGTCCACGGTGAGGGCGGTGTCCAGGGCGGCCATCGCCTGCTGCTCGGTGAGCGCACCACTCGCCGCACCACTCGCCGCACCACCCGCCGCACCACTCGCCGTGTCACCTTCGCCCTCCCAGGGGCCCCAGGCGAGGGACCGGGCCGGGACACCCTGGACGCGCAGGTTCTGGGCATAGGCGTCGAGGAAGGCGGCCGCAGCGGCCTCGGTGGTCTCGCCGGCCGCGCCCAGCAGACCCTTGGTCGAAGAGGACAGTACGAAGGCGGTGAGGGCGGCGTCGCGGGTGAGGTCGTGCAGGGTGCGGACCTCGGCGGCCACGCGGGTCTCGGACGGCTCGTCCACGGCGTCCCAGGCGTGGACGACCAGGGTCAGCGCAGAAGGCGCCTTGGCCAGCGCTCGCCTGAGTTTGGCGCGGTCGTCGAGGTCGGCCTCCGCGAGCCGGACCTCCGTGCCCTGCCGGGTGAGCCAGGCGCGCAGGCCGGCCGCTTCGGCGCCCTGCCCGGGCGGGGTGATCAGCAGCAGGCTGCGGACGCCGTGGGCGGTGGCGAGGTGGCGGGCGATCGCCGCGCCGCGCCGGGTGTCGGCTCCGGTGACGACGGCGGTGCCCGCGCGGTCGAGGACCTGATCGGGCTGCGCGACCGGGTCCGTCGCGGCGTCGAGGGTCACGCGTTCCAGCCGGGGCTGCAGGACGACACCGTCGCGGACGGCGCTCTGCGGTTCACCGGACGCCACCGCGGCGGCCAGGGCGGCCGTGACAGCGTTGTCGGTCGCGTCGGTCGCGTCGTCCGCGTCGACCGCGTCATCCAGGTCCACGACGGCGACGCGGCCGGGATGGGCGGCCTGGAGGGAGCGGACCAGGCCCCACAGCGCCGCCTGGCCGAGGTCCCGCACCGTCTCGCCCGGGTGGGTGGCCACGGCGCCGCGGGTGAGCACGACCAGCCGGGGGCCGGCCGGGTCGGCGGACCTGAGCCAGGGTTCGGCCGTACGCAGGAAGTCGTCGACGCTCGTGCCCGCGGCGGCCGGCAGCAGGGCCACGGAGGGCGTGTCGCCGGTCAGGTCGGGGCCGGCGGCCCGGAGCCGGTCGGCGAGGGCGGTGCCGGGGTCGCCGAGGAGCGTCCAGTGGCCGCCGGCCGGCGCGGGCGCGGACGGCTGGGGAACCCAGTGGACGCGGAAAAGGGTGTCGTGGTGGGCGTTGCCGACCGCGCGGAGCCGGGCGGGACCGTCCAGCAGCCGGTGCCGGGTGACCTTGCCGGTGGCCGTGCGCGGGATGCGCTCGATCTCGTACAGCTCCTCGGGAACCTTGAAGTACGAGAGCCGCTCGCGGCACAGGGCGAGCGCCTGCGCCGGATCGAAGCCGCCGGGGGCGGGGACGACGAAGGCGACCGGCACTTCGCCGAAGACGTCGTGCGGCTTGCCGGCCACGGCGGCGTCGGCGACGCCGGGGACCTGGCGCAGCACCTCCTCCACCTCACCGGGGTGGATGTTCTCCCCGGCGCGGATGATGAGTTCCTTGAGCCGTCCGGTGACGGTCAGATAGCCGGCCCGGTCGCGGACGGCGAGGTCACCGGTGTGGAACCAGCCGTCGCGCAGCGCCTCGGCGGTGGCGTCGGGCTGGTCGTGGTAGCCGGCCATGATGTTGGGGCCGCGCACCCAGACCTCGCCCTCGGTGCCGTCGGGCACGTCGAGGCCGGTGCGGTGGTCGACGACCCGCAGCGCGAGGCCCGGCACCGGCAGACCGCAGGAGCCTTCGACGCGGGCGCCGGTCGGCCAGTTGATGGCGATGGAACCGGAGGTCTCGGTGGAGCCGTAGGCGTCGATGAGGGGGGCTTCGAAGGTCTCCTCCACGGAGCGGCGCAGCGCGGCGGTGAAGACGGCGCCGCCGACCAGGCCGACCCGCAGTCGGGGCGCGGTGAAACCCGGGGCCCGCGCGGCGCGGACGAGATAGTGGTAGAGCGTGGGGACACCGGCGATGACCGTGGACCGGTCCTGTTCCCACAGGTCGAGTACGTCGTCGGCGGAGTGGCCGTCGGTGATCCGGGCGGTGGCTCCGACGGCCGTCACGGCCAGCACGCAGACGATGTGGGACAGACTGTGGAACAGCGGCAGCGGCCACAGCACCCGGTCCTCGGCGGTGAGGCCGAGCGCGGGGACGTAGGCGGCGGCGACCGACCACAGGCAGTTGCGCTGGGTGGCGAGGACGCCTTTGGGGCTGCTGGTGGTGCCGGAGGTGAAGAGCATCCAGGCGACGTCGTCGAGCCCCTGGTCGTCGCGGGCCCCGGTGGCGGGCTCGGTGGTGGCGAAGTGCTCGTAGCCGAGGCACCCGGCGGGCACGGGTCCGTCACCGTCCACCACGATCACGGTCAGCGGGCCGGTGCGGGGGGCCAGCCGGCGCACCGCGGGCACGTGGGCGGCGTCGGTGATGACGACGCGGCTGCCGCTGACGGTGAGCAGGTGCTCCAGTTCCGCGGCGGAGAGGTGCGGGTTGACCGGGACGCCGATGCCGCCGGCGCGGACGACCGCGAAGTAGCTCTCCACCGTCTCGACCCGGTTGCCGAGGAACATCGCCACCCGGTCACCGGGCAGCAGGCCCAGTCCGGCGAGGTGCCCGGCGAGGCGGCGGGTACGGGCTTCCAGACCGGCGTAGCTGACGGCGCGCCGGGCGTCGAGGTAGGCGGTCCGGTCGCCGAAGCGCCTGCTCTGTTCGGTGAGGAGTTCGTGCACCGGGCGGATCAACTCGGCACGCAGCATGCTGTGTCCACACTCCCGATTGCTGAGGTACGCGTGCCGCTGCGGCGGCTTCGGCCAGGTCCAGCTTCACCCGCGCCGGGCGTCGGGGATCCCCTGAATCACCCCCTCAACTCCCCTTACTTGTGACCCGCGGAGCTTCCCGCGCGGGGTGCGGCGGAACGCCGTTGGTAGGTTCGCCGCACTTCCGGAGGGAGGGGCCGATGCGCACGTCGCAGGCGGATGTCCTGATCGTCGGGTACGGGCCCGTGGGTCAGGTGTTGTCGGTACTGCTGGCCCAGCGGGGCCGGCGCGTGACGGTGGTCGAGCGCTGGGAAACCCCCTACACGCTGCCGCGGGCGACCAGTTTCGACGGCGAGACGGCGAGGACGCTGGCGGCACTGGGGGTGGGCGACGCGTTCGCGGAGATCGGACTGCCGGCCGACGCCTACGACTGGCGCAACGCCGACGGCGCGTCGCTGCTCCGCGTCGAGCTGGCGCGGCGCGGCGCGCACGGCTGGCCGGAGACGACGACCATGCACCAGCCCGCCCTGGAGGAGGCACTGGCCGCCCGCGCGCGGCGGCTGCCGGGGATCGAGGTGGTGCGCGGGCGCACGGTGACCGAACTGTCCGACGACGGCGACCGGGTGACGGTGACGGCGGCCGACGCGGCGGGGCGGGAGCGGCGGTGGACGGCGTCGTGGGTCGTCGGGTGCGACGGCGCGAACAGTTTCGTCCGGGAGCGGCTGGGGGTGCGGTGGAACGACCTGGGCTTCTCCTACGACTGGCTGCTGTGCGACGTGACACTGGACGTGCCGCGCGAGTTCTCGCCGCTCAACGTGCAGTTCTGCGATCCCGCGCGGCCGACCACGGCGGTGGGCAGCGGACCCGGCCGCAGGCGCTGGGAGTTCATGCGGCTGCCCGGGGAGAGCGTGGCCGAGCTGAACCGGGAGGAGACGGCGTGGCGGCTGCTGGCGCCGTTCGACGTGACCCCGGCCAACGCCACGCTGCGGCGGCACAGCGTCTACCGCTTCCAGGCGGCCTGGGCCGAACAGTGGCGGCGCGGCCGGGTGCTGCTCGCGGGGGACGCGGCCCACCTGATGCCGCCGTTCACCGGCCAGGGCATGTGCGCGGGCGTCCGGGACGTGCTGAACCTGGCGTGGAAACTGGACCTGGTGCTGAGCGGCGACGCCGGTGATGAACTGCTGGACACGTACGGCCCCGAGCGCGCCGGACATGTGCGGGAGGCGGTCGGCACGGCGGTGCGGCTGGGCAAGGTGCTCTGCGTGACCGACGCGGCCGCGGCGGCGGCCAGGGACGCCGCGCTGCTGGCGGGCGCGGACACCGGCCGGGGCGGCGGCGCCGGCGCGCCGCTGCGGACCGGGCTGCTGTACACCGGGGCCGGCGCGGAACCGGTGCCGCCGGCCGGGCAGGTGGTGCCGCAGGGCCGGGTGCGGCTGGGCGGTGTGACCGGGTACTTCGACGAGGTGGTCGGCGCCGGTCCGGTGCTGCTGGGGTCGGCCGCCCCGGCGGCGGCACTCGACGGACCGCGGCGCGCCTTCCTCACCGGGCTCGGCACCCGGATCGTGCACCTGGTGGCGGACGGGGCGCCGGACGCCGGAGCCGCGCCGGACGCCGCCGCGGACGTCGACGGCGTGTATCTGCCGCTGCTGCGGGCGGCCCGGGCGCGGTACCTGCTGGTGCGCCCGGACCACCACGTCTACGGTCCGGCCCGCACCGCGCGTGAACTGGCGGCGCTGGTCGACGCGTTCCGTTCGGGGCTGACCGGCCGGCCGGTCACAGCAGGTAGGGCAGGTCCTGGCGCCGTTTGACGTTGACCTTGCGGAAGACCCGGGTGAGGTGCTGCTCGACGGTACTGGCGGTGATGTACAGCTTGGCGGCGATCTCCCGGTTGGTGTACCCCTTGGAGGCCAGTGCCGCGATCTTGCGTTCCTGCCGGGTCAGCGCGGAGACGCCGTCGGGGCGTTCCTCGGCGTCGGCGTCGGCGGGCGCGGCCTCGGAGCCGGCCGGGTCGAGGGCGGCCTTGCGGCACAGGTGCTCGGTGCCGGTCTGCTTGGCGAGGTGCCAGGCGCGGTGGGCCACCCGGCGGGCGTTGCGCTGGTCGCCGGCGTCCCGGAAGGCGGCGCTGAGGTCGATGAGGGCGCGGGTGAGTTCGTAGTCGTCGCCGCTCTCCTTGAGCATGTCGACGGCCTCGGTGAGCAGTTGCGGGCGGCGGGTGACCCGGCTCACCGCGGCCAGGGTACGCAGGCTCATCCCCCGTTCCCGGGACGGGCCGGGGAGCAGCCGGGCGAGCTGTTCGCGCACCAGGCGTTTGGCCTGTTCCTGGTCGTTCTGCGCGAGCCAGGCCGCGGCCGCGCTGAGGCGCCAGGGAACCATGTCGGCACCGGGCCTGCCCCAGGTCTCGGCGAAGCGGCCGCAGGCGAGGAAGTCGGCGAGCGCGGCCTGCGGATGGTGGGTGGCGAGCCGGAAGTGGCCGCGGGCGTGCAGGTAGGCGGCGCCGTGGCGGCTGTGCAGGGCGTGTTCGGGCAGCGGCAGCGCCACGTACTTCTCGGCCGCCGCCAGCTCCCCGGAGCGGGTGGCGGCCAGGATGGCGCAGGCCAGCACGCCGGCGAGGCCGACCCCCCAGCCCTGCGGCGGGACCAGGGACAGGGCGTCGGCGGCCAGGTCCCGGGCGCGGGTGAGGTCGCCGCGCCGCAGGTGGGCCTCGACGCGCACGGCGAGGAACCGGGCCTGCGAGGCGACGGCGTGGTGGGCGGCGGTCTCGGCCTCCAGTTTCTCGCACCAGGCGACCACCTCGTCCAGCCGGCCCGCGTGGCAGAGGCCGCGCAGCGCGAGCACCCCGGACTCCACGTTCCACAGCGAGTCGTGGTCGAGGTGGTAGGTGCTCAGCAGGAGTTCGGCGCGTTGGACCAGCTGGTTGTCGCGCCCGTCGACGTAGTCGTCGGACAGGGCGACCGCGGAGGGCAGCCACGGGTCGTGGCAGGGGACGGCCGCGGGGGTGGCCGCGGCGACGGAGTGGGCGAGCCTGCGCAGGCCGGTGTGGAGGGGGTAGGCCATCGCCGCCCAGCTGGTCAGGGAGCGGATGTCCTCGGTGCCGGGGCCGGGCCCGGCGTCCTGCCGGTACCGGGTGCGCAGCACGTCGAGCAGGGCGGTCAGGTCGCCCAGGGCGCCGGTGTCGGCGAGCCCGAGGACGAGGTCGGAGACGCCCCGCCGGTCCAGGTGGCCGGCATGGAAGTCGTCGAGCTGGGGGCGGAGGTGGCGGACGGCCGCCTGCGGCTTCGACTGCCGTTCCAGGCGGCTGAGCCGGGTCCGGACGCGGGCGGCGGTGGTGCCGTCGGTCCGGGTGCGCCGGGCGAGGCCGAGACAGCTGAGGGCGGTGCCGACGTCACCGGCCGCCAGTGCCTCCTGGGCGGCGGTGAGCAGTACGTCGATGCCGTCGTCGATGCCCGCGTCCCCGGCGCTGGTGAGCTGCCGGGCGACCGTGAGCGCGGCGGCGCCGTTCTCCCGCAGCAGTTCCGCGGCGGCGTGGTGCAGCGCGGTCCGGTCGGCGGCGGGCAGGTTGTCCAGGACGGCGGCGGCACCGGCCGGATGCCGGAACGCGTACCGCTCGGCGCGCGCCGGTGCCGCGGCCCGGGCCGCCGGCCCCGGGAAACCGGTGCCGGGCAGTCCCGCGTGGGCGCTCGGCCCGTGCGCGTCGGCGCGCAGCAGGCCCGCGTCGGCCAGGGCCCGCAGGGCCCACCGGGTGGTCTTGATGTCCTGCCCGGCCAACGGGGCCAGGTCGGCCGGCTCCGGGGCGCCGCCGAGCACCGCGAGGGCGCGGACCACGGCCGGTATCGGCGGCCGGGCGTGCGCCACGAGGTCCAGGAGCGCCTGCCCGTACCCGTCCGGGTGACCGGTGCCGCCCGCCTGCTGATCGACGATCAGCGCACGTACGGCCAGCGGGTTGCCGCCGCTGACGGCGTACAGGTCGGCGGTGAGCCGGGGGGTGGCGGTGCGCGGTCCGAGCAGCCGGGTGGCGAGGCTGTGCACGGCGGTGCGGCTGAGCGGGGCCAGGGGGACGCGGTGGACGTGCGGGCTCGGTGCGAGCCCGCCGAGCAGCGGTGAGCGCGGCCGGCGCATGGTCGGGTCGTCGGTGACCAGCACCAGGATGCGGGTGGAGTGCAGCCAGGCCACGACGCCCGCGAGGAAGTGCAAGGAGGGGGCGTCCACGTAGTGCGCGTTGTCGACACAGATCACCAGGGGGGTGTTTTCGGCCAAGTGGGCCATTTCCACGGTGAGTTTCTGGAACGCGTCCGCGATCCGGGGGTCCGCGGCGTCCTGGGCGGCGGGGGCGGTGCCGCCGTGCAGGAGGGCGTGCTCGACCGCCGCGGCGAGCAGGGCACGGAACGCCTCCCGGCGGGCCGGCGGGATGGCCAGGCCGTGGGAGAGCTGGGTCAGCACGCCGAACGGCAGCGCCTCTTCGCGCAGCGACGCGGTGGCCCGCAGGACGCGCGCGGCGCCGGGGTCCAGGGCCTCGACGAACTCGTGGACCAGTCTGCTCTTGCCGCTGCCGAGCGGTCCCTCGACGACCACCAGCCGCCCTTTGCCGCCGACGGCGTCCGCCAACGACGCGCGCAGCGCGGTCAGTGCGGCGTCGCGCTCGACCAGATCACGTCGGCCGGTGACGGCGGCCGTGGAATCGCGGCATTCCAGAAAACTTAATGACATGCCAGCTCCCGACATTCCCTAGTGGTGTGCGGCCGGGCGAAGGGAACACCGCCGCTCGAACTGCTTGACGTACGGGCAGACGACAGCTGTGACGATTCACGTCACGGCGAGAATGATGGAGGAAAACACACCGGCTCTAAGAGTCAGGTAAAACCGGAGTCTTTTGCGGTGACGGTGTGTGGTCAAGGCACGGGCGGACGCCGCACCGAATGCGTGGGGGACACCGAGTGGGTGGGGGGACACCGAATGGGTGGGGGCAACTGTCGGAATCATGCATAAATCGCCGTGCACCGCAATGTCAAGCGATTGAGTCGTACGTCACGGACCGCTCCGGCTTCGCGCGCGGGCCGGGCGCGACGGGGGAACGGGGCACCCGCACCGAGTGCCCCGTTCCCCCGAAATGTCGGCATCGCGCCGAGCTGATCCGCTGTCAGACCAGTTGCACCGCTTGCTCGTAGGACAGCCGCGCCCCCCGCTCGCGGAACGCGCCCTCGGCCGGGTGGCCGATGTTCACCAGCAGGATCGACTTCCACCGGCCGTCGGGGAAGAACTCCTCGTCGACGGCGCCCGCGTTGAAGCCGCCCATGGGGCCCGCGGCCAGGCCCGCGGCCCGCACGGCCAGCACGAAGTAACCGGCCTGGAGCCTGGCGTTGAGATCCATCTGGCTCACCCGCAGGGCCTCGTTGGACTCCAGCATCGCCCGCAGCTGGGGGTTGGACGGCGCCAGGAAGGGGACATACTCCGGGAACTGGGTGTCCGCCGCCAGCACCGCGGTGACCGGGGCCGACGCGGTCTGCTCGCGGTTGGGCGGTGCCACGCCGTCCAGGAGCCGGCGCTTGCCGTCCTCGGTGCGGACGTAGAGGATGCGCAGCGGGTTGATATTCGCCGAGGTCGGCGCCCACTTGAAGAGTTCGTAGATGGCTTGCAGACGGTCGTCCCCGACCGGCTCGTCACGGAAGCCGTAGGCCGTCTTCGCCTCGGTGAACAGTAATGCCTGTCCCTCGGGGGAAAGCGCGTACAAGCTCTGGTCCACTTCGGAGACCAGGGTGCTGTCCGACATATCGAAATACTCCTTTTTCATGGTGCGCGCGGTGCCTGATTGCCTGGCACAGCGTACGCGTTCCACGAGCCCGTCCACAGGCCGAACCCGCTGTTGTTAAGGGGTATTTGTCCGCCGCCGGAAGAGAATGGCGCAAGGGCATCGGTGCGGTCTACCGCCAGGCTGATCACATGTGGCAGGCTTCGCGTATGCGCCCGCCGACGATCCGCCGCCGCGACGAGTGGACGGTCCTTTGAGGGCCGCCGTGCTGACGGAGCCCGGCGTGCTGTCCGTGACCTCCGTGCCGGACCCCGCGTGCGGTACCGGAGAGGTGCTGATCAGGATGCGCGGCACCGGCCTGTGCGGCTCCGACCTCGCGGTGTACGCGGGACGGCGGCCGCCGCCGCGCCGGCCGTGGATCCTGGGCCACGAGGGCGCCGGCCGGGTGGCCGCGATCGGTACCGGTGTCGAGGGCCTGACGGTCGGTCAGGACGTGGTCGTCGAGCCGGACTACTGCTGTCTGGCGTGCCCGCCGTGCCGGGCGGGCCGGACGTCGGCCTGTGCCGGCCGGGCCGCGGTCGGGCTGACCGTGCCGGGGCTGCTGAGCGAGTACGCGGTGGCGCCGGCGGAGTTCGTGTGGCCGGTCGCGCCGGACGTGCCGCTGGAGGACCTGGTCTGTGTGGAGCCGGCCACCGTGGCATGGGCGGCGCTGCGCCGCTCGGGCATCGCGCCCGGCCGCTCCTGCCTCGTGACCGGTGCCGGCTCGCAGGGCCTGCTGCTGTGCCGGGCACTGGTCGAGCACGGGGTGACGGTGCACGTCCAGGAGCCCAACGCGGCCCGCCTCGAACGGTCTTGCTCGCTGGGCGCGCGGCCGGCGCCGCCGGGCGGTGAGACGTTCCCGTACCTCTTCGAGACCTCCGGCGCCCCCGGCGCCGTCGAGCAGGGGTTGCGGCGCCTCGCCCCGCACGGCACCGCCGTACTGATCGGCCTCGGCACCGAGCCGCTCGAACTCTCTCCCCGTGACCTGGTGGCCGGGCAGGTCACCCTCATCGGCAGCATGGTCTACGACCACCCCGGGGACTTCGCCCGGACCGTCGGCGCGCTGCGCTCACCGTCGTCGTCCCCCCTGGGCGCGGTGGTCAGCGACGGCTACCCGCTGGACGACGTCGACCAGGCGTTCGCTGCGGCGGCCACCGCGTCCGGCAAGGTGTGGGTCGACCTCACGTAAGTGTTGTGCAAGTGTTCCCAGCGTGCTCCGTGGTTCTCCGTGGAAGGGACTTCTCAGCGACATGGCCGGACCGACCGGGCGGAACAGTGCGTGGATCCGCCGCTACCACCCCCGTCCCGACAGTGACGTCCGGCTGGTCTGCCTGCCCCACGCCGGCGGCTCCGCCTCCTTCTACCACCCGGTCTCGGCGGCGATGCCGCCCGCCGTCGACGTCCTGGCCGTGCAGTACCCGGGCCGGCAGGACCGGCGCGCCGAGCCCTGTGCGAGCAGCATCGCCGAGCTGGCCGACCAGGCGGTGGCGGAACTGCTGCCCTGGGCGGACCGGCCCCTGCTCCTCTTCGGGCACAGCCTCGGCGCGACCCTCGGCTTCGAGATCGCCCGCCGGCTGGAGAACGACCACGGCATCGTGCTGGCGGGCCTGTTCGTCTCCGCCCGGCGCGCACCGTCCCGCGTCCGGGTGGAGACCGTGCACCTGCGCGACGACCAGGGCGTCCTCGCGGAGATTCGCCGGCTGAACGGCACGGACGCCGGGCTCCTCACCGATCCGGAGGTGCAGCGGATGGTGCTGCCGGCGATCCGCGCCGACTACCGGGCCATCGAGACCTACCGGTACGAGCCGGGGCCGAAGCTGCGGTGCCCGGTGGTGTGCCTGATCGGTGACGACGATCCCAAGGTGACCCCGGACGAGGCGCGGGCCTGGGCCGAGCACACCGAAGGGCCGTTCACGCTCCGGGTCTTCGACGGCGGCCACTTCTACCTGGCGGCGCACCAGGCGCCGATCATCGCGCTGATCGCGGGGCACGCCGCGACGGCCGTACCGCCGGGCACCCCTCACCCCACGGCGCAGGGCCCGACGACGGTGTAAGGGGGGTACCCCCTGCATGGGCCCCGAGAATCTGGGGTTCCCGCGCTGACCTCGTCACTTTAGGGTGCGATACGTGGCAGACATGATCAGCGCGCTCCTCTCCGAGGACGTCACCCGGCAGGACTGGGCCGGTGTCCGGATTCCCGATTCCTTCCGCGGCATCGTCACCCGCAAGGACGAGACCGACCTCTTCGAGGGGGTGGCCTCGGTCGACAAGGACCCGCGGAAGTCGCTCCATCTGGCGGAGGTGCCGACCCCGTCGCCCGGCCCCGGTGAGGCGCTGGTGGCCGTGATGGCCTCCTCGGTCAACTACAACACCGTGTGGTCGGCCGTCTTCGAACCGCTGCCGACGTTCCGTTTCCTGGAGCGCTACGGCAGGCTCAGCGAGTCGGCCCGCCGGCACGACCTGCCCTACCACGTCCTGGGATCGGATCTGGCGGGCGTGGTGCTGCGCACCGGTCCGGGTGTCAACGCCTGGCAGCCCGGCGACGAGGTCGTCGCGCACTGCCTCAGCGTGGAACTGGAGTCCGCCGACGGCCACGGCGACACCATGCTCGACCCCGAGCAGCGGATCTGGGGCTTCGAGACCAACTTCGGCGGCCTGGCGGAGATCGCGCTGGTGAAGTCCAACCAGCTCATGCCCAAGCCCGCGCACCTGAGCTGGGAGGAGGCCGCCGCTCCCGGCCTGGTCAACTCCACCGCCTACCGCCAGCTGGTCTCCCGCAACGGCGCCCAGATGAAGCAGGGCGACAACGTCCTGGTCTGGGGGGCGAGCGGCGGCCTCGGCTCGTACGCCACGCAACTCGTCCTCGCCGGCGGCGGCACACCGGTCTGCGTGGTCTCCTCGCCGCAGAAGGCCGAGATATGCAGGAGGATGGGCGCCGAGGCCGTCATCGACCGCGACGCCGAGGACTACCGCTTCTGGCAGGACGCCCACACCCAGGACCCGAAGGAATGGAAACGGTTCGGCGGGCGCATCCGCGAGCTGACCGGCGGCGAGGACGTCGACATCGTCTTCGAGCACCCCGGCCGCGAGACCTTCGGCGCCAGCGTGTACGTCACGCGCAAAGGAGGCACCGTCGTCACCTGCGCGTCGACGTCCGGCTACGAGCACGTCTACGACAACCGGTACCTGTGGATGTCGCTGAAGCGCATCATCGGCTCGCACTTCGCCAACTACCGCGAGGCGTGGGAGGCCAACCGGCTGATCGCCAAGGGCAGGATCCACCCGACGCTCTCCAAGGTGTACTCCCTCGAAGACACCGGCCAGGCCGCCTACGACGTCCACCGCAACCTGCACCAGGGCAAGGTCGGCGTGCTGTGCCTGGCGCCCGAGGAAGGCATGGGCGTGCGCGACGAGGAGACGCGGGCCCGGCACATCGAGGCCATCAACCGCTTCCGGGCCCCGGAAGGCCCGCCGCCCGCCGGAGTGGGAGCCCAGGCAGGAAGCCGTCCCGTCTGACCGGAGCGACGTTCCTCACAACCACCGGACGAGGGTGTCGGTGTAAGGTCGAGGGCGCCCTTGACCTGCACAAAGCAGGCAGGGAGCCGTCTTCGAGGAGTCCAAAGTGCTGCGTACTCTGTTCAAGTCCAAGATCTAGCATTTGGGTGTTTTTGCAGGTCAGAGGCTTGATGGCCCCGCTGAGGTTCAGCAAACGGTCAGCATCGGGCGCGGGAGCGTCCCAGCTTGCTGACCAGGCGGCTGCCATGACGGGTGACCTCGACAGGTCCCTGGCGACCCTCCGCGTGACCTGCTGCGTCATGATCACCCGCCCCTGTGGGCGGGCTGCCCGGGTCTAGAGGGCAGCCGATTGCCGCGCCACCTGGGGGCCTGTGCTGGTAGGCGATGATGCGCTAAGCGCGCCCTGCTTGAGATGGCCGATGGAAGGGCGGGCGCCCGACCCTTACGTAGGACAGGCACCCCCGTATCCGCCATGCCGCCGCCTCTCAGCAGCGATACTGGATGCATGGACACGACGCTCACCGCCCCCCGTGCCGAGGCGCTGCGGGACCGCTACCGCAGCCGGCTTCCCGAGCGCTTGCAGGAACTGACCGGCCCCGTCGAGGGCGACGTGGATCTGCCGCTCCACATCGTCTGGTCCGGGCGGACGAGCTACAGCCTGGACCGTCCGAAGTCCCGCATGACTCTCTACCGGACCGTCCTCGCCGAAGGACTGCGCGAGGACCTGGTGACCCTCCTGCACCACCGGCTGCTCGCCGAGCAGTGGCCCGTGCTGCGGCGCTTGATCAGTCCCTACATCCGCGAGGTCTGGGAGGACGCCTTCCCCGAGCTGCTCCGCTGTGCTCCGGCCGACACGACCGCCGCGTGAAGCTCACTCCGCTCCACGAGCGTCTCCTCTCCGACATCCTCGACCTCGGCTCCCCCTACCCTCTGGTCCTCACCGGCGGATACGCCGTGCAGGCCCACGGCTTGGTCGAACGCTTCAGTCGTGACCTCGACGTTGCCACCGAGAACCCCGCTCCGATGCAGGAGATCGTTGCCTCCCTCACAGCCGGCCTCAGCGCGCGCGGATGGCGGACCACGCATGTCCAGACCGATCCGCTCAGCGGCCGGTTCCTCGTCACTGATCCGGACACCGCCGAGGAGTGCGAGGTCGATGTCCTCAAGGAGGCGTTCTGGGCTCCGCCTGCCCAGACCCCCTACGGCCCAGTTCTTTCCCTCGACGACGTGATCGGCACCAAGGTCCGTGCCCTCGCTGACCGGGGCACCGTCCGCGACCTCATCGATGTCCAGGCTGCCTCCCGCCACCGCTCCACCGCCGACCTCGAATCCCTGGGCCGCCGTCGCGCCCACGACGAGTTCAGCCTCGAAGAACTCCGGGACCGGCTCATCGGCGCGGACTGGTACGAGGACGAGGACTACACGGCCTACGGGCTCACCTCCCGGCAGATCGAGGAACTCAAGGCGTGGGCGCTGGAGTGGGCGGAGGACCTGGGTGCGCGGATCCATGACGAGAACGCCTGATAGGCGGTCATCGCGGCCATCCCTTCTACCACCGTTGCAACCAGAGGATGCGGTGTGGCCAGCAGGTTCCAACCCGGATTCGTCCACGGTGGGTGGCTGCCCCGCACGACGGATGTGCATGGCGGCCGCGCGATACCACTCCCAGGTCCAGTCCGGGATTCAACGGTGGAACGCGGTAACGGCCACCTTGCAGAATTGGTCGGAAGGCTTCCGGCTGGATCCGCTGCCGTCCTTCGGGGCGGGTGAGCAAGACCATGCTCCGCATCGCCCGCGCCTACACCGTCACCGCGAGTCGAGGCCCACGCTGCTGGCCGTCATGTGATTTCGTCGTCCGCCCAGAGGCCGTCTGGACGGAACTGTCGTCTCAGCGGTGCGTCAGCGAGACGAGCACGCGCAGGGTTCCTCGTTCTGCCCCGGCAACAGCCGCCGGGCGAAGACAGAGCCGTCGGCGTGGACGGAGACCGGACCGCCCCAGTCCTCGTCGATGGTGAGGCGGTGGCGGCGGTGGCGGCTCGCGTGGACGAGGGCGCGGTACTGCTCGATGTCGCTCCTGGCGGAGAGTCGGAAGACCCCCTCGTCCACACCGGAGAACGCCTCGACGCGGGGGCCGTTGAGGCGGAAGACGTGGTCGGTGCCGACGTACTCGTTGCCGAAGAGGGTGTGGGCGGCGTCCTGGACGCTCGTGCTGGCCGCGTGTTCGAGACCGGTGTAGCGTTTGCGGCCCTGCCGGTCGGTCAGGTGGCGGGCGGTGGCGTGGCCGGAGCCGGTGAGGGTCATGAGGCCCGCCGCGGTGGTGTGGGCCAGGGACTAAGAACTCCTAACGGAATGAGCGCCTGGCTAGTTTGATGGTGGCGGAAGGTGCGAGCCTGCAGGATGTGCCGTGTTGGCTGAAGGAGGGCGGGGGTAGCACCGTGGATCTGATCCACCTCTCGGATGGTGACAATCGCTTCCGAGTACGGGTGCTGGGCCGTCGCATGCCAGGGGTGCTGCCGCTCCACGATGTTCTTGATGCGGAGGTACTCATCGAGAGCGGTTTTGTGAGCGGTCGCCTGGCACTGTCGTTGTTCCCCAAGGATCTGGCCAGTTGGTCAGAGGCTCTGGATACGCTTGCCTTAGGCGGCGACGTCTGCTGGACAGACGACGACCGCAGCCCTGAGATCCAGTTTCAGGCGCTCAATGAAGAGCACGGTACGGCTGCGGTGCGCATCGAGGACGCGACCGGCTCTGGTGCGTCTGTGTTCCTGCCCCTGTGTCTCGAAGAGGGCTGGCCCAACGATCAACGGAGGCTGCTCGAGCAGGTGCGGGAGGAGTGGCCGAGCGAAGTTCTTCAGACTTCACCCGGTGCCTATGAGTGGCGGCGCTGAACTGCTGCCAGTCGGCGCCAGCAGATGAGCGCGCATCCGAGGGTGAGGAAGGCTTGGTGGATATCGTCGCGTATCTCCCAGCGGATCCGCAGGCGGCGGAACCAGTGAAGGTGGGCGAACGCGCGCTCCACGACCCAGCGTTGGGTGCCCAGGCCGGAGCCGTGCTCGATGCCGCGGCGTGCGATAAGCGGCTTCACACCAAGGTCCCAGACGAGGCGGCGGTACTTGTCGTGGTCGTAGCCACGGTCACCCAGCACCACCTTCGGGCGGCGCCGGGGCCGGCCGCGCTTGCCGCGCACGGGCGGCACAGCCTGGAGCAGCGGGATTAGCTGCGTGACGTCGTTGCGGTTTCCGCCGGTCAGGGTGGCGGCAAGGGGGATTCCGGTGGCATCGGTGATCAGGTGATGCTTGCTGCCCGTCCTGCCCCGGTCGACAGGGCTTCGTCCGGTCTTGGAGCCCCCTTTAACGCCCGGATGTGGGAGCCGTCGACGGCTGCCCGAGAGAAGTCCAGGGCGTTCGCGCTGCGGAGCTCGGCGAGGAGGACCTCGTGGAGCCGGGGCCACACCCCGGCCTCTGTCCATTCGGCCAGGCGGCGCCAGCAGGTCATACCCGAGCCGAAGCCGAGTTCCTGCGGCAGGTGTTCCCAGGAGATCCCGGTGTGCAGGACGAACAGGATGCCCGAAACACCAGCCGGTCCGGATGCCGCTTGCGACCTGGGTGCCGGGTCCGACGTTCGACCTTGGGCAGCAGCGGCTCGATCACCGCCCACAGCCCGTCGTCGACTTCCCATGGCTTCGGACGAGTCACCCCGCACCCCCAGATCATCGGCCTCGGAGTGATCCAACCACCTCGAAGATCATTTCGTTAGGAGTTCTAACAGCGCATCATCACCGCCGTGCGACAGGCCACCGGACCGATCATGGCCCGCGAGGTCGGCGAGGTAGTGGGGGTGCACATCAGCGTGAAGGCCAAGCTGGAACCGCTCCGCAGCAAGCTGGTCAGACTCGTCGACCGCGGCTGGCTGCGGAAACTACCCGACGGCCGGTTCACCACCCGCCTGTGACCGGGCGCACCGCGGCCGAGCGTCGACCGGCTGATGGCCGAAGGAGCCGTGTTCCGTGAACCGGAGCGATGCCGTGCTCGACAGGGCGGTGGTGTGCGTGCTTACGTCGTCCGTGTGTGCAGAGTGGTCTCCCGCTTACCTGAGAGATCATCAGGTAAGCCGGCATCCGGTCAGCATGAGTCCCCGCGCGTTCCGGGACGGTCGCCCCAACAGGCGCCGGTGCGAAGGAAAACCCCAGGCGGGAAGCCGTCCAGCCAGGCCGGAGCGATGTTCCTCACAAACATTGTTCGAGCGTGCCGGTGTACAGTCGAGACTGCCCTTGACCTGCACAAAGCAGGCAGGGAGCCGTCTTCGAGGAGTCCAAAGTGCTGCGTACTCTGTTCAAGTCCAAGATCCACCGAGCCACCGTCACCCAGGCCGACCTGCACTACGTCGGCTCCGTGACCATCGACGCCGAGCTGCTGGACGCCGCCGATCTGCTGCCCGGTGAGCTGGTGCACATCGTGGACATCACCAACGGGGCCCGGCTGGAGACCTACGTCATCGAGGGGGAGCGCGGGTCCGGTGTGATCGGGATCAACGGGGCCGCCGCTCACCTCGTCCACCCCGGCGATCTCGTGATCATCATCAGCTACGCTCAGGTCACCGACGCCGAGGCGCGGTCGCTGAAGCCGCGGGTCGTGCACGTGGACCGCGACAACCGCATCGTCGCCCTGGGCACGGACCCCGCCGAGCCGGTACCGGGCTCGGACCAGCAGCGCAGCCCGCAGGCGGTGTCCGCCTGACGCGGCGGGTGCGGCGCGGTACGGCAAGTACGAGACGAAGGCGGTGCGGCCGCCGGGAACAGGGAGCGTGCCCGTGAGCGACATCGAGATCCGTGACGACCGGGCGGCGGGCCGGCTGGAGGCGGTGGCCGGCGGCGAGGTCGTCGGCCGGATCGAGTACTTCGTGCTGGACGCCCCCGCCGGTGCCCTCGTGCCGGTGCACACCATCGTCGAGCCGGCCCACGAGGGCAAGGGCATCGCCGGGTCGCTCGCCCGTGAGCTGTACGTCCTCGCCGGACGCGAGGGCGTCACCGTCGCGCCGTTGTGCCCGTACGTCGTCAAGTGGGCCGAGCGGCACCCCGACGAGGCCCCGGCGGCCGACCCGGAGCTGCTGCGGGCGGCGAAGGACTGGCTGCGGGCGCACCCCGGGCGGTTCTGACGCGGGACCGACCCGTACGAAGTGTGAAGCGGGGGCCGGCTGGGTCCCCCGCTTCATACGGGGGAGTGAGTGGCGGAGCGGCGCTCGGGTAGGCGGGGCAGTACACCAGAGCCGACGCAGACCGCCACTGGCCGGAGGACAGAGCCATGACGAACCCGTATCCGGATCCCGTTCCGCCGGGACCGACGCCGGGCCCGGACCCCGAGCCGCCGCAGCCGTATCCCGACCCGGCCCCGCCGGCCCCACCGCCCGGCCCCGGCCCGGAGCCGACCCCGCAGCCGCCGGGGCCGGGTCCGCAGCCGACGCCGCAACCTCCAGGTCCGGGCCCGCAGCCGACGCCGCAGCCCCCGGGCCCGCCGGGGCCCGCGCCGTCGCCGATCCCGCCGGGCCCGGAGCCCGTGCCGAGCCCGGAGCCCGGACCGCCGTTGCGCTGACCTCGCGCGCCGGCCGCCCAGGGTCCGGGCACAAGGGGCCCTGGGCGGCCATCCATGACTGGGCCCCCGTGTGGACCGGCTGTCCTAGCCGGCCACCTCCGACCGGTCCCCGCCCCACAGCGTGTGGAACGAGCCGTCCCGGTCGGTGCGCCGGTAGGTGTGCGCGCCGAAGAAGTCCCGCTGGCCCTGGGTGAGGGCGGCGGGCAGCCGCTCGGCGCGCAGGGCGTCGTAGTAGGCGAGCGCGGCGGCGAAGCCGGGGGCCGGAACGCCCTGCCGGGTCGCGGCGACCAGCACCTCGCGCCAGTCGTCCTGCGCCTCGGCGATCTCCCGTGCGAACGTCTCGTCCGACAGCAGGCTCGGCAGGTCCGGCCGGGTGTCGTAGGCGGCGCGGATGCGGTCCAGGAAGGCCGCGCGGATGATGCAGCCGCCCCGCCAGATCGCCGAGACCGCGCCGAGATCGATGTCCCAGCCGTACTCCTCGCTGCCCGCCGCGATCTCGTGGAAGCCCTGCGTGTAGGAGACGATCTTCGAGGCGTACAGCGCCTGCTCCACCCGGTCGGCAAAGGCCGCCGCCTCCGACTCGGACAGCGGGGCCGGCTTCGGGCCCGCCAGCGAGCGGGACGCCTCGCGCAGCGCCGCGTGCCCGGACAGCGAGCGGGCGAAGACCGCCTCCGCGATGCCGGAGACCGGCACCCCGAGGTCGAGGGCGATCTGGACGGTCCAGCGGCCGGTGCCCTTCTGCTCCGCCTGGTCGACCACCACGTCCACGAACGGCTCACCCGTCGCCGCGTCCACGTGGGAGAGCACCTCGGCGGTGATCTCGATCAGGTAGGAGTCCAGCCGGCCGGTGTTCCAGGTGCGGAAGATGTCCGCGATCTGCGCGGGGGAGTAGCCCGCCACGTCCCGCAGCAGCTGGTACGCCTCGCCGATCAGCTGCATGTCGGCGTACTCGATGCCGTTGTGCACCATCTTCACGAAGTGCCCGGCGCCGTCCGGACCGACGTGGGTCACACAGGGCGCGCCGTCCGCCGCCTTCGCCGAGATCCTCTCCAGCATCGGGCTGAGCGAGTCGTAGGACTCGGCGGGGCCGCCGGGCATGATGCTCGGGCCGTTCAGGGCGCCCTCCTCGCCGCCGGAGACGCCCATGCCGACGAAGTGGATGCCCTGCTCGCGCAGCTCCCGCTCACGGCGCCGGGTGTCGGCGAAGTGCGCGTTGCCGCCGTCGATGATCATGTCGCCCGGCTCCAGCAGCGGGGCGAACTCCTGGATCACCGCGTCGGTCGGGTCACCGGCCTTCACCATGATCACCAGGCGCCGCGGGCGTTCCAGCGCCGCGACGAACTCCTTCGCCGTCTCCGTGGCGACGAAGTCGCCCTCGCCGCCGAACTCCTCCACCAGCGCGTGCGTCTTCGACGCCGTCCGGTTGTGCAGGGCGACGGTGTAACCGTTGCGCGCGAAGTTACGGGCGAGGTTGCGGCCCATGACCGCGAGACCCGTGACGCCGATCTGCGCTGTTGTGCTCATTACGTTGGCTCCTAGTGACCTCAGTGTCGGTGGTGCCGGTCGTGCCCGTCAGCCTACGGCGCCGCCCGACCATCCTGACGTGCCGGTTCGCCGGCCGCATGTGCACGGCCGACGCACCCACCGGTACGCACGGGAGGGGCCCGACGGCTCATCGGACACGTGCCTCATCCGGCCAACAACCGCCGGTTCCACGCCATTCCGCCACACCGGACGGCCGCGGCCCGTATCGTCATGGCCGGTTCCAGTGCTTGCCTCTGCCGCTCCTGACTCAGTGTCGAGGGGGATGTCCATGGCCGTACGTGGCCGGCACCGCCGGTATCAGCCGAACAGGATCAACCGCGCCTCACTGACCGTCACCGCCGGCGGGGCGGGCATGGCGCTGCCGCTCATCGGTACCGGCACCGTGCAGGCGGCCGATGTGGACACCTGGGAGAAGGTGGCCGCCTGCGAGTCCACCGGCAACTGGGACATCAACTCCGGCAACGGCTTCTACGGCGGGCTCCAGTTCACCCAGTCCACCTGGGAGGCGTTCGGCGGCACCCAGTACGCGCCGCGCGCGGATCTGGCCACCAAGGACCAGCAGATCGCCGTGGCGGAGAAGGTGCTGGACGGGCAGGGCCCCGGCGCCTGGCCGGTCTGCTCGGCGCGGGCCGGACTGACCCGGGGCGGCGACACCCCCGACATCCACCCGGCCGGCGGCGCCGACAAGAAGACCGGCAGCAAGACGGACAGCAAGACGGACAGCAAGACCGGCGACACGGCCGAGAAGAAACAGCAGCAGCGCAAGAGCAGCGGGAAGAGCGCCGCCGCGGACGTGCGGCCGCAGAGCACCCCGCAGTCCCGCGCCGGGCGGTCCCAGATGTACACCGTGATCTCCGGCGACACCCTCTCCGGCATCGCCGACACCGAGCGGGTGTCGGGCGGCTGGCAGCGGCTCTACGCCGCCAATCGCGACGAGGTCGGCGACGATCCCGACATGATCCTGCCGGGGCAGCGGCTGGCGCTGACCGGAAAGGCGACGGACAAGGACAAGCCGACCGGCAAGGCGTCCGGTACCAAGGCGTCCGAAACCAGGACCGAGCGGAAAGCCGCCGCCAAGAAACCGAAGTCCGAGAAGCCGAAGTCCGAGAAGAAGTCCTCCTCGGACAGCGGCAAGAGCGGGACGGCCACCGGTCACTCCCTGGTCGCCCCCGTCGACGCCGCCACCGGCACGCCCTACCACCAGACGGGTTCCTCCTGGTCGCAGGGTTACCACACCGGTGTCGACTTCCCCGTGCCGACCGGCACGCCGGTGAAGTCGGTCGGCGCGGGCCAGGTGGTCAGCGCCGGCTGGGAGGGCTCCTTCGGCTACCAGGTGGTGGTCCGGCATGCCGACGGCCGGTACAGCCAGTACGCGCACCTGTCCGCGATCTCGGTGAAGGACGGGCAGCGCGTGAGCACCGGCCAGCGTCTCGGCCGGTCCGGATCCACCGGCAACAGCACCGGCCCGCACCTCCACTTCGAGGTGCGGACGGGGCCCGGCTTCGGCACGGACGTCGACCCGGTGGCCTATCTGCGGGCCGGCGGGGTAAAAATCTGACCCGCAACCCGCGCCCGGCGCCGGTCCGGCCCGGCCGGCCGGGCGTAGGGCACGTACGAGACGCCGTCGAAGACGCAGGCCCCGCAGGAGGAGACCAGGGAGGGGACCAGCGCGGTGGCGGCGGGCGCGGTCGCGCCCGCCCCGCGTATCCCCTCGTCCGGGTACGCCTCGTCCGGGTACGCCTCCTGCGGGTAAGTCCCCTCCGGGTACGCCTCCTCCCGCGCCGCGGTCTCCGCGGCCGGGGACGGTGCCTGGGCGGGCAGCGCGACCTGCTCGGCATCCCGCGCCCGGCCCGCCGACGGTACTTTCCCGGACCCGCCGGGCGGAGTGGCTCCCGCCGCGCGCACCGCGTCCGCGTCGCCGGACCAGGACGGGCCGGCCGGTTCCGCACCGGCCGGCACCGCGCGGGCGGACGGCACCGCCGCGTCGCCGCCACCGTCTCCGGCTCCGTCGTCCGACGACGGAACCTGTCGTTCCGTCCGGGTGATCCGCTCGGTCGTCAGCAGGATCAGACCGCCCGCGGCGACCACCCCGCAGCCCAGGGCGAGCACGGTGCCGAGCATCCCGTAGCGGAAGGTCTCGCCGAACATCGTGATGCCGACCGCCGCGGCCACCACCGGGTTCACCACCGTCAGGGTGGCCAGCGGGGCGGCCAGGCCCGCGCCCCGGTAGGACGCCTGGGACAGCAGCATGCCCGCGGTGGCCAGTACCCCGATCACCGCCAGGGACGGCAGATCGCCCGCGGTCACGCCGCCGGACCAGTCCACCGCGACCGTCTTGGTGAACACCGACGACATGCCGAAGGCGACGCCGGACGCGGTCGCCAGCAGCATGCTGCGCACCGCCGGATGCCGGTGCGCGGCCCGGCCGGCGACCATCAGCGCCACGACCGCCCCGGCGGTCACCAGGGCCACCACCGTGCGCTGCGCGGTGTCCAGCGACCGGGAGTCCGACGAGCCGACCAGGGCCAGCAGGCCCGCGAGCCCCACCGTCGCCATGACCGCGCCCCGCCAGGCCGTCGTACCCGCCCGGCGCCCCACGAACAGCGCCGCCATCGGCAGCGCGAAGACAATGGTCAGCGCGCCCAGCGGCTGGACCAGGCTGAGCGGACCGTAGGCGAGGGCGACCACGTGCAGCAGCCCGCCGAGGCCGTTCAGCGCGACCGCCGCCCACCAGGTGAGCCGGCGCAGCGGCGCGTACGGCCGGTCGGGGGAGGACAGCGCGACCTGCTCCTGGACGATGGCCCCGCCCGCGTAGGCGACGGCGGACACCAGCGACAGCACCACGGACAACGCGAGGGCGCTCATCGGCTGCTCCTCTGCGTGAGGCGGCGGCCCGGCCCGGTCGGCCCGGCCCGGCGCGGCGAACGGTCGGCTTCCATGACCAACACCTTGCCGCGCCCGTTCCTTCCCGTCGTCAGCCCTGAGCACTCTTTGGGTCATACTGCCGATGGAGTACGACCGTCGCCCGGTCCTCCCCAGGGCCGACCCCGACCCCACTCCCCGTCTGTTCCCCACCCCGTTCCCCGCCTGTTTCCTCGCCCCCGTTCCCCGTCTGTTCCGCGCCGAACGCCCCGCGCTCTTCCCCCCGCGTCCCCGCTGGGTGACCATGTGGGGACCAGTCGCCGAGACGGGAGGTTCCGGGTGCGTGTGGGACTGCTGACCCGGGAGTACCCGCCGGACGTCTACGGCGGCGCGGGCGTCCACGTGGAGTTCCTCGCCCGGGAACTGTCCGCGCTGGTCGATCTGGACGTGCACTGCTGGGGCGAGGCGTCCGGCGCCGACGGCGCCGGGGTGCGGCGGCACCGCCCCTGGTCCGCCCTCGACGGCGCCAACGACGCGCTGCGCACCCTGTCGGTGGACCTGGCGATGACCGACGCCCTGGCCGGCCGCGAACTGGTGCACTCGCACACCTGGTACGCCAACCTCGGCGGTCACCTGGCCAAGCTGCTGCACGGCGTCCCGCACGTGGTGACCGCCCACTCGCTGGAGCCGCTGCGCCCCTGGAAGGCCGAGCAGCTCGGCGGCGGCTACGCGCTGTCGAGCTGGGCGGAACGCACCGCGATCGAGTCGGCCGACGCGGTGATCGCCGTCTCCGGGGCGATGCGCGAGGACATCCTCGGCTGCTACCCGGCGCTGTCCGCCGACCGGGTGCACGTCGTGCACAACGGCATCGACACCCGGCTGTACCGGCCGGACGCGGCCACCGACGTCCTGGACCGGATCGGCCTGGACCGCTCCCGCCCCTACGTGCTCTTCGTCGGCCGCATCACCCGCCAGAAGGGTGTACCCCATCTGCTGCGCGCGGTACGGGACATCGACCCCGCCGTGCAGGTGGTGCTGTGCGCGGGCGCCCCCGACACCCCCGAGATCGACCGGGAGTTCCGCGACCTGCACCGGGAGCTGAGCCGGGCCCGGGACGGCGTGCACTGGATCCAGCGGATGCTGCCCCGCCCCGAGGTGGTGCAACTGCTCACCCACGCGGCGGTGTTCGCCTGCCCCTCGGTGTACGAGCCGCTCGGCATCGTCAACCTGGAGGCGATGGCCTGCGGCACCCCCGTGGTGGCCTCCCGGACCGGCGGCATCCCCGAGGTCGTGGCGGACGGCGAAACGGGGGTACTCGTCGACGTGGACGACGACTTCGAGGCGGGGCTCGCCCGGGCCCTGGACTCCGTCATCGGCGATCCGGACCGGGCCCGGCGGATGGGCGCGGCCGGGCGCGAGCGGGCGGTGGCCGAGTTCGGCTGGGACACGGTGGCCCGCCGCACGGTCCGGCTCTACGAGGACGTGCTGAAACAGGCGTGACGGTGCGCGACTCGCGCAGAGGGTGGGAGGGGAGCGGCCATGCGTCGTGGAGGTCCTTCGGTGCTCGGTATCGTCCTGGCGGGCGGGGAGGGCAAGCGGCTGATGCCGCTGACCGCGGACCGGGCCAAACCCGCGGTCACCTTCGGCGGCACGTACCGGCTCGTCGACTTCGTGCTCTCCAACCTGGTCAACGGCGACATCCTGCGCATCTGCGTACTCACCCAGTACAAGTCGCACTCCCTGGACCGGCACGTCACCACCACCTGGCGGATGTCCAGCCTGCTCGGCAACTACGTCACCCCGGTCCCCGCGCAGCAGCGCCTGGGCCCGCGCTGGTTCCTGGGCAGTGCCGACGCCATCCTCCAGTCGCTCAACCTCGTGCACGACGAACAGCCCGAGTACGTCGCGGTGTTCGGCGCCGACCACGTCTACCGCATGGACCCGCGCCAGATGCTCGCCCAGCACATCGAGTCCGGCGCGGGCGTGACGGTGGCGGGCATCCGGGTGCCGCGCACCGAGTCGGCGTCCTTCGGCGTGATCACGCCGGGCTCCGACGGCCAGACGGTCCAGAGCTTCCTGGAGAAGCCCGCCGACCCGCCCGGCCTGGTCGACGACCCGGCCTGCGTCTTCGCCTCGATGGGCAACTACGTCTTCACCACCAAGGCGCTGATCGAGGCGCTGCACCGGGACGCCGAGGACGAGAACTCCGCGCATGACATGGGCGGTTCGATCCTGCCCCAGCTCACCGACCGGGGCGAGGCGGGGCTGTACGACTTCAGCGAGAACCACGTGCCCGGCGAGACCAGCCGGGACCAGGGCTACTGGCGGGACGTGGGCACCCTCGACGCCTACTACGACGCCCACATGGACCTGATCGCCGAGCGGCCGGCCTTCAACCTCTACAACCGCCAGTGGCCGATCTACACCTCCTCCGGGCAGCTCTCGCCGGCCCGGTTCAACGCCGGCGGGATCGCCAGCGAGTCGATCATCAGCGCCGGCTGCCTGATCCGGGGACAGGTCACCCGCTCCGTGCTGTCGCCGGGCGTCGTGGTCGACCCGGGCGCGGTGGTGCAGGGGTCGGTGCTGCACGACAACGTGCACGTGGGACGGGGCGCGGTGGTGCGCGGGGCGGTGCTGGACAAGAACGTCCAGGTGCCGCCGGGCGCCACGATCGGCGTCAACCCCGAGCGGGACGCGGAGCTGTACAGCGTCTCCAAGGGCGGGGTGATCGCCCTCGGCAAGGGCCAGCGGGTGCCCTGACGCGCCGGGTTCCGGACTCCGGCCGGGCGGTCCCGTGCACCGCCCGGCCGGGCCCGGCGCGGGTGCCCGCGGCCGCCCTTGTCATGTCCCTGGACGCCAACCGGAATCCGTGTTGTCATGCATCTGCCGTTACATCGATGTAATATCACGTCGGTGTGCGGGTCGCCCCCGTCCTCCTCGAAGGAGAGGATCCGTGCGCATCAGACGACTCAGAGACCGCCTGGCCCTGCTGCTGGCCGCGGCGCTCGGCATCGGCTCACTCGCCGCCGTGCCCGCCGCGAACGCGGCCGCCGACGACGCCGTGGACATCCACGGCCTGAAGGGCGAGTACTACACCCAGTCGGCCCCCGGCGCCTTCGACTTCAACGAGCTGAAGGCCACCGGCTTCGACCCGCAGGTCGACTTCGACAACCTGGAGTCGCGCCTGAAGTTCGCCACCGGACAGGCGGACGACGTCAACGTCCGCTGGACCGGCCGGCTGGTCCCCGAGGAGAGTGGCCCGCACACCTTCTCGGTCATCGGCGACAACGGGTTCCGCCTCTGGATCGGCGGACAGCTCGCCATCGACCACTGGGTCGACGACTGGGACCGCGAACAGACCGCCCAGCCGATCGACCTGACAGCCGGCCAGTCCTACGACATCAAGCTCGAGTACTTCGAGCACTACGGCGGCTCCAACCTGCACCTGCGCTGGACCGAGCCCGGCGGCGCCAAGGAAGCGGTCCCGCAGTCGGCGTTCCGGCTGCCCGAGGGCTACGACTACGACGGCGCCACCTCGGCCACCGTCCTGTCCACCGGCCGCACCCTCAAGCTCGGCTTCGCCCACCCCGTGGCCACGCCCCCGGCCGGTTTCACCGACCACCTCACGGCGGTCATCGGCGGCGCCACCTGGCCGCTGGGCGGGACGCAGGCCGACCCGGACGACCCGAACGCCCTCCTGGTCGCCCTCGACGAGCCCGTCGTCGGCAACAAGACCGGCACCGCGCCCGGCACCGCCGACATCCGCTACGACGGGCAGGGCGGCCTGACGACAGCCGACGGCAACGTTGTCAGCGCGTTCTGGACGAGCGGCGCCAACCGCTCCACCTACGAGCTGCGCACCGACTGGGCCGACGAGGTCGGGCCGGACAACGCGCTCCCCGAGTACCCGCGCCCGCAGCTGACCCGGGACGACTGGCAGAACCTGAACGGCAGCTGGCAGTTCGCCGCCGCCGAGGCCGGCGAGCAGCCGCCGGTCGGCAAGCAGCTCAAGGAGCGCGTCCTGGTCCCGTACCCGGTGGAGTCCCAGCTCTCCGGCATCGAGCGGCACGAGGACCGGATGTGGTACCGCCGCACCTTCACCGTCCCCAAGGACTGGAAGGTCGGCTCCCAGCAGCGCCTGAACCTCAACTTCGGCGCGGTGGACTGGCAGTCCGAGGTCTACGTCAACGGCGTCAAGGTCGCCGACCACAAGGGCGGCTACGACAAGTTCAGCGCCGACATCACCGACGCGCTCAAGCCCGGCCGCACCCAGGAGCTGATCGTCGGCGTCTACGACCCGACCGACGCCGCCGACGGCGAGAACCCGCCGCTGGGCAAGCAGCGCCTGGACCCGAGCGGCATCTGGTACACGCCGTCCTCCGGCATCTGGCAGACGGTGTGGATGGAGCCGGTCGCCGCCGACCACACGGACTCGCTGAAGCTCACCCCCGACGTGGACGCGTCCACGCTCACCGTCGAGCCGCAGGGCGTCCGCGCCGGCGTGAAGGTCACCGCCACCGCCTACCAGGGCAAGCGCAAGGTCGCCACGGCGACCGGCCGCACCGGGACACCGCTCACCCTCAAGATCAACAACCCGCGGCTGTGGTCGCCGGACGACCCGTTCCTCTACGACCTGAAGGTCACCGTCGGCAAGGACCGGGTCGGCAGCTACTTCGGTATGCGCTCGATCTCGGTGGAGAAGGTCGACGGCACCCCGCGCACTCTGCTGAACGGTGAGCCGATCTTCATGATGGCCACCCTCGACCAGGGTTTCTGGCCCGACGGCCTGCACACCGCGCCGACCGACGAGGCCCTCGCGTACGACCTGAAGGCGCACAAGGAGATGGGCTTCAACTCGGTCCGCAAGCACATCAAGGTGGAGCCGGACCGCTGGTTCTACTGGGCGGACAGGCTGGGCCTCATGGTCTGGCAGGACATGCCGGCCATGACGGCGGGCGTCAACCCGTCCACCGCGGCCCGCGCCGAGTACGAGCGCGAGATGAAGGAGATCATCGACGAGCACATCAGCAGCCCGTCGGTGATCATGTGGGTCACCTTCAACGAGGGCTGGGGCCAGTACGACGTCGGCCGGATCGCCGAGCAGGCCAAGTCCTGGGACCCGACCCGGCTGGTCAACAACCAGTCCGGGCTGAACCTCGGGGCCGACGGCGGCGCCGGCGACATCATGGACGAGCACGGCTATCCGTCCCCGGCCCTGCCACCGTCGCCGGACGGCGAACGGGCCCTGGTCAGCGGCGAGTACGGCGGTCTGGGGCTGGCGGTGCCGGGGCACGCCTGGTCGGTGCAGCAGTCGTACGTCGACGTGGACCCGGCGACGTACACCGACGACTACCTCACCAAGCTCGCCGAGGTGCACGCGCTGGCCTGCAAGGGCGGCAACGGCGCCGTCTACACGCAGATCACCGATGTCGAGGGCGAGCTGAACGGGCTGCTGACCTACGACCGCAAGGTCGTCAAGCCCGATGTGGCGCGGCTGAAGGCGGCGCACGAGCAACTGATCGCGGACATCTCGCGGGCGACCCCCGCGGGCTGTGTCTGACGGAACGACAGAACGCCGGGTGCGGTGATCCGCCTGTCCGGGGGCACGGGCCTCCATCGACATGCGGCTCCGCCGCGCGAGCGCGACCAGCCGCCACGGACCCGCACCCGGCAGCCACGCGAAGCCCCCCGCCTGGAGGCACCCCACATGAGATGGACCCACCGACTGCGCGGCGCGGCGCTCACCGCGGCCGCCACCCTGATGGGGGCCGCCCTCGCCGCCCCCGCCGCACAGGCGGCCACCGCCCCCGACGGCCCCCTGACCGGCCTGGTCAACCCCTTCATCGGCACCGAGAACGAGGGCAACACCTACCCGGGCGCCGCCGTGCCCTTCGGCATGGTGCAGTTCTCCCCGGACACCGGCCACAACGTCGGCTACGACTACTCCAACGATCACATCCGGGGCTTCTCCCTGGTCCACCTCTCCGGCGTCGGCTGCGGACTCGGCGGCGACCTGCCGGTGCTGCCGACCACCGGGGACGTCACCGAGACGGACTACACCAAGTACGCCGCCGGCTTCAGCCACGACGACGAGACGGCGAGCCCCGGCTACTACCGGGTCGGCCTGGACTCCGGCATCGAGGCCGAGCTGACCGCGACCGGGCGCACCGGTGTGCAGCGCTACACCTTCCCGGACACCGACAAGGCCAACGTGCTGCTCAACGCCGGCCAGTCGCTGCACCGGACGGTCTCCACCGCCGTGGAGATCCTGGACAGCCGGACCGTGCGCACCGCCATCACCGGCAGCGGCTTCTGCCAGGACACCGAGCCGTACACCGTCTACACGGTCACCCGGTTCGACCGGCCCTTCACCGCGTACGGCACCTGGCAGGGGTCCACCGTGACCCCCGGGGCGAAGACCGGCGCGGACGGCGCCTACCTGCGCTTCGACACGACCGAGGACCGGACCGTCGAGGCGACCACCGCGCTGTCCTACGTGGACGCGCACGGCGCCGCGCTCAACCTCCGGGCCGAGGGCGGCCGTTCCTTCGACGCCGTACGGAAGGCGGCCGACCGCACCTGGGAGGACCGCCTCGACGACGTCCGCGTCCAGGGCGGCGACGACACCCTGCGCCGTACCTTCTACTCGTCCCTGTACCGGTCCTTCCTCGCGCCCAACATCGGCAGCGACGTGGACGGCCGCTACACCGGCTGGGACCAGGAGAAACACCGGGCGAAGGGCTTCACGTACTACCAGAACTGGTCGCTGTGGGACACCTACCGCACCCAGTCCCAGCTGCTCTCCCTGCTCGCGCCGCGGCAGGCCCGGGACATGGCGGTCTCGGTCCTCAAGATCGACGAGCAGAGCGGCTGGCTGCCCAAGTGGGGCTACGGCACCGTCGAGACCAACATCATGACCGGCGACCCGGTCACCCCCTTCCTCACCAACGCCTACCAGCAGGGTCTGCTCAAGGGCTACGAGGAGCAGGCGTACCGGGCGCTGAAGAAGAACGCCGACGGGGTGCCGCCCGCCGGCTCCCCGGCGGTGGGCCGGGAGGCCAACCTGGAGTACCTCGCCGACGGCTACGCGCCCTACGTCAAGGGCCGCCCGCACGCCAAGCCCGGTGACTCCGACTACGACCACGGCGGCTCCGCGACCCTGGAGTACGCCCTGTCCGACGCGATGCTCGCGGAGATGGCCGGTGACCTCGGCCACGACGCGGACGCCGCCCGGTACGCCGAGCGGGCCCAGAACTACCGCACCGTCTTCGACGCCTCGACCGGCTTCTTCCGCGCCCGGGACGCCGCCGGCGCCTTCACCGGTCCGGCCGACCCGGCGCAGAGCGAGGGCTTCCACGAGGGCACCTCCTGGCAGTACCAGTGGCTCGTGCCGCAGGACCTGCCCGGCATGATCGACCTCATCGGCGGCACGGACGCGGCGAACGAGCGCCTCGACTCCTTCTTCGCCTACGACCAGCTGCTGGCCGACCCGGCGGGCACCGCCCGTGACGTGTGGGTCAACGGGCCGTACGAGTACTACAACGCCGACAAGTACAACCCGCAGAACGAGCCCGACCTGATCGCCCCGTACACCTATCTGTCCACCGGGCAGCCCTGGAAGACCACCGACGTGGTGCACGCCGCGCTGACCCTGTTCACCGACACCCCGACCGGCATGACCGGCAACGACGACCTGGGCACCATGTCCGCCTGGAACGTGCTGTCCTCGATCGGGATCTTCCCGATCCAGCCCGGTTACGACACCTGGGGGCTGTCCACGCCCGTCTTCGACCGGGTCGACCTGACCCTGGACCGCCGCTACTACCCGCGCGGCGCCCTGACCATCACCGCCCCCGGCACCTCGGACACCGACCGGTACGTCCAGACCGCCCGCACCGACGGCAAGGCGTACCAGCGGACCTATCTGACCACCGACGCGCTGCGCTCGGTGCGGTCGCTCGGGTTCACGGTCGGCCCGCAGCCGTCCGGGTGGGGAACGTCACCCCAGGCGGCGCCACCCGCGCTGAACTGACCGCAGACGCCCCATGAGTCCCGCCCCTCTCGGAGGGGCGGGACTTAATCCGTTGTTAACTGTGCGTAGCTTGATCGTACTTGACCGTAATCGTCGAGGAGCGATTGACTGCTTGTCTCCATCCGTCCGCGAAACATCCGTCCGCGATCCATCCGTCCGCGACATCGCGAGGCAAGCCCTTGACTTCCGACCTGCTCGCTCCCCTCGATCTGGCGTTCTGGAACATCGAGTCCGCCGAGCACCCCATGCACCTGGGGGCACTCGGCGTCTTCTCGGCCCACTCACCCACCGCGGGAGCGCACGCGGCGGACCTGCTGGCCGCGCGCGCGGCGGGCGTGCCCGGACTGCGGATGCGCATCCGGGACGTGTGGCAGCCACCGCTCGCCCTGCGGCAGCCGTTCTCGTTCGGCGGCGCCGCCCGGGAGCCGGCCCCGGACTTCGACCCGCTCGACCACGTCCGGCTGCACGCCCCGGCCGCCGACTTCCACGCGGTGGCGGGCCGCCTCATGCAGCGCCCCCTGGCGCGGGACCGGCCGCCGTGGGAGGCGCATGTGCTGCCGGGGGAGGACGGGGTCTCCTTCGCCGTGCTGTTCAAGTTCCACCACGCGCTGGCCGACGGGCTGCGGGCGCTCGGGCTGGCCGCCGCCGTCCTGGACCCGATGGACCTGCCCGCGCCGCGGCCCCGCCCCGCCCCGCCGAAACGCGGTCCGCTGCCGGACGTGCGCGCCCTGCCGTCGCTGCTGCGCGGCGCGCTCAGCGACGCCGGGCGGGCCCTGGACATCGGCGCCTCCGTCGCCCTGTCCACCCTCGACGTGCGCTCGTCCGCCGCGCTCACCGCCGAGTCCTCCGGCACCCGCCGCACCACCGGCGTCAGCCTGGACCTGGACGACGTGCACCGGGTCCGCAAGGCCGAGGGCGGCACCGTCAACGACGTGCTGATCGCGGTCGTCGCGGGGGCGCTGCGCCGCTGGCTGGACGAGCGCGGCGACGGCAGCGAGGGAGTGGCGCCGCGTGCGCTGATCCCGGTCTCCCAGCGCCGCCCGCGCACCGCCCACCCGCAGGGCAACCGGCTCTCCGGCTACCTGATACGGCTCCCGGTCGGCGACCCCGACCCGCTCTCCCGGCTGGGCACGGTCCGCGCCGCGATGGACCGCAACAAGGACGCCGGACCGGCCCGGGGCGCGGGCGCGGTGGCGCTGCTCGCCGACCACGTCCCGGCCCTCGGCCACCGGCTCGGCGGCCCACTGGTCGGCCAGGCGGCCCGGCTCTGGTTCGACATCCTGGTCACCAGCGTGCCGCTGCCCAGCCTGGGGCTGCGGCTCGGCGGCCACCCGCTCACCGAGATCTGCCCGTTCGCACCGCTGGCCCGGGGCCACTCGCTGGCCGTCGCGGTCTCGACGTACCGGGGACGGGTGCACTACGGCCTGATCGCGGACGCCGCGGCCGTCCCCGACCTCGACCGGCTCGCCCACGCGGTGACCGAGGAGCTGGCGGCCCTGCTGCGGGCCTGCGGACCCTGACCCGGGGTGGCGGCCCCTCGGACCACCCCCGCGCGAGACGTTTGGCGGCCGGGCCCCGCGCTCGCGTAAAATCCGGCGTTCGACAGCGGACGCACAACGGAGCGCCGCACGGGTGACCAGGGAACGGCAGCGGCGATGACGGTGACACAGGACGGTTCGACGGCCACGGACGAGGTGGACGCGTCCGGGTACGGCCCCGGCATCGACCCCGAGCGGCTCGCCGTCTGCCTCGACGTGCTGGCGGAACTCGACCGCATCGAGGTCGACCACCCCGACGCGATCGCGGTCCGCCGGGCCACCTCGCACATCTACCGCACGGTCAAGCAGCGCCGCCGCCAGGAGCGCCGGGCCGCCAAGACCGCCCACGACAAGGCGGTCACCGAGGCCACCGCCACCGGCTCGGCGGAGCGCATCGACGACGAGACCGAGGGCATCCTGCCCTCCTCCCGCACGGAGGAGGGCACCATCGCGGGGATACTCCAGCGGCCCCGCTCCTGCTACACCTGCAAGCAGCGGTACGTCGAGGTCGACTACTTCTACCACCAGCTCTGCCCGCCGTGCGCCGCCGAGAACCGGATGCGCCGCGACGCCCGCGCCGACCTCACCGGCAAGCGGGCCCTGCTCACCGGCGGCCGCGCCAAGATCGGCATGTACATCGCGCTCAGGCTGCTGCGCGACGGCGCGCACACCACCATCACCACCCGCTTTCCGGGGGACGCCGTGCGCCGCTTCAAGGCCATGGACGACTCCGGGGACTGGATCCACCGCCTGGAGGTCGTCGGCATCGACCTGCGCGACCCCGCCCAGGCCGTCGCGCTGGCCGACCGGGTGGCGGACCAGGGGCCGCTCGACATCCTGATCAACAACGCGACCCAGACCGTACGCCGGCTGCCCTCCGCGTACGCCGCCCTGGTCGAGGGCGAGAGCGCCCCGCCGCCCGCCGGTGAGCTGCCCGCCCGGCACGTCATCGGTGCCTTCGGCTCCGGCGCCGTCGACGGGCTGACCGCACTGCCCGCCGGGATCGGCGCACTGGCCCCGCAGCAGGTCGCCGACCTCGCCCTGGTCGCGGGCAACGCCAGCGTCGCCCGGCACCTCGACGGCACCGCCATCGACGCCGGCGGCCTGGTCCCCGACGTCGTCGACAGCAACACCTGGGTGCAGAGCATCGAGCAGATTTCCCCGGTGGAGCTGCTGGAGACCCAGCTGTGCAACTACACGGCGCCGTTCATCCTGATCAGCAAGTTGCGCCCGGCGATGGCCGACGCCGCCCGCAAAGCGCCCTCCAAGCGCGCCTACGTCGTCAACGTCTCGGCGATGGAAGGCGTGTTCGCCCGCGGCTACAAGGGCGCGGGCCACCCGAACACCAACGCCGCCAAGGCCGCGATGAACATGGTGACGCGGACCAGCGCGCAGGAGATGTTCGAGACCGACGGCATCCTGATGACCTCGGTCGACACCGGCTGGATCACCGACGAACGCCCCCACTACGACAAGCTGCGCCTCGCCGAGGAGGGCTTCCACGCCCCGCTCGACCTGGTCGACGGCGCGGCCCGGGTATACGACCCGGTGGTGCGCGGCGAGGCGGGCGAGGACCTGTACGGCGTCTTCCTGAAGGACTACGCGCCCGGCAAGTGGTGAGTGGTCAGCCGCCCGCGCCCAGCCGGGAGTTGCGGGCCGCCACCAGCTCCAGCACCGTGCGCCAGTCCTCCAGCACCCCGGCGTCGAAGACGGCGGTGCGGCCCTCCTCCTCCGCCTCGCGCAGCCTGCGCAGGTCGTCGTCGGCGGCGGCGTCCGGGTCCGCCCGGCGGGCGACGAGCCGGGCGACCCGCTCACCGAGCAGGGCGCGCACCGCGCCGGCGGTGCGCCCGGCGCGGCCGGCCGGGTCGCCGGGCCACAGCAGCCCGCCCACGGCCAGCACCAGACCGGCGACCTGCAACTCCTTGTCGGCGGGGCGGCCGCGGCGCAGCAGTGCGGCGGTCCGCAGGGCGTGGCCGTGCGCATCGGCCGGGCCGCCGCCGGGAACGGCGGCCTCCCGGCAGGCGTACAGCAGGTCCATCAGCTCCTCGACGCTGCGCAGCTCCACGCGTCAGTCCTCCGCGCTCTGTCGCGATCCGGCCCTTGCGCACCGCAGCACACCATGACGACCTTGCGGCGTGGCCAACGCCGGCTGAACTGCCCCGGCGCACTACGCCGAACGAGTGAGCCCCTTTTGTGAACGATATGTGACAAAAGGGAGTACTCCCGACTCAACTGTGCGCGGGGCGAAGCATGATGATTACCAGGAGTTTGCAGCGCCATAGAGCGGACCCCCGCTCATTTGGTTAGTCTGAAGCGGATGAACAGCAGCACGGGCCCTACCCACACCCATGGTCCGTCCCGACTGACCGGCGCCACCGCGTCCGAACTGCTCTTGACCGACACCCCAGCGGGCGTCAGGCGCCGGCGGCAGACTGACCGGCGAGGCCCGAGGGTGACCCGACACATAAGGAGTGCGCGGTGACACCGGAGAAGACGAAGACCGAGGAACGCCCGAAGGAACGCACCGGGCCGGCCGGCCGCCGGCCCGGCGAGCTCGGCAGCCTCGACGTGTGGGCCAGGTCCGCCCCGATCCGCCTGGCGGGCTACGAGGACGACCTCGCCGAGCCCCACATCCTGCCCAGCGTCGACTGAGCACCCCGGGCGAGTGCCTCCCGGCATGGGCGTGCCAGACTCGCGCCCATGCCGATCAGGGAAGCAACGGCCGGCGACTGGCCGCGCATCTGGCCGTTCTGGCACCGCGTCGTCGCCGCCGGCGAGACCTACGCCTGGGACCCGGAGACCGCCGAGGAGGACGCCCGGCGGCTGTGGATGAACCCCGCCAAGCGCGTCTACGTCGTCGAGGACGCATCCGGCGCGATCGTCGCCTCGGCCTACCTCACCCCCAACTACGGCGGGCCCGCCGCCCGCGTCGCCAACGCGGGCTTCATGGTGGACCCGGAGCACGCGGGCCGCGGGATCGGCCGCGCCCTCGCCGAGCACGTGCTGGCCGAGGCGAGGACGCGGGGCTACCGGGGCATGGTCTTCAACGCCGTCGTGGAGACCAACCCGGCGGTGAAGCTGTGGACTTCCCTCGGCTTCACCGTCCTCGGCACCGTGCCGGCGGCGTTCGAACACCCCCGGCACGGGCTGGTCGGCCTGCACATCATGTACCGCGCCCTCTAGACATATTGACCCGCAGCGTTGTTCCCGCGGCTGCTCGGCCGGCGGCCGCCGATGTCCTGCGCCCCGATCCAGACGCCTGATCCAGACGCCTGATCCAAACGCCTGATCCAAACGCCCGATCCAGACGACAGGCCCTAAGCGGGCGTCTTCTGCGCCGTGGCCGCCGCGGCCGCCGCCTGCCGGGCGGCCCGGGTGCGCGGCCCGAAGATCGCGAGGACGATCGCACCGACCAGCCAGGAACCGGCGATGAAGTAGAACACGCTCTGGTAGCCGTGACTGTTGTAGAGCGCCGCGACGACCAGCGGCCCGGCGGCGTTGGACAGCCGCCCCAGCCCGTAGGAGACGCCGGTGCCCAGCGAGCGGCTGCGGGTGTCGAACAGCTCGGGCGAGTAGGCGTAGCCGAGGGCGGTGTAGCCGCGCTCGAACAGGTTCACCAGGAAACCGAAGACGATGATGAGCGCCGGGTTGAAGGTGAGCCCGTAGAACAGGCCGCAGACCGCGATCACCGTGCCGAAGGCGACCAGGCACCACTTGCGCTCGAACCGGTCGGTGACCAGCGCGGCCAGGTAGGAGCCGAGCGGCGCGCCGACGGTGGTGAGGGCGACGTAGAAGACCGAGTCCTCGACGCTGAAGCCTTCCTTGGCCAGCAGGGTCGGGGCCCAGCTGGAGTAGCCGAAGAAGCCGATGGTCTGGGTGACCCAGACGACCGTGAGCAGCAGGGTGGGCAGCAGGTACTTCTTCTGGAGCAGCAGCTTGAGCGGCACCTTGGAGACCGGGGCCTCCTCGACCGGCGGGGCCGGCTCGGGCAGCGGGCCCTTCTCGGCGGTGATCAGCGCCTCGATCTCGCCCAGTACCCGCTCGGCCTCCTCGTGCTTGCCGCGGCTCTCCAGCCAGCGCGGCGACTCCTTGAGGTGGCGGGTGAAGAAGACCAGCAGGATGCCCAGCGAGCCCCACAGGAACACCAGGCGCCAGGACCAGTCGCTGAGCGGGACCACCTGGCTGGCGATCAGGCTGGTGACCGGGGTGCCGCAGATGCCGATGACGATGGCGTACGCCTGGTACCGGCCGCGGACGGCCGCCGGGTACATCTCGGCGACGTAGATGACCGCCACGACGGTCATCGCGGACAGGCCCGCCGAGGTCAGCACGCGGAAGACGCCGAGCGAGACCAGGTCCCAGGAGAAGACCGAGAGGAAGGAGAAGAAGCCGAAGAAGACCGTCGTCTGCATCAGGGCGCGTTTGCGGCCCCACCGGTCGGCGATGTTGGAGGCGACGATCGAGCCGATGAACATGCCGACGAACGACAGGGAGGTCACGTAGGCGACCTGGTCGACCGTGACGCCCCACAGCTTGATCAGCTTGGGTGCGGTGACGGAGAAGCTGTTGATGTCGGCGAACTCGAAGAAGTACGCGAACGACACCGCCAGCAGGGTCATCTTGTGGAACCGGGAGACCGGCAGCCTGTCCAGCCGGTTGAGAGCGTTGACGCGGTGCATGCGAGGTGCCCTTGCGGTATGGGGGACGGGGGTGGTCAGACGGCTTCTTCGGGCCAGTACAGGCGCATCGGGTTGGCGACCAGCAGCTTGTGCCGCAGCTCCGGGGTGGGAGCGATGTGCGGGATGTGGTCGACCAGCAGCCCGTCGTCGGGCATGTGGTCCTTGAGGTTGGGGTGCGGCCAGTCGGTGCCCCACAGCACCCGGTCCGGGAATTCCTCGACCGCGCGGCGGCCGAACGGCACGACGTCGGTGTACGCGTGCCGCTCGCCGTCCAGCGCGGCCGGGCCGGTCACGGTCAGCCGCTCCGGGCAGCTCACCTTGACCCAGACGTCGTTGCGGTCCACGAAGCGCAGGAAGCGGGAGAACTCGGGGCCGTCCACCGGCTTGGTCACGTCCGGGCGGCCCATGTGGTCGATGACCAGCGGGGCGGGCAGGGAGGCGAAGAAGTCCTCCAGGTCGGGCAGGTCGGCGGCCTCGAAGTAGAGCACGATGTGCCAGCCCAGCGGGGCGATCCGGGCCGCGATGGTCCGCAGGTCCTCCTCGGGCGAGGTGTCGACCAGGCGGCGCACGAAGTTGAAGCGGACGCCCCGTACCCCGGCCTCGTCCAGCGCGCGCAGTTCGGCGTCGGTGACGTCCGGGCGGACGGTGGCGACGCCCCGGGCCCGGCCGCCGGCCGCGCGGACCGCGTCCACCATCGCCGAGTTGTCCGCGCCGTGACAGGTGGCCTGCACGATGACGTTGCGGGAGACACCCAGGTGGTCACGGAGCGCGAACAGGTCCTTCTTGCCGCCGTCGCAGGGGGTGTACTTGCGCTCCGGCGCGAAGGGGAACTCTCCTTGCGGTCCGAAGACGTGGCAGTGCGCGTCGACGGCCCCGGCCGGGAGCTGGAACGCGGGCTTGGCGGGCCCGGCGTACCAGTCGAGCCAGCCGGGGGTCTTGGGGGCGAGGTCGGGCATTTCGGTCGTTCCTTTCACGAGCGGTCCCGGGGCCCGGCCGGTGCGGCCGTGCGGTCGGTGTGGCTGTCGTGCCTGGTGCCGGGTGCTCGGTGCGAAGCCGCCGGACCGGGGACGGGGGCCCGGGGAGCGTTCGGGTGGGGCGGGGCCGGCGAGCGGGGGGCGGGGAGCCGCGGGGTCGTCGGGCGGCCCTGTGCACCGGCCCCGGGCAACGACGGCCGGGGAGGCATTCGCGGACCGGCGCGCGGGGGAGGCGGCGGGCGGCGACGCGAAGGAAACGGAATGGCGAGCGAAGGGGAACGGAAGGGCGGGCGGGGTACGGGGTGGGGGGTGGCGGCGGGGGAACGGGGCCGTGCCCCCGCCGCCCGGGTGTCAGCGGCCCTGGCTCTTGAGCAGGGCGTCCAGTCGAGGGTAGACGGTGCGGGTGTTGTGCTCCTGGATCGCCGACTGGTGCTCGGCGGGCAGCTTGGCCGCCTCGACGTAGCGCCGGGTGTCGTCGAAGTGGAAGCCGGTGCACGGGTCGATGTCGCGGACCGCGCCGATCATCTCGGAGGCGAACAGGATGTTCTTCGGCGGTACGACCTCCAGGAGCAGGTCGATGCCCGGCTGGTGGTAGACGCAGGTGTCGAAGAAGACGTTGTTCAGCACGTGCTCCGTGAGCTCCGGCTTGCCCAGCGCCATGGCCAGGCCGCGGAACCGGCCCCAGTGGTAGGGGACCGCGCCGCCGCCGTGCGGGATGACCAGTTTCAGGGTGGGGAAGTCCTTGAACAGGTCGCCCTGGACCAGCTGCATGAACGCCGTGGTGTCGGCGTTGAGGTAGTGCGCGCCGGTGGTGTGGAACGCGGGGTTCACGCTGGTGCTGACGTGCACCATCGCGGGGATGTCGTACTCGGCCATCTTCTCGTAGACCGGGTACCACGAGCGGTCGGTGAGCGGGGGAGCCGTCCAGTGTCCGCCGGAGGGGTCCGGGTTCAGGTTGAGCGCGACGGCGCCGTACTCCTCGACGCAGCGGGTCAGCTCGGGGACGCAGCTGGCCGGGTCGACGCCCGGGGACTGCGGCAGCATGGCCGCCATGGCGAACCGCTCCGGGTAGAGGCGGCTGACCCGGAAGCACAGCTCGTTGCAGATCGACGCCCACTCGGCCGATGTCTTGAAGTCGCCCACGTGATGTGCCATGAAGGAGGCCCGCGGGGAGAAGACCGTCAGGTCGATGCCGCGCTCGTCCATGAGGCGGAGCTGGTTCGGCTCGATGCTCTCGCGCAGCTCGTCGTCGCTGATCGACAGGTCGGCGCGGACGGGCGCGGCCGCGGGGTCGTCGAGTCCGGCGATCTGCCGGTCGCGCCAGGCCGCCAGCGCCCCGGGAGCGGTGGTGTAGTGGCCGTGGCAATCGATGATCATGGCTGTTCCTGACTGCTGTGGGGAGTCGCCCGGAGTCGGTGACGATGACGAGGCGTGGACCAGGTTCAACGTAACGGCCAACGAAATTGTTGACAATATGTTCCGGCAAAGTTTCCGTTCGGGCGGAGCGATCCGGCGGTATGGGGGCCGGCGGCCGGACGGTCCGGTGCGACGGGCCGGTGATCCGGTGAATGGTCCGATGACTTTGTCGTCCGTTACGGGACCTAACCGGCATTTCTCCTGGTTGAGGGGTGCCGGACCCCCGGATAGGTCTGATAAATATGCGGGAACTGGTCACTCACCCCGAGGAGCCGCGTGCCCGCCACCGATGCTCGTATCGCCGCCGTCGACACCTATGACATCCGGTTCCCCACCTCCCGCGAACTCGACGGCTCCGACGCGATGAACCCGGACCCCGACTACTCGGCCGCCTACGTCGTGCTGCGCGCCGACGAGCCGGGTGAACCGGAGGGACACGGCTTCGCGTTCACCATCGGGCGGGGCAACGACGTGCAGGTCGCCGCGATCCACACGCTGCGCCACCACGTGCTCGGCCGGTCCGTCGCCGACCTGTGCGCCGACCCAGGCACGCTCTACCGGGACCTGACCTCGGACAGCCAACTGCGCTGGCTGGGACCGGAGAAGGGGGTGATGCACATGGCGATCGGCGCGGTCGTCAACGCGGTCTGGGACCTGGCCGCCAGACGCGCCGGCCGGCCGCTGTGGCGGCTGCTCGCCGACGCCGAACCCGAGTGGCTGACCGCCCAGATCGACTTCCGCTACCTCACCGACGCGCTCACCCCCGACGAGGCCCTGGACCTGCTGCGCCGCGGCCGCAAGGGCGCCGCCGAGCGCACCGAACACCTGCTGACCACCGGCTATCCCGCCTACACCACCTCCCCGGGCTGGCTCGGCTACGACGACGCCAAACTCGCCCGGCTCGCCGCCGGGGCGGTCGCCGACGGCTTCCGGCAGATCAAGCTCAAGGTCGGCGCCGACCTCGACGACGACGTCCGGCGCTGCCGGGTGGCGCGCGCCGCGGTCGGCCCCGACGTGCGCCTCGCCCTCGACGCCAACCAGCGCTGGGACGTCCCCGAGGCCATCCGCTGGACCAACGCGCTCGCCGGGTTCGACCCCTACTGGATCGAGGAACCCACCAGCCCCGACGACGTACTGGGGCACGCCGCGGTCCGCCGGGCGGTCGCCCCGGTGAAGGTGGCCACCGGCGAACACGCCCACAACCGGGTGGTGTTCAAACAGCTCCTGCAGGCCGGCGCGGTCGACATCGTGCAGCTCGACGCGGCCCGGGTCGGCGGCGTCAACGAGAACCTCGCGATCCTGTTGCTCGCCGCCAAGTACGGCGTCCCGGTCTGCCCGCACGCCGGCGGGGTGGGCCTGTGCGAACTCGTCCAGCACCTGGCGATGTTCGACTACGTGGCGCTGTCCGGCACCACCGAGGACCGGGTCGTCGAGTACGTCGACCATCTGCACGACCACTTCCTCGACCCGGTGGTGATCCGCGCGGGGCACTACGCGGCACCCACCGCGCCGGGCTTCTCGGCCGCCCTGCGGCCCGAGTCGATCGCCCGGTACACCTACCCCGGCGGCGCCTTCTGGGCCGCCGACGCCGAGCGGACCGAAGGGCGGACGGCATGAACGACTTCGACGGACTCAGGGCGCTGGTCACCGGCGGCGCCGCCGGCATCGGACGGGCCACCGCCGAACTGCTCACCGCGCGCGGCGCGGCCGTCGCCGTCCTGGACATCGACATATCGACGGTCGGTGAACCCCTCCTCGCGCACCGCGCCGACGTCACCGACGACGCCTCGGTGCGCGCCGCGGTCACCGCCGCCACCGCCGGACTCGGCGGACTCGACATCCTGGTCAACAACGCGGGCATCGGCGCTCAGGGCGGCGTCGAGGACAACGACGACGCCGAGTGGCACCGCGTGCTGGACGTCAACGTGATCGGCATGGTCCGGGTCGCCCGGGCCGCCCTGCCGCACCTGCGCCGGTCCGCGCACGCGGCGATCGTCAACACCTCGTCCATCGCCGCCACCGCCGGACTGCCGCAGCGGGTGCTGTACAGCGCCACCAAGGGCGCCGTCCAGTCCCTCACCCTCGCGATGGCCGCCGACCACGTGCGCGAGGGCATCCGCGTCAACTGCGTCAACCCCGGCACGGCCGACACCCCGTGGATCGGCCGGCTCCTCGGCCGGGCCGCCGACCCGGCCGCCGAACGGGCCGCGCTCGCCGCCCGCCAGCCCATCGGCCGCCTGGTCGGCGCCGAGGAGGTGGCCGGCGCCATCGCCTACCTGGCCAGTCCGCTGTCCGGCGCCACCACCGGCACCGCGCTGGCCGTGGACGGCGGCATGCAGGGCCTGCGGCTGCGCCCGGCGGGCGGGTGAACCCGCTCGGCGGGCTCGGCCTCGGCACCGCCGCCCTCGGCAACCTCTACACCGAGGTCACCGACGAGCAGGCGTACCAGACGGTGGACGCCGCCTGGGAGCGCGGCATCCGCTGCTTCGACACCGCCCCGCACTACGGCCTCGGCCTGTCCGAACGGCGCCTCGGCGCGGCCCTGCGGGGGCGGCCCCGCGACCAGTACACGGTCTCCACCAAGGTCGGCCGCAGGCTGGCGCCCTGCGACGCGGGCGGCGACGATCTGGCCCACGGCTTCGCGGTGCCCGCCACCCACCGCAGGGTGTGGGACTTCACCGCCGACGGCATCCGGCGCACCCTGGACGCCAGCCTGCGCCGGCTCGGCCTGGACCGCGTGGACCTCGTCCTCCTGCACGACCCCGACGACCACGCCGAAGCGGCGTTCCGCGAGGGCTACCCGGCGCTGGAGCAGCTCCGCCGCGAGGGTGTGGTCGGGGCGATCGGCGCCGGCATGAACCAGACCGCGATGCTCACCCGGTTCGTCCGCGACACCGACGTCGACGTGGTGCTGTGCGCCGGCCGCTACACCCTGCTGGACCACAGCGCGCTGGACGACCTGCTCCCGGCCGCCGCGGCCCGCGGCACCACCGTCGTCCTCGGCGGGATCTTCAACTCCGGTCTGCTGGCCGATCCCCGGCCCGCGGCGGCGTTCGACTACACCCGGGCACCGGCCGACGTGCTGGCGCGCGCCCTGCGCCTGAAGGCCCTGGCCGAACGGCACGGCACCTCGCTGCGGGCCGCCGCCCTCGCCTTCGGCGCCGCCCATCCGGCCGTCGGCCGCGTCCTGGCCGGCGCCCGCTCGGCCGCCGAGGTGCACGACTGCGCCGACCGGTTCACCGAGCCCGTCCCCGCCGCGTTCTGGCGGGAGCTGCGCCGGGACGGGCTGCTCCCGCAAACCGCGCCGGTGCCCTGCTAGCGGTGCGACGTCAGCCGGGTCGGCGGCAGGTACTCGCGCACATACGTCCGCTCCCAGCAGGCGCCCGTCTGCCGCAGTTCCCGCCAGGTCGTGTACCGGTAGCGGAACAGCCGGGCGCGGACGTGGCGCGGCGGCGCGTCGGGCGGGAACGGGGAGCGGCGCAGCAGCCGCAGCGTGTCCCGGTCGTTCTCCAGCAGCCGCTCCACCAGCGCCGAGAACCACGGCCCGGCATACGCGGGCGACAGCGCGGCGAACCACATCATCCAGTCGAGCCGCAGATGGTAGGGGGCGAACTGACGCGGCCGGCGCCGCACGTCACCGGGCTTGCCCTTGAACTCGTACTCCCGCCAGTCGCCGTCCGTGCGCGGCACCTCGTCGGCGGTGCCCTCGATCACCACCTCGTACCGCACCCGGCTGACGCTGCCGAACGCGCCGTAGGTGTTGACCAGGTGCAACGGGTCGAAGGAACGGTTCATCACCTGGCGCCGGGACAGCATGTTGGCGACCGGGCGACAGCTGAGCGCCAGCAGCAGCGCGGCCACCGCCAGGACCACGACCTCGTACCACAGCGGTGTCGCGGTCAGGGCCGGGGGGTCGGACGGGAAGCGGACGGCCGGCAGGGCCAGCACGATCGTCAGCCAGTTCAGCCAGGCGAAGTTCCCGGACAGCACCAGCCACAGCTGGGTGACGATCATCAGCGCGGCGGCGGCCGTGGCCACCGGCTGCGGGGTGAACAGCAGGAACGGCACGACGAGCTGGGTGACGTGGTTGGCGGCCACCTCGACGCGGTGCAGCGGGCGGGGCAGGTGGTGGAAGAACCAGCTCAGCGGGCCCGGCATCGGCTGGGTCTCGTGATGGTGGTCCAGACAGGTGAGCCTGCGCCAGCACTCGTCGCCGCGCAACTTGATCAGCCCGGCCCCGAACTCCACCCGGAACAGCAGCCAGCGCAGCAGGAAGAGGACCACCACCGGCGGCGCCACCTCGTCGTTGCCGAGGAACACGGCGACGAACCCGGTCTCAAGGAGCAGCGACTCCCAGCCGAAGCCGTACCAGGTCTGCCCCACGTTGACGATGGACAGGTACAGCGCCCAGGGCACCAGCCACAGCAGCATCGCCGCCCACAGCGGCAGCAGCGCGTCCGCCCCCGCCAGCAGCGCCACCGCCACCGCGCAGCCCGCCCAGGCGCAGCCGGCGAAGAGCCGGTCCGAGTAGCGCCACTGGAACAGGCTCGGCGCCCGCCGAAACGGCACCCGCGCCACGAACCGGGGCACCGGGAGCATGCCGCGCTCGCCGATCAGCGCCCGGAACTGGCGGGCGGCCGTCAGGAACGCGACCAGGTACACCCCGGCCAGCGCCTTCTGGAAGACCAGCCGGCCGGTCCAGTACTCGGGTGCGGTGAACCATTCCACGGCCGGGCACTCCTTCGTTGGCGGTGTGTCGGGTACGGGTTACCCGCCGTCCGGTCGGCCGAACGAGTCGAGGAATCGGACAAATGCTGGCAAGGTTGGCTCATGGCCGAACGGGGAGCGAGTGAGCTGTCCCTCCCGGACGACTGGCCCGCCCACCCGGCCCCGATCCTGGCGCTGAACCGCATGGGCAGCTTCGACTGGGACCTGGAGAGCGGCCTCTTCCACATGGACGCCCAGGCGTACCAGGTCTTCGACCTGTGCCCGCAGGAGTACGACGGGCGCCCGGAGTCGCTGTCCGTGCGCGTCCCCCGGACGGAGGGCATCCGGCTGGACGCGCTGGTCGCCCAGGCCATCAAGGACGGCAGCGAGAACTACGGCACCTACTTCCGGCTGCGCCGCCGCGACGGCCGGCTGCGCTGGACCCACACCCAGGGCTACATCCGGCGCGACGCCACCGGCCGCCCGCGCCGGATCTTCGGCATCGTGCGGGACGCCACCCAGGAACTGGGCGAGATCGAGTCGCACCGCGAACGCGCGGTCCGCGACGAGGCCCGCCGCCGGCTGACCGACGTGGTGGACGCCGCCACCGCCGCCCTCGCGCACGCCCGCACCGTGAACGACGTCATCGAGGTGCTGCGGGACACCAACGGACTCACCCGGCTGGGCGCCACCAGCCTGGTCATGGGCCTGGTGGAGGCGGGCCGCATCCGGCTGGTCGCCGACGGCCCCGAGAACAGCTTCGTGCCCGGCACCCGGGTCACCCGGATCGACGAGCCCTACCCGATGAGCGAGGTGGTGCGGACCCTGGGGCCCCGGTTCATCGAGTCGCCCGAGGAGTTCGCCGAGCGGTACCCGGTGCTGTGGCCGCACATCACCCACCTGGACATCACCTCGGCCGCCTACCTGCCGCTGATCGCGCAGGCCCGCCCGGTCGGCGCCATCGGCCTGCTCTACAGCGACCGCCACGGCTTCGCGCCGGAGGACCGCAACGTGCTCGTCGCGCTCGGCAGCAGCATCGCCCAGAGCCTGCAACGGGCCATGCTCTACGAGCAGGAGATGGACCTCGCGGCCGGCCTCCAGCAGGCCATGCTGCCGCGCACCATCCCCTCCGTCCCCGGCTGCGACATCGCCGTCCGCTACCGGGCCGCCACCATCGGCGGCATGCTCGGCCGGGACATCGGCGGCGACTGGTACGACCTGATCCCGCTGCCCGGGGGCCGGGTCGGCGCCGTGATCGGCGACGTCCAGGGCCACGACACGCACGCCGCCGCCGTCATGGGCCAGCTGCGCATCGTGCTGCGCGCCTACGCCGCCGAGGGACACACCCCCGCCACCGTGATGGCCCGGGCCTCCGTCTTCCTGCACGAACTGGACACCGACCGCTTCGCCACCTGCCTGTACGCCGAGGCCGACCTGGCCACCGGCGTGGTCCAGGTGGTGCGCGCGGGGCACATCGACCCGCTGGTCCGGGCGCCGGACGGCAGCTGCCGCCGGGTCCCGGTGGCGGGCGGGCTGCCGCTCGGACTGTCCGCCGAGTTCGGGCGGCTCGACTGTCCCGTCGCCACCCTCGAACTCGACCCCGGCGCCACCCTGGTGCTGTGCACCGACGGCCTGGTCGAACAGCCCGGCACCGACCTCGGCGACGGCATGCGGGCGCTGACGGCCGCGGTCGCCGCCGGGCCCGCGGACGTCCGCGACCTCGCCGACCTGCTCATCCGCGAGGCCGAGGAGCGCGGCGGCGAGGACGACGTGGCGCTGCTCCTGCTGCGCCGCCGCGGCCTGGAGGCCCCGCGCTCCCACGGCCGGTTCCAGCAGCACGTGGCCCCCGGCGACCCGGAGGCCCTGGCCGAGGCCCGCCATCTGATCCGGGCGGCGGTCCGGGCCTGGGGCGCGGGCGAGTACGGCGACGAGATCGAACTCGTCGCCGGCGAGCTGATCACCAACGCGCTGATGCACACCGAGGGCGCCGCCGTCGTCACCCTGCGGCTCCTCACCGGAGCCGACCGCCGGCTGCGGATCGAGGTCGAGGACTCCTCCAGCGCCCTGCCGCGCCGCCGCGAGCCGGACGAGTCCGGCGTCAGTGGCCGGGGCCTGCTGCTGGTGGAGACGCTGACGGACGGGTGGGGAGTGGAGGCGCGGGGCGGCGGCAAGTGCGTGTGGTCGGAGTTCCGGGTGCGGGAGCGGGAGACGCCGTGAGGCGCGGGGTGGCGCTGTCGGTCCCCGGTGGCACCCTGGACACATGCCCGAACTGCCCGAGGTCGAGGCGCTCAGGGAGTTCCTGACCGAGCACCTCACCGGCCACGAGATCGTCCGCACCCTGCCGGTGGCGATCAGCGTCCTGAAGACCTACGACCCGCCGCTCACCGCCCTGGAGGGCCGCACCGTCGCCGCCGTGCACCGGCACGGCAAGTTCCTCGACGTGGCGACCGACGGCGGCCCGCGTCTGGTGACCCACCTGGCCCGGGCCGGCTGGCTGCACTGGAAGGACCGCCTGCCCGACGGTCTGCCCCGCCCCGGCAAGGGACCCCTGGCGCTGCGCGTCGCCCTGGAGACCGGTGCCGGGTTCGACCTGACCGAGGCGGGCACGCAGAAGCGGCTCGCCGTCTATGTGGTGCGGGACCCGGCCGAGGTGCCCGGGGTGGCCCGGCTCGGCCCGGACCCGCTCGCCGACGACTTCGACGAGGCCCGCCTGGCCGCCCTCCTCGACGGCGAGCGACGGCAGCTCAAGGGCGCGCTGCGGGACCAGAGCCTGATCGCCGGGGTGGGCAACGCCTACAGCGACGAGATCCTGCACGCGGCGCGGATGTCCCCGTTCAAACTCGCCGCGTCGCTCACCCCGCAGGAGCTGAGCCGGCTCCACACGGCGCTGCGGGACACGCTCACCGAGGCGGTCGGGCGGTCCCGTGGGGTGGCGGCCGGCCGGCTGAAGGCCGAGAAGAAGAGCGGCCTGCGGGTGCACGGCCGGACCGGTGAACCCTGCCCGGTGTGCGGCGACACCATCCGCGAGGTCTCCTTCAGCGACTCCTCGCTCCAGTACTGCCCGACCTGCCAGACGGGCGGCAAGCCACTGGCGGACCGCCGGCTGTCCCGGCTGCTGAAGTGACCCGGCCGGCTATGACCCGCCGGGCAGGGAGACCAGCGGCCGGCCGTCGTCGGCCCGCACCTCGTAGCGGGCGATCTCCCCGGGATGCAGGGCGGCGCCGCCGCGCACGGTGGTGGGCCGGGCGTCGTGCCCGGACACGTGCCATCCGGCCACGGTCGCCTCGGAGCCGTCCCGGCCGACGGCGACGAGCCGGCAGGACCGGTGCCCCGCCCCGTCCCGGACCTCGATCTCGACGCCGCTGCCCCAGGGCCGGTTCTCGGCGGTCACCCGGGCCCATACGCCGGTCCGCGCGTCGGTGGCGGCGACCCGCACCGCCTGCTGGCCGGGCGCGGCGAGCAGCGCGACACCGGGCGCGGCCGCCACGCA
>NZ_JBFAAP010000048.1:0-56566 GCF_040639815.1 Streptomyces sp. NPDC023723
GTCTTCGGCGACGACCCCGACCGCCTCAACCAGACCACACACACCCAGGCCGCACTCTTCGCCGTAGAAGTCGCCCTCTACCGGCTCATAACCTCCTGGGGCATCACACCCGACATCGTCGGCGGACACTCCATCGGCGAAATCACAGCCGCACACATAGCCGGCGTACTGTCCCTCAAAGACGCGGCGACACTGGTCACCACCCGCGGACGCCTCATGCAAGCACTGCCCGAAGGCGGCGCCATGATCGCCGTAGCCGCCGCCGAACACGACATCCCCACCTGGCCCGGCGTGGACATCGCAGCAGTCAACAGCCCCACCTCCACCGTCCTCTCCGGCGACGAAGAACCCGTACTCAAAGCCGCACAAGAACTCGCCGCACAAGGCATACGCACCCGACGCCTCACCGTCTCCCACGCCTTCCACTCCACCCGCATGGAACCAATGCTGCCCGAGTTCCAACACGCACTCGAAAACCTGACCTTCAACACCCCCACCCTCCCCCTCCTCTCCAACACCACCGGACAACTCGCCGACCCCGAAACACTGAGCACCCCCGCCTACTGGACCCACCACATACGCGCAACCGTCCGCTTCGCCGACGGCATCCAGGCACTGGCCGACCACGGCGTCACCACGTATCTGGAACTCGGCCCGGACGGCACGCTGTCCGCGATGGGCCGCGACTGCCTCGACTCCGGTGCGCAGAGCCAGGCGGTGTTCGTGCCCGCGCTGCGCCGCGAGGGCGACGAGGTGCGCGCCGTCCTCACGGCACTGGCCGTCTGTCACACCCGGGGTGTATCGGTCGACCGGTCAGCGCTGCTGGGCCGGACCGACGCCGGCCCGGCCGATCTGCCGACCTACCGGTTCCAGCGGGAGACCTACTGGCTGACGGCGGACGGCGCGGCGACCGGTGACGTGACGGCGGCGGGCTTGGAGGAGACCGGCCACCCGTTGCTGGGCGCGGTGGTCGAAGTGCCGGAGTCGGAGGAGGTGCTGTTCACCTCCCGGCTGTCCCTGGCCACCCACCCGTGGCTGGCCGACCACGTCGCGGCCGGGGCGGTACTGCTGCCCGGCGCGGCCTTCGTGGAACTGGCCGTACGGGCCGGTGACGAGGTGGGGTGCGGCGCGGTCGAGGAACTGGTCATGGAGACCCCGCTGCCGCTGGCCGAGGGCACCGGGGTGCGGCTGCGGGTGTGCGTGGGGGTGGCCGGGGAGGACGGCCGGCGCACGGTACGGATGCACTCACGGACCGAGGACGCGGGCGCCGCCTGGGTCCGCCACGTCTCCGGGACGCTGCGGCCGGTATCCGCGCCGGAGACGACACCGGAGGCCGTGGACCTGTCGGTGTGGCCGCCGGCCGGCGCGGTGGCCGTGGACCCGGCGGACGTCGAAGGGCTGTACGACGGTCTGGAGCAGGCCGGGTACCGCTACGGGCCGGTGTTCCAGGGGGTGCGGGCCGCCTGGCGCGCGGACGGCGCGGTGTACGCCGAGGTAGCCCTGCCCGACGGCCACGAGGACCGGGCGGCGGCCTTCGGACTGCACCCGGCGCTCCTCGACGCCGCCCTGCACGCGGCCGACTTCCAGCACCGCGCCGACCGTACCGGCGCGCACCCGACACTGCCCTACGTGTGGCGCGACGTCACCCTGCACGCCACGGGTGCCACGGCCGTGCGGGTACGGGTGGTCGCGACCGGCGGGGACAGCATGACCCTGCACCTGGCCGACGGGACCGGCGCCCCCGTCGCGTCCGTGGGGTCGATGGTGTCCCGCCCGGTCGAGCCCGCGCGGTTCGCCGGCGGCCCGGCCGCCGAGCACCTGCTGCGCCCGGACTGGGAGGAGACGACACCGGCGGCACCGTCCGCCCCGGACCACGGCACGGAGTCCGTGCCGGTGCCGGTCGGCACGGCGGCGGACGTCCGCGCGCTGGCCGCCCGCGGCGGCGGCCTCACCGGCACGCTGACGGTCGAGCTGACGGAACCCGGCGCCCTGCGCGACCTGACCGGCCGTCTGCTGGCCGTCGTCCAGGCGTGGTCGGCCGAACCGGCCCTGGACGGCACGCGGCTGGCCGTGCTCACCAGAGGCGCGGTGGCCGTGGCACCGGGAGAGGATGTCGACCCCGCGCTCGGCGCCCTGTGGGGTCTGGCCGGGACCGCGCAGTCGGAGAACGCCGGACGCGTCGCCCTCGTCGACATCGACGACGCGCCGTCCTCGCGCACGGCACTGAGCACGCTCGTACCCGCCCTGTTCGCCGCCGCCGAGACACAGGCCGCGGTCCGCGGGGGACGGTGCTTCCTGCGCCGGCTCGTGCGCGCCGAGGCGGCGGGTGCGGCACCCGTGATCGGCGACGGCACAGTGCTCGTCACGGGCGGCACGGGGTCGCTCGGCGCGGTGGTGGCCCGGCACCTGGTGCGTACGCATGGGGCGCGCAGCCTGGTCCTGGCCAGCAGGAGCGGACCCGCGGCGCCCGGCGCGGCCGAACTGGCGGCGGAACTGGAGGCGGCCGGGGCTCGCGTCCACGTGCTCGCCTGCGACGTCGGGGACCGGGAGGCCGTGGCCGGCCTGCTGGCCGGGGTACCGGCCGACGCGCCGCTGACGGCGGTGGTGCACACGGCCGGCGTACTGGACGACGGCGTACTGACGGCGCTGACACCGGACCGGATGGACACGGTGCTGCGCCCGAAGGCGGACGGCGCCCGCCACCTGCACGAACTGACCGCCGGCCTGGACCTCTCCGCCTTCGTCCTCTTCTCCTCCGCGGCCGGCACCTTCGGCAGCTCGGGACAGGGCAACTACGCCGCCGCCAACGCCTACCTGGACGCCCTGGCACAGCGCCGCGCCGCCCGGGGACTCCCCGCGCTCTCCCTCGGCTGGGGCATGTGGGCGCAGGACGCCGGCATGACGGCCGGACTCGATGCCACCGACCACCGCAGGCTCGCCCGCGACGGCATGACACCGCTGTCGGCGGCCGAGGGCATGGCGCTGTTCGACGCCGCACTGGGCGGCGGCACACCCGTACTGCTCCCCATGAAGCTGGACGTGGGCGCCCTGCGCGCCCAGGCCGCCGGCGGACCGGTCCCCCCGCTGCTGCGCGGTCTGGTCCCCCCGCCGCGGCGCGGGCGGCAGCGGGTCAGGCGGGCACCGGACGACGGAGCGGACGCGCTCAGCACCCGGCTGGCCGGCGTGGGCGCCGCCGACCGGCCGGCGATCCTCCTCGACCTGGTCCGGCAGGAGGCGGCCCACGTCCTCGGTCACACCTCCGCCGGCCGCATCGGCCACGGGGCGGCCTTCACCGACGTCGGCTTCGACTCGCTCACCGTGATCGAACTGCGCGACCGGCTCCTCGCCCGCACCGGGCTGCGCCTCCCCGCCACCTTCGCCTTCGACTTCCCGACACCCGTGGCACTCGCCGACCACCTGATCACCCTGCTGGACACAGGCACCGCGGCGGACCCGCTGCTGGGCGAGCTGGCACGGCTGGAGGACCTGGTGGCGGCCCGCCCGGCCGACCGGGCCAAGAACACCGTCGCCGCCGCCCGGCTCCGGGTGCTGGCGGCCCGGCTCAGCACCGTCGCCCCCGGACCGGCCGGCGGCACCGACAGCGTCCAGACGACGCTCGACACAGCGTCGGTCGACGACGTCCTGGCCTTCATCGACGAGGAGTTCGGGATCGTCGACCCGTCGGACCCCAGCCGCGCCCACGAGTGAAGAGGAAGGTGACCCCCGGTGGACAATGACGAGAAACTGGTCCGGTATCTCAAGCGGGTGACCGCCGACCTGCACGAGACCCGGCAGCGGCTCAACCAGATCGAGGCCGCGCGCACGGAACCGGTCGCCATCGTCGGCATGGCCTGCCGCCTGCCGGGCGGTGTCGCCTCCCCGGAGGACCTGTGGAACCTGGTGGCGGCCGGTGGCGACGCCGTCGGCGCCTTCCCCGAGGACCGCGACTGGGATCTGGACCATCTCTTCGACCCGGACCCCGACCACCCCGGCACCAGTTACGTCCGCGAGGGCGGTTTCCTGCGCGACGCGGGCGACTTCGACGCGGGCTTCTTCGGCATCTCCCCGCGCGAGGCCCTGGCCATGGACCCGCAGCAACGGCTGCTCCTGGAAACCTCCTGGGAGGCGTTCGAACGGGCCGGCATCGACCCGACCGCCCTGCGCGGCAAGAACGTCGGCGTCTACTTCGGCACTCTCAACCAGGATTACGCCACCGGTGTCGACGCGGTTCCCGACGGCGTCGAGGGCTACCTGATGACGGGCAGCTCGGCGAGCGTGCTCACCGGCCGGGTGTCGTACGCGCTCGGCTTCGAGGGCCCCGCCATGACCATCGACACGGCGTGCTCGTCCTCCCTGGTGTGCCTGCACCTGGCGGCCCAGGCCCTCCGGTCGGGCGAGTGTTCCATGGCCCTGGCGGGCGGCGCCACCGTCATGTCGACGCCCAGTGTCTTCGTCGGATTCTCCCGGCAGCGCGGCATGGCCGAGGACGGCCGTTGCAAGGCGTACGGCGCGGCGGCGGACGGCACGGGCTGGGCGGAGGGCGTGGGCGTACTGGTCCTGGAGCGGCTGTCGGACGCGGAACGGCTGGGGCACCGCGTACTGGCCGTGGTGCGCGCCAGCGCCGTCAACCAGGACGGCGCCTCCAACGGCCTCACCGCCCCCAACGGCCCCTCCCAGCAACGCGTCATCCACGACGCCCTGGACGCCGCCCACCTCGCCCCCTCGGACATCGACGCGGTCGAAGGCCACGGCACCGGCACCCGACTCGGCGACCCGATCGAGGTGCAGGCCCTGATGGCGACGTACGGTCAGGATCGTGAACAGCCCTTGTGGCTGGGCTCGCTGAAGTCGAACATCGGGCATGCGCAGGCCGCCGCGGGCGTGGCCGGCGTCATCAAAATGGTGATGGCGATGCGGCACGGAATGCTGCCGCGAACCTTGCACGTCGACACCCCGTCACCACAGGTGGACTGGTCAGCGGGCGCGGTGGAACTCCTGACCGAGGAACGGCAGTGGCCGGAGACAGGACGCCCGAGGCGGGTGGGAGTCTCGGGCTTCGGTGTGAGTGGCACCAACGCCCACGTCATCCTGGAACACGTTCCCGAACCCACCCACACCCCCGCCCCGCACCCCGGCGGCCCCCTGCCCCTGCTGATCTCCGCAGCCGACGACCAGGGCACCCGCGCCCAAGCACGACAACTCGCCCACTTCCTCCACCACCAGCCCGACATGGACCTGGGCCAACTCGCCGGACTCCTGGCCCACACCCGCGCCGCACTGCCCAGCCGCGCGGCCATAATCGCCGAAAACCGGGCCGAAGCACTGGCCGGACTGGAAGCCATCGCCGAAGGCACCAGCAGCAGCAGCGGCCGGGCCGACGTGCAAGGACGGGTGGCGTTCGTCTTCCCCGGCCAGGGCACACAGTGGGCAGGCATGGGCGCGGAACTCGCCGACACCTCCCCTGCCTTCGCCCAGGCACTGGCCGAGTGCGCGGCGGTGATGGACGAACTGACCGGCTGGTCCCTCCTCGACGCCATCCACGGACACATCCCCCTGGACCGGGTCGACGTCATCCAGCCCGTGTCCTTCGCGGTCATGGTCTGCCTGGCACGCATGTGGCAAACAGCAGGCGTACGGCCATCAGCAGTCATCGGACACTCCCAGGGCGAGATCGCCGCAGCTCATGTGGCCGGCGGACTCTCCCTCACGGACGCCACAAAAATCGTCGTCCTGCGCAGCCACGCCATCGCCACCCACCTCTCCGGCCACGGCGCCATGATGTCCCTCGCCCTCACCCCAGCCCAGGCCAAAGAACTCACCGCCCCCTACGACCACCGCATCCAGACCGCCGCCCTCAACGGACCGGCATCCGTCGTCGTCGCAGGCGACCCACAAGCCCTCACCGAACTCGCCACCACCTGCGACCAAGCAGGCATCCGCGCCCGCACCATCGACGTCGACTACGCCTCCCACACCACCCACGTCGAAACCATCCAGCAACACCTCACCCACACCCTCGCAGACATCACCCCCACCACCTCACACACCCCCTTCCTCTCCACCGTCGAAGCCGACTGGCTCGACACCACCCACCTCAACGCCACCTACTGGTACCGCAACCTCCGCAACACCGTCCAATTCACCCCCGCCATCCACCACCTCCTCACCCAAGGCTTCACCACCTTCATCGAAATCAGCCCCCACCCCGTCCTCACCACCCACATCGAAGCCACCGCCGAACACACCCCACCAATCCCCCTTCTCATCACCGGCACCCTGCGCCGCAACCAAGGCAACACCCGACAACTCCTCACCTCCATCGCCGAAACATGGACCCGCGGCACCACCATCAACTGGACCACCCTCCTCGGCCACACCACCGAAACACCCCCACACACCGCCTGGCACCTCCCCACCTACCCCTTCCAACACCAGCGGTATTGGCTGGGCCGAGGCGGCGGCACGGCTGACGCCGCGGCGCTGGGACTGGTGCAGGCCGGGCACCCACTGCTGGGTGCTGTGACGGAGCTGCCCGGGTCCGGCGGTCTGCTGTTCACCTCGCGGCTGTCGCTGCGTACGCATCCGTGGCTGGCGGACCACGCGGCGGCGGGAACGGTGCTGTTGCCGGGGGCGGCGTTCGTGGAGCTGGCGGTGCGCGCCGGGGACGAGGTCGGCTGCGGTGCCGTCGAGGAACTGGTGGTGGAGGCGCCGCTGCCGCTCCCCGAGCACGAGGGCGTGCAGGTGCGGGTGACCGTGGACGCGCCGGACGGGTCCGGACGGCGTCAGGTGTCGGTGCACTCGCGCCGCCAGGAGGCGGCCTGGGTGCGGCATGTCAGCGGCACGCTGAGCCCGGAGAGCGGCCCGGTCGGCGGCGGTGTCGAGCCGAACGCACAGGATCTGACGAGGTGGCCGCCCGCCGGGGCGGTACCGGTCCCGGAGGACCGGGTGCGCGGCGTCTACGAGGAGTTGGCGGCGGACGGATACGGGTACGGTCCCGCCTTCCGCGGCCTGCGCGCGGCGTGGACGCGGGGCGACGAGATCTACGCGGAGGTCGCCCTGCCCGAGGAACTGACCGCCGAGGCAGCCGCGTTCGGTCTGCACCCCGCGCTGCTCGACGCGGCGCTGCACGCCACCGCCTTCCGCGACCGCGCCGGCGCCGACGCTGGCCCCGCGTTGCCCTTCGCCTACCGGGGGGTGTCGCTGCGCGCTTCCGGCGCGTCGGCACTGCGGGTACGGATCACGCCTTCCGGGAAGGACGGGGTGGGGGTCCGGCTGGCCGACCCGAACGGCGCGCCGGTCGCGGTGATCGAGTCGCTGGTGTCGCGGCCGGTGCCGACGGGCGGGCTGGACGCCGCCGGCGCCGGCGGACGGACGCCGCTGGAGCAGCTGTTCCTGGTGGGCTGGGAGGAGCTGAGGGTCGCCCCCGCCGCCCCCGTGGAGACGGTCTCCGTACGCACCGCGCAGGACGTGACGCGGGTGACCGGAGCGTCGGCGGTCCTGCTGTACGAACCCGAGGGCACCGACGTGCACCACGTCACCCACCGCACCCTGGAGGTGCTCCAGGCGTGGCTCGGCGCACCCGCGCTGGAGCAGACCCGCCTGGTGGTGCTGACCAAGGGTGCCGTGAGTGTGCGGGACGGTGACCGGCTGAACCCGGCGGTGGCCGCGGCGTGGGGTCTCGTGGGCACAGCGCAGTCGGAGCACCCCGGCCGCGTCATGCTCCTCGACACGGACGCCACGGCGGCCTCCGCCGACACGCTCCCCACCCTCCTGGCCGCCCTGCTCGACGGTGACGAGCCACAGCTCGCCCTGCGTGCCGGAGTCTGCCACCAGCGGCGTCTCACCCGGGCCGGCGCCGACGAAGTCCTGACAGCACCGGCGGGTGAGCCCGCATGGGAGCTGGGCACGCGGGCCCCGGGCACGCTGGACGGCCTGGCCCTGCTGCCGGCGCCGGAGGCACGGGCGGCGCTGTCTCCCGGGCACGTCCGGATCGAGACGCGCGCCACGGGCCTCAACTTCCGTGACGTACTGATGGCGCTCGGCATGTACCCGGGTGAGATCAGCATCGGCAACGAAGGCGCCGGTGTGGTCACGGAGGTCGGTCCCGGCGTCACCCGCTTCGCCCCGGGCGACCGGGTCATGGGCCTCTTCGAAGGCGCGGGCGGCCCCGTGGCCGTAGCCGACTGCCGCACCCTCGCCCCCATGCCGAAGGGCTGGTCCTTCGAACAGGCGGCCTCGGTGCCCTGCGTGTACCTCACCGCCTGGTTCGGACTGCGGGACCTGGCGGGGCTGGCGCGCGGCGAGTCAGTGCTGATCCACGCCGCCGCCGGTGGGGTGGGCATGGCCGCCGTGCAGCTCGCCCGGCACTGGGGCGCCGAGGTCTACGGCACCGCGAGTCCGGCCAAGTGGGACGCGGCGAGCGCCGCCGGCGTACCCGACGGGCGGCTCGCCAACTCCCGCACCCTGGACTTCGAGCGGCAGTTCCTCGACTCGACCGGCGGACGGGGCTTCGACGTCGTCCTGGACGCGCTCGCCGGTGACTTCGTGGACGCCTCGCTGCGCCTGCTGCCCAGGGGCGGCCGGTTCATCGAGATGGGCAAGACCGACATCCGCGACGCCACCGAGGTCGGCGCCCGGCACCCCGGCGTCACCTACCGGGCCTTCGACCTGGCCGACGCGGGCGGCGAACGCATCGAGCGGATACTGACCGAACTGGTCGCCCTCTTCGACCAGGGCGTTCTGACCCCGCCGCCGCTCACCACCTGGGACATCCGGCACGCTCCGGCCGCCTTCCGGTTCATGAGCCAGGGCCGGCACATCGGCAAGAACGTGTTCACGCTGCCGCGCCGGCCCGACCCGCGCGGCACCGTCCTTGTCACCGGCGGTACCGGAGCACTCGGCAAGGTGGCGGCCCGCCGCCTGGTGACCGAGCACGGCGTCCGCCACCTGCTGCTGGCCAGCCGCAGCGGCCCCCGGGCCGACGGTGCCGCCGAGCTGGAACGCGAACTGACCGCCCTCGGGGCGAAGGTTCGCATCGCCGCCTGCGACGTGTCCGACCGGGACGCCGTGGCCGCGCTGCTGTCGACCGTCTCCCCGGACGCTCCGCTGAACGGTGTGGTGCACAGCGCCGGCGCCCTGGACGACGGTGTACTCACCGCCCTGACCGCCGAACGACTGGACACCGTCCTCGCCGCCAAGGCCGACGCCGCACACCATCTGCACGAACTGACCCGGCACTTGGATCTGGCACTGTTCGTCCTGTTCTCCTCGGCCGCCGGCACCCTCGGCAGTTCCGGACAGGGCGGCTACGTCGCCGCCAACGCCTACCTGGACGCCCTCGCACACCAGCGCCGGGCTGAGGGCCTACCCGCCGTCTCGCTGGCCTGGGGCCTGTGGACGCAGGGCGCGGGGATCGGCCTGACCGGTCACCTCACCGGCGCCGACCAGCAGCGGATGGCACGTGGCGGAGTCATCGGGCTGTCGGAGGACGAGGGCGCGGCACTGTTCGACACGGCGCTGCGCCTGCCTCAGCCGGTGCTGCTGCCGATGCGACTGGACTTCGGCGCGCTGCGGGCGCAGGCCGCCACGGGGCCGGTGCCGCCACTGCTGCGCGGCCTGGTCCGGCAGCCCCGGCGCACGGCGGGCACGGCCGCCGACGCCGGTGCCTTCACCCAGCGTCTCAGCCGGGCCACCGCCGAGGAACAGGAACATCTCCTGCTCGGCCTGGTCCGGGAGGAGGCCGCCCGGGTACTGGGCCACGCCACCGCCCACGCCATCGGCCCCGACCTGGCCTTCAACGAGCTGGGCTTCGACTCCCTCACGGCGGTCGAACTGCGCAACCGACTCGCCAACCACACCGGGGTCCGGCTGCCGACCACCCTCGTTTTCGACTATCCGACGCCCGTCGCCCTCGCGCGCCACCTGCGCGCGACACTCGGCCCGGACGACGACACCCCCGCCGGCGCCGCGCCGGGCAGCGAGGAGGACCTGCGCCGCGTGCTGGCCAGGACACCGCTGAGCCGCCTTCGGGAACTGGGCGTCCTCGACGCCCTCATGACGCTCACCGAGGAAGGCCAAGCGGACACGGAGGAGCTGCCTGCGCAGGAGCGGGGACCGGCGATAGCCGACATGGGCGTCGACGACTTGGTGCAACGCGCCATGAGCAAGGCCGGTAAGTGATGACGATGGGGAAGAAGGCGGAGGCCGGGATGACCACTCCCGACGCGAAGGTCGTCGAAGCGCTGCGTGTCACGCTCATGGAGAACGAGCGGCTGGAACGGGAGAACGCCGACATCCGCCGAGGACTGTCGGAACCCGTCGCGATCGTCGGCATGGCCTGCCGCCTGCCGGGCGGCGTGACTTCCCCGGAGGAGCTGTGGCACCTCGTCGCCACCGGCGGCGACGCCATCGGTGACTTCCCGACCGACCGGGGCTGGGACCTGGACCACCTCTTCGACCCGGACCCCGACCACCCCGGCACCAGTTACGTCCGCCAGGGCGGCTTTCTCCACGACGCGGGCGACTTCGACGCGCCCTTCTTCGGCATCTCCCCGCGCGAGGCTCTGGCCATGGACCCGCAGCAGCGGCTCATGCTGGAGACATCCTGGGAGGTCTTCGAACGGGCCGGCATCGACCCGACCGCCCTGCGCGGCAAGGATGTCGGCGTCTTCACCGGTGTCACCTACCACAGTTACGGCTCCGGATCCCGCGTCCCCGAAGAACTCGAGGCGGTCATGGGCACGGGCACCTCGGCCAGCGTCCTGTCCGGCCGCGTCTCTTATGTGCTCGGCTTCGAGGGCCCGTCGGTCGCGGTGGACACGGCGTGCTCGTCGTCGCTGGTCGCCCTGCACCTGGCCGTGCAGGCGCTGCGGGCCGGGGAGTGCTCGATGGCGCTGGCCGGCGGCGTCACCGTCATGGCCAACCCGGGCATCTTCGTCGGCTTCTCCCGGCAGCGGGGCCTGTCGGCCGACGGCCGGTGCAAGGCGTTCGCCGCGTCGGCGGACGGCACCGGTTTCTCCGAGGGCGCGGGCGTGCTGCTGGTGGAGCGGCTGTCGGACGCGCAACGGCTGGGGCACCGGGTACTGGCCGTGGTGCGCGCCAGCGCCGTCAACCAGGACGGCGCCTCCAACGGCCTCACCGCACCCAACGGCCCCTCCCAGCAACGCGTCATCCGGCAGGCACTGGCCGGCGCGGGCCTGACCCCGGCCGACGTGGACGCGGTGGAGGCACACGGCACGGGCACGGCACTGGGCGACCCGATCGAAGCGCAAGCGGTACTGGCGACGTACGGTCAGGACCGTGAACAGCCCTTGTGGCTGGGCTCGCTGAAGTCGAACATCGGACATGCACAGGCCGCCGCGGGCGTGGCCGGCGTCATCAAAATGGTCATGGCAATGCGGCACGGGGTGCTGCCTCGAACGTTGCACGTCGACACCCCGTCACCACAGGTGGACTGGTCGGCAGGCGCGGTGGAACTTCTGACCGAGGAACACCCGTGGCCGCAGACGGACCGGCCCCGCCGTGCGGCCGTGTCGGGCTTCGGCGTCAGCGGCACCAACGCCCACGTAATCCTGGAGGGAGTGGCGGAGAAACCGATCGCGGCACCAGGGCCGGGAGGTGTGGTGCCGCTGGTGCTGTCGGGACGTGGCGGAGCGGGACTGCGGGAGCAGGCGCGGCAGTTGGCCGAGTTCGTACGGACACGTCCTGAGCTGGATCTGGGCGCGATCGCCGCAGGACTGGTGAGCGGTCGGGCGGAGTTGCCGGACCGGGCGGTGGTAATCGCCGAAGACCGGGCCGAAGCACTGGCCGGACTGGAAGCCATCGCCGAAGGTGCCGGCAGCAGCAGCGGCCGGGCCGACGTGCAAGGACGGGTGGCGTTCGTCTTCCCCGGCCAGGGCACACAGTGGGCAGGCATGGGCGCGGAACTCGCCGACGCCTCACCCGTCTTCGCCCAGGCACTGGCCGAGTGCGCGGCGGTGATGGACGAACTGACCGGCTGGTCCCTCCTCGACGCCATCCACGGACACATCCCCCTGGACCGAGTCGACGTCATCCAGCCCGTGTCCTTCGCCGTCATGGTCTGCCTGGCACGCATGTGGGAAACAGCAGGCGTACGGCCATCAGCGGTCATCGGGCACTCCCAGGGTGAGATCGCCGCAGCCCACGTGGCCGGCGGACTCTCCCTCGCGGACGCCGCCAAAATCGTCGTCCTGCGCAGCCAGGCCATCGCCGCCCACCTCTCCGGCCACGGCGCCATGATGTCCCTCGCCCTCACCCCAGCCCAGGCCAAAGAACTCACCGCCCCCTGGAACCACCGCATCCAGACAGCCGCCCTCAACGGACCGGCATCCGTCGTCGTCGCAGGCGAACCACAAGCCCTCACCGAACTCGCCGCCACCTGCGACCAGAACGGCATCCGCACCCGCACCATCGACGTCGACTACGCCTCCCACACCACCCACGTCGAAACCATCCAAGAACACCTCACCCACACCCTCGCAGACATCACCCCCACCGCCTCACACACCCCCTTCCTCTCCACCGTCGAAGCCGACTGGCTCGACACCACCCACCTCAACGCCACCTACTGGTACCGCAACCTCCGCAACACCGTCCAATTCACCCCCGCCATCCACCACCTCCTCACCCAAGGCTTCACCACCTTCATCGAAATCAGCCCCCACCCCGTACTCACCCCAAGCATCGAAGCCACCATCGAACAGACCGAATCGGGACCTGTCCTCGTGACCGGCACCCTGCGCCGCGGTGAAGGCAGCTCACAGCGCCTGCTGACCTCCTTCGGCCACGCATGGACCCGCGGCATCCCCATCAACTGGACCACCCTCCTCGGCCAAGGTCCCGCCTGGAACCTCCCCACCTACCCCTTCCAACACCAGCACTACTGGCTCAAAAGCGCCGCAGCCACCGACACCGTCGGTTCAGTGGCCGACCAGCTGCCAGGCATCGCGGAACCGCCGCCGGACACCGGCGTGCTCATTGCCAGCCTCACCGGACAGTCCGCCCCGGAACAGGAACGCATCCTGCTGGCCACCGTCCGCCGGGAGACCGCGGCCGTCCTGGGGTTCTCCTCGCCGGACGCCATCGAACCGGACATGGTGTTCAACCAGATCGGCTTCGACTCGGCCACCGCCGTCCAACTGCGCAACCGTCTCAACGCCCTCACCGGCCGCACCCTGCCGACCACCCTCCTCTTCGACTACCCGACACCCCAGGTCCTCACCGCCTTCCTGCTGGAAGAGCTGGTAGACGACCTGCCGGCGCCCGCGCCAGTGGTGCCGACCGCGGCCCCGGCGACGACGGACGAGCCGATAGCCATCGTCGGCATGGCGTGCCGGCTGCCGGGTGGCGTGACCACGCCCGAGGAACTGTGGGACCTCGTACGCGACGGCCGTGACGGCGTCAGTGACTTCCCGACGGACCGGGGCTGGGACCTGGACTCCCTCTTCCACCCCGACCCGGACCACACCGGCACCAGCTACGCCAAACAAGGCGGCTTCCTGCACGACGCGGGTGAGTTCGACGCCGGGTTCTTCGGCATCTCGCCCCGCGAGGCGCTGGCCGTGGACCCGCAGCAGCGGCTCATGCTGGAGACGTCGTGGGAGGCGCTGGAACGGGCCGGTCTGGACCCCACCGCCCTGCGCGGCACGGACGTCGGTGTCTTCTCCGGCGTGACCTACCACAACTACGGGTCGGGCGTCGCACCCGTGCCCGCCGAGCTGGAGGGCATGCTCGGTCTCGGCGCCTCGGCCAGCGTGCTGTCGGGCCGGGTGTCGTACGCGCTCGGCTTCGAGGGCCCGTCGGTCGCCGTGGACACCGCCTGCTCCTCCTCTCTCGTGGCACTGCACCTGGCCGCCCAGGCCCTGCGGGCGGGAGAGTGCTCGATCGCGCTGGCCGGTGGTGTCACGGTGATGCCGACGCCCGGCATCTTCATAGCCTTCTCGCGACAACGCGGCATGTCGGTCGACGGCCGCTGCAAGTCCTTCGCGGCGGCTGCCGACGGCACCGGATGGGCCGAGGGCGTGGGTGTGCTGGCGTTGGAACGGCTCTCGGACGCCCGGCGCAACGGCCACCAGGTGCTGGCGGTGGTGCGTGGCTCGGCCGTCAACCAGGACGGTGCCTCCAACGGCCTCACCGCCCCCAACGGTCCTTCCCAACAGCGGGTGATCCGGCGGGCGCTGGCGGAGGCCGGGCTGACGCCGGGTGACGTGGACGCGGTGGAGGCACACGGTACGGGCACGGCACTGGGCGACCCCATCGAGGCCCAGGCGATACTGGCCACCTACGGCCAGAACCGCGAACGCCCGCTGCTGCTCGGATCGTTGAAGTCCAACATCGGACACGCCCAGGCCGCCGCGGGCGTCGCGGGCGTCATCAAAACGGTACTGGCCCTCCAGCACGGAATCCTGCCGCGCACCCTGCACGTCGACACCCCCACCCCGCAGGTCGACTGGTCCGCCGGCGCGGTGGAACTGCTCACGCAGGAACGGGAATGGCCGCACACCGACCGTCCACGCCGGGCCGGCGTCTCCGCGTTCGGCGTCAGCGGCACCAACGCCCACATCATCCTCGAACAGGCGGAGCCCGCCCCCGTCGATACGACATCGACCTGGCCGAAGGACGTCCCGGTACCCCTGCCGCTGTCCGGCCGCGGCACGACGGCCCTGCGCGCGCAGGCACAGCGGTTGCTGTCCTTCCTCGTGCGGCAACCTGAACTGGACCTGCCCGAGCTGGGTGCCGCGCTGGCCCTGGGCCGGGCCGCGCTGCCGGACCGCGCGGTAATCCTGGCCGCCGACCGCAACGAGGCACTGACCGGCCTAGACGCCATAGCCCGCGGCGAAACCGCACCCAGCGTCGTGACCGGCACCACGACACGCGGACGACTCGCCGTACTGTTCACCGGCCAGGGCTCCCAACGAGTCGGCATGGGACGCGGACTGTACGACACGTTCCCCGTCTACCGCGAGGCGTTCGACGAGGTATGCGCCGCCCTCGGCAACGAGACACGCGACGTCGTCTTCGGCGACGACCCCGACCGCCTCAACCAGACCACACACACCCAGGCCGCACTCTTCGCCGTAGAAGTCGCCCTCTACCGGCTCATAACCTCCTGGGGCATCACACCCGACATCGTCGGCGGACACTCCATCGGCGAAATCACAGCCGCACACATAGCCGGCGTACTGTCCCTCAAAGACGCGGCGACCCTGGTCACCACCCGCGGACGCCTCATGCAAGCACTGCCCGAAGGCGGCGCCATGATCGCCGTAGCCGCCGCCGAACACGACATCCCCACCTGGCCCGGCGTGGACATCGCAGCAGTCAACAGCCCCACCTCCACCGTCCTCTCCGGCGACGAAGAACCCGTACTCAAAGCCGCACAAGAACTCGCCACACAAGGCATACGCACCCGACGCCTCACCGTCTCCCACGCCTTCCACTCCACCCGCATGGAACCAATGCTGCCCGAGTTCCAACACGCACTCGAAAGCCTGACCTTCAACACCCCCACCCTCCCCCTCCTCTCCAACACCACCGGACAACTCGCCGACCCCGAAACACTGAGCACCCCCGCCTACTGGGCCCACCACATACGCGCGACCGTACGCTTCGCCGACGGCATCCAGGCACTGGCCGACCACGGCATCACCACCTACCTCGAACTCGGCCCCGACAGCACCCTCACCGCCATGGCCCGCGAGAACCTGGACCCCGAAAGCCACACCACCCTCATCCCCGCACTACGTCGCGACCGCGACGAACCCCGCACCCTCACCTCCGCCCTCGCCCAACTCCACATCGCCGGCGTCCCCGTCGACCTCGGTGCCCTGCACGGCACCACGGCCCGGCCGCCGCTCATGCCCGAGCTGCCGACCTACGCCTTCCAGCGCGCGCACTACTGGCTGACCGGCGAGGGCGGCCCCGGCGCCGCCGGTGATGTGTCGGCCGCCGGGGTGGACGGCCTCGGGCATCCGCTGCTGGGCGCGGTGGTCGAAGTGCCGGAGTCGGGTGAGGTGCTGTTCACCTCGCGCCTGTCGCTCGCCACGCACCCGTGGCTGGCCGACCACGTCGCGGCCGGGGCGGTACTGCTGCCCGGCGCGGCCTTCGTGGAACTGGCGTTGCGCGCCGGTGACGAGGTGGGGTGCGGCGCGGTCGAGGAACTGGTGATGGAGGCGCCCCTGGTCCTCGCGGAGGACGCCGCCACGCAGGTGCGGGTCGGCGTCGCGGCTGACGACGGTACCGGCCGGCGCGCCGTGCGCGTCCACTCCCGTGCCGAGGACGCCGGGCTGGGAACGCCGTGGACGCGGCACGCCTCCGGCACGCTGCGACCTGCGGACGACACGGACACGGACACGATCGCGGCCACGGTCGCGGCCGCGTCGACGGCCGGTCTGTCGGTGTGGCCGCCGGTCGGCGCGGTGGCCGTGGACCCGGCGGACGTCGAGGGGCTGTACGACGGTCTGGAGCAGGCCGGGTACCGGTACGGGCCCGTGTTCCAGGGGCTGCGGGCGGCCTGGCGCGGTGACGGCGCCGTGTACGCGGAAGTGGCCCTCGCGGACGAGCACCGCGACCTGGCGGCGGCGTTCGGGCTGCACCCCGCGCTCCTCGACGCCGCCATGCACACCCTGGCCTTCCACGAGCGTGACGAGTCCGAGCCTCAGCTGGTACTGCCCTTCGCCTACCGTGACGTGACGCTGCACGCGTCCGGTGCCTCGGCGTTGCGGGTCCGGGTGACCCTGAGCGGCCCGCACACCATGACCCTCGAACTGGCCGACGGTGCCGGTGCCCCGATCGCGTCGCTCGGGTCGGTGGTGTCCCGGCCGGTCGACCCCGGGCAGCTCACCGGGGCGGCGGCCACGGCGGACCGGATGTTCCGCGTCGCCTGGGAGGAGGTACCGGCCCGGGGTGAGTCTCTGGCCCTCCGTCCGGTGCCGGTGGCCGACGCCGGCGACGTGCGACGGCTGTCCGCCGCGCCCGAGGCACCCGACACACTGCTGCTGGACCTCCGCGGTGCGGCAGCCGATGTGCGGGAGGTGACCGGACGGGCGTTGCGGGTGGCGCGGGCGTGGCTGGCCGAGCCGTCGCTGCTGTCCAGCCGGCTGGTCGTGGTGACGCGGGGTGCCGTCGCCGTCCGGGAGGGCGAGCCGGCCGACCCGGCAACGGCCGCGGTGTGGGGCCTGATGGCCTCAGCGCAGGCGGAGCACCCGGGGCGGGTCCTGCTGCTCGACGCCGATACGGGTACCGACACCGACTGGGGCACCGAAGCGCTCGCTCGGCTCCCTGCCGCCGACGAGCCGCAGTTGGCCCTGCGTGACGGTCAGTGGTTCACCCGGCGGCTGGTCCGAGCGGCGGCGGGTGACGTGCTGGACGCCGGTCTGGGCGACGGCACCGTCCTCGTCACCGGCGGTACCGGTGCCCTCGGCGCGGTCGTGGCCCGGCACCTGGTGGCGGCGCACGGGGTGCGGAGTCTGGTGCTGGCCGGGCGGCGCGGGGAGCAGGCCCCCGGTGCCGCCGCACTCGCGGCGGAACTGGCGGCGGCGGGAGCCCGGGTACGGATCGCGGCGTGCGATGTCGCGGACCGGGACGCCGTGGCGGCACTGCTGGGCGAGGTGCCCGCCGACGCACCGCTGACCGCCGTGGTGCACGCGGCGGGTGTGCTGGACGACGGCATACTGACTGCCCTGACGCCGGAGCGGCTCGACACGGTGCTGCGGGCCAAGGCCGACGGCGCGCGTCATCTGGACGAGCTGACCCGGAACGCCGGACTCGCCGCGTTCGTCCTGTTCTCCTCCGCCGCCGGTGTGCTGGGCAACCCGGGGCAGGGCAATTACGCCGCCGCCAACGCCTACCTCGACGCGCTCGCCCACCGGCGCCGCGCCGCAGGCCTGCCCGCCGTGTCGCTGGCGTGGGGCATGTGGGAACAGGCCGCCGGTACCGGTATGACCGGGCGGCTCGCGGCCACCGAGCGGCCCGAGCGGCACCGGACGACCCGCGGCGGCGTCGCCGCCCTGGCGCCCGCCGAGGGCATGCGGCTCTTCGACGCCGCGCTGCGCACCGACCGGCCCGTGGTGGTGCCGATGAAACTGGACCTCGGCGCCCTGCGCGCCCAGGCCGCCACCGGGCCCGTCGCCCCGCCGCTGCGGACCCTGGTGCCCCCGGCCCGGCGGGCGCCGGCGGTCGCCGCCGAGGCGGAGCCGGTGTCCGCGCGGCTGGCCGGTCTGGACGCGGCGGAGCGGGAGGGCGTACTGCTCGACCTGGTGCTGCGGGAGGCCGGGCAGGTCCTCGGGCACACGGCGGCCACGGCGGCCACCGCCCTCGACCCGGACGTGGTGTTCACCGAGATCGGCCTGGACTCCCTGATGGCGGTGGAACTCCGTGACCGCCTGGCCCGGCACACGGCGCTGCGGCTGCCGCCCAGCTTCGTCTTCGACCACCCGACCCTGCGGATGCTGGCCCGGCAGTTGCGGGACGAACTGAGCGAGACGAACTGAGCGGCACGAACTGAGCGTTCCGAACAGCGAACGAGGAAGGGATCGCACATGTTCAGCACCGACGCCTACCTGGCGCGGCTGGGATTCGACCGGCCACCCGCGCCCACCCTGGTGAACCTGCGGCGGCTGCACCGCAGTCACCTCACGTCCGTCCCCTACGACACCGCGCACACCCACCGGCTCAGCTCTGTGAACATGGCGGACATCGACGTCGACAAGGCCTTCGACGCCATCGTGCCGACCGGCGCCGGCGGCATGTGCCTGGAGCTGAACACCCTGTTCGCCCGGCTCCTGCGCGAACTGGGCTACGACCTGGACGTGCTCAGCGGCGGCACCTACCTGCCCGGTGACACCTTCGCGCCCGACCCGGAGCACATGCTGATGCTGGTCCGGATCGACGGCGCGGAGTGGCTGGCCGACGTCGGGCACGCCGGGCTCTGCTTCACCGAGCCGCTGCGGCTGGTGGCGGACGAGCCGCAGTGGCAGTACGGCTGCGCGTTCCGGCTGGTGCGACGGGACGGGTTCCTCGTGCTCCAGGCCCGGACGCTGGGACACGACTGGCGCACCACCTACCGTTTCACCACCGCGCCCCGGACCTACGACGCCTGGGAGGGCGTCGGCGACGGCAACGGGCCGGCCATCCTCGCCGCGATGCGCCGCCGCCGGCGGGCCACCGAGCGGGGACAGGTGTTCCTCACCAGCAACATGTTCACGACCGTCGAGGACGGCCACGAGAAGGTCTCCGTCCTCGTCGACCCCGCACAGCGCGCCGAGGTGATCGCCACCTACTGGGAAGGCCGCGACTGACCCGTCCGGTGCCGTCGCCCCCCGCCCCGCCTCCGTCCCCGTTCCCGGCCGACCGCCGGCAGAGGAAAGTGATGCGCCCATGAAGTTCGGCCTGTTGTACGGTGCCCAGCTGCCCCGTCCCTGGACCGAGGACTCCGAATACCGGCTCTTCCACGACATGCTGGCGGAGATAGAACTGGCCGACCGGCTCGGCTTTGACCACGTGTGGTGTCCCGAACACCACTTTCTGGAGGAGTACTCGCACATGTCCGGGCCGGAGGTATTCCTCGGCGCGGTCAGCCAGCGCACCAGCCGTATCCGGATCGGGCACGCCATCGCCCTGATGCCGCCGGGTTTCAACCCGACCGCGCGGATCGCCGAGCGGATCGCCACGCTGGACCTGCTGTCCGGGGGACGCGTGGAGTTCGGCACCGGCGAGTCCACCACCCCCACCGAGCTGGAGGGGTTCGGGGTGGAGCGTGCCGTCAAGCGGGACCAGTGGGCGGAGGCGGTGGACGCCGTGGCCCGCATGTTCGTGGAGGAGCCGTTCGCCGGGTACGAGGGCAAGTACGTCTCGGCGCCGGTCCGCAACGTGCTGCCCAAGACCCGGCAGAAGCCGCATCCGCCGATGTGGATGGCCTGCGGCAACCGGGATGCCATCCGGCTCGCCGCCGCCAAGGGGCTCGGCGCGCTCAACTTCTCCTTCTTCGGCCCGGCCGAGACCAAGAAGTGGGTCGACGCCTACTACGAGGGCATCGAGTCGGCGGACTGCGTGCCCGCCGGGTTCGCGGTCAACGCGCAGGTCGCCGCGACCATCCCGATGTTCTGCCACCAGGACGAGGCGACAGCCGTGGAACGCGGCGCCGACGGCGTCCAGTTCTTCAACTTCGGGCTCGGTTTCTACGCCGGTTTCGGCGCCGCCGCCCCCGGCCGGACCCGGCTGTGGGAGACGTTCCAGCGCGACCGCGACCGCTACGGCATGGGCCGTGCCGCCTTCGGCAAGCCCGGTATGCCGCTGGGCAATCCGGCGCGCGGCGCGGTGGGCACCCCGGAGCAGATCCGGCGGTTCCTGCGGCAGCACGAGGAGGCCGGCCTCGACCAGGCGATCTTCCTAGTGCAGGGCGGCGGGACCCGGCACGAGCACGTCTGCGAGTCGCTGGAGCTGTTCGCCCGCGAGGTGATGCCCGAGTTCAAGGAGCGGCACGAGCGGGCCGAGCAGGCGAAGGCCGCCCGGCTGCGGCCCGCCCTCGACGCCGCCCTGGCCCGGCGTGAACCACCCCGCACGGCCGACCCCGCCTACGTCATCCCCGCCCGCAGCCCCAACCCGGCCCCCTGACCCGTTCACCAACCCACTCACCAACCCGCTCACCGACCCACTTTCTGGCCCGCTTACTCACGAGGAGATCGCGTAGCGCCATGGCTCAGACACCGGAAGAAGAGATGCGCATCCTCGATCCGCAGAGCGTCGCCGAGGAGCTGCGCAAGAACGGTCCGCCGCGGCGGATCGAGATGCACGGCACCGCCGCGTGGCTCGTGTCCCGGTTCGACGAGGTACGTGAGTGCCTCGCGCACCCGAAGATGAGCCCGGCCGCCGCCTACGCCGCCGCACAGGGGCAGACGACCCCGGTGAGCGGGCTGTTCGAGGACACCCTGATGGGCACCAACCCGCCCGAGCACACCCGGCTGCGCCGGCTGCTGGGCACGGCGTTCACCGCCCGCCGGGTGGAGGCCCTGCGGCCGCGCGTGCGGGAGATCACCGACGGTCTGCTGGACGCCGTCGCCGCCGACGGCCGGGCGGACCTGGTCTCCGCGCTGGCCGTCCCGCTGCCCATGCAGGTGATCTGCGAGCTGCTCGGCGTGCCCATCGCCGACCGCACCGAGTTCCACCAGTGGGCCGACCTGATGCTGCTGCCGCCCTTCGACCCGGAGGCCGCCGCCCGCTCCGCGGACGCCTCCGCGAAACTGTGGTCGTACGTGGAGAACCTGGCCGAGGAGCGGCGCGAGGACCCCAGGGACGACCTGATCAGCGCGCTGATGTCGGCGCACGAGGACGACCGGCTCAGCCACCGCGAGGTGGTCGCCACCGCCCGCATGATGCTGATCGCCGGCTACGAACTGACCGGCAGCTTCATCAGCAACGCCGTCTTCTCGCTGCTGACCCGCCCGGACCAGCTCGACCTGGTGCGCGCCGACCCCGAGCTGGCCGGCCGGAACCTGGACGAGCTGCTGCGGCACGCCGGGCCCGGCATCCTCGTCGTGCGCTTCGCCAACGAGGACGTCGAGATCGGCGGCGTCACGATAGCCGCGGGCGAGCAGGTGCTGCTGGACATGGACGCCGCCCACGCCGACCCCGCGCACGTCACCGACGGAGAGCGGCTGGACCTCACGCGGGGCAACGTGCTGCACCTCCAGTTCGGCCAGGGCGTGCACTACTGCATCGGCGCGCCGCTGGCCCGGGTGGAGGCGGCGACCGCGCTGGAGAGCCTGTTCCGGCGCTTCCCCGACCTGCGGCTGGCCGTACCGGCCACCGAGGTCGGCGCCAAGCCCAACCCGTTCATCCGCTCCCTGACGTCCCTGCCGGTGGAGTTCACTCCCCGGTGAGGACAGGCGACGGCGGTGCGCGGGGCTGCCGGTCGGTCCCGGCCTCCCTCCGCACCGCCGTCGACGCGTCCGGGGCGTCCGGCACCCGGGGTGCCGGACGCCCCGAATGCCGGACGCCCCGAGTGTCAGGACACCGGCACCGCCGGGCACAGCGCCAGGAGTTCCGCCGGGTGACGCAGGACGACATCGGGGTCCGCGGCGAGCAGCGTCGCCTCGTCCGTCTCGCCCCACAGCGCGGCCACCGCGGTGACACCCGCGCCGCGGGCGCTGGCGAGGTCGGTGACGGCGTCACCGACCATCACCGTCCGCCCGGGGTCGGCGCCCAGCAGCTCCATCGCCTTGAGCACGATGTCGGGCGCTGGCTTGGGCCGCGCCACCTCGTCCGAGCCGAGGACGGCGTCGAACCGGTCGCGGATGCCGATCGTGTCCAGCAGTGAACGGGCCCGCCGGCCGCTCTTGCCGGTGGCCACGGCCAGCCGTACCCCCCGGCGGCGCAGCTCCCCCAGCAGCTCCGGCACGCCGTCGAACACCTCCACCCGGTGGGCGAGCCGGTAGCTCTCGCGGACAAAGGGTTCCTCCATCTCCAGCGGCAGCCCCATGATGCGCATGATGTCGGGGAAGTAGCGGCCCAGGTGCCGGTTGTACTCCTCGAACGGCGGCTCGCCCGGGCCGACGACCTCCGCGTAGGCGAGGGTGAACGCCTCGCGCATCACCGCGAAACTGTCGACGAGGACGCCGTCGAGGTCGAAGACCACCGAGGTGACCTCCGAAGGGGAAAGAACGGAAGGAACGGCAGGAACGGACTGGCTGTTCATCGGGGACTCCCGTGGAACGTGGTCACGGCGCACACCGGTGCGGTCACACCGGAGCGGACTCCCGGACCTTTTGGACGGTGCGGGCCGAGGTGTAGACCCGCTCGATGGCGCCGATGGTGCGGCGCGCCTCGTCGATCGCCCGGCCCCGTGCGGCCGGGTCGTGCAACAAGCTGGGCAGCAGGGCGAGCTGCCGGTCGTACTCGGCGCCGACGCGTTCCGTGGGCACGGCGAGCCGGCGCGTGCTGCCGTCGGCGGTGCGGGTCAGCGTGGACTCGCGGAGGCGGTTGGGGCTGAACCCGAAGGTGCAGCACAGGGTCGCGCTGCCCGCGCTGCCCTCGACGGTGACGCGGGTGGTGTCCACCGCCTCGTGCGAGGCCCAGCTCGCGTGCAGGACGACGGACCGGCCGTCGTCGGTGACGAGGAAGCCGCGCGCGGTGTCCTCGACGTCGGTGCCGCCGCCCCCGGCCGCGTCGCCATCGCCTTCGCCGCTGCCTTCGGCATCGTTGTCGTCGTCGCGCCAGGCGGCCCGGGAGGACGCCTGGGTGATGAAGTCTGCGGAGACGGTGCCGATGGCGTGCCGGAAGGCGGCGGTGCCCAGCAGCGGTACGGCGATGTCGAGGAGGTGCCAGCCGAGGTCGACCAGGGCCCCGCCGCCCGCGAGCGACCGCTGGGTGAACCAGCCGCCCCGGTCGGGCACCCCGCGCGCCCGTACCCAGGCCAGTTCGACGTGCCGGACCTCGCCCAGGCGTTCGGCGGCCCGGTACAGGCCGCGCACGTCGGCGCGGTGGCGGGCCGCGCTGCCGGCCAGCAGTACCGTGCCGCCCGCGCGTTCGGCGGCGGCCAGCCGTTCCGCCTCCTCGGAGGTCAGGCAGACCGGCTTCTCCAGGAACACCGGGATGCCCTTGGTGAGCAGTTCGCAGGCGACGGCGCAGTGCAGGTGGTTGGGGACCGCGACGACCGCGAGGTCCACCTCGGCGGGGTCGAGGTCGGCGACGGCCGCCAGCACCGACAGCCCGGCCGCGTCCGCCTCCTGGGAGCCGGCGACGGCGGCCCGGCCGCGCTCGTCGGGATCCACGGCGGCGGTCACGGTGAAGGCGGGGCTGCGCAGCAACCTGGGCAGCCAGATCGAGCGGGCGGCCCAGCCCAGGCCGATCACGGCGGTGCGGACGGGCGGCAGCGCCGGGGACGGGGCGCTCATGCGCCAGCGAGCACGTCGGCGACGACGGCGGCGATCTCGTGCATCTGCTCCTCGCTGCCCAGCAGCGTACGGTGGTGCAGCCACACGGAGTCCCGGGTGAGGGCCTCGGAGTGCGGGCAGCGGCGGGCCAGTTCCTCGACGGTCAGCTCCGGCGCCGCGAACTCCCAGAAGGCGTCGGTACGGTAGACCGCGCGGAACCCGACGAACGCGGGCAGCCCCCGCTCGATGAGGGTGTCCACGACCCGCGCGCGTCGCTCCTCGGTGATGCCCGGCACCCGGAACATCGCCATGTAGTGCGGATTGCGGTCACCGCGCTCGTCGAGGGCCTGCGGGACGACGCCGGGGATCTCGGCCAGCAGCCGGCTCAGCACCGGCCAGCGTGCCTCGCGGATGTCGATCTGCGCGTCGAGCCGGGCGAGCTGGGCGCGCAGCACCGACGCGGAGAACTCGTTGAGGCGGAAGTTGGAACCGGACGTGCGGTGGAAGTAGCCGCGGTCGGTGCGCGGCCGGCCGCAACTGTGCCGTACGAAGCCCTTCTCGTACCCCTCCGCGTCGGGGAAGAGCACCGCGCCGCCCTCACCGGCGGTCATCAGCTTGCCGTTCTGGAAGCTGAACGCCGCGACCGAGCCCAGCTCCCCGACCCGCTGGCCGCGCCACCGCGCGCCCTGCGCGTGGGCCGCGTCCTGGACCAGTGGTACGCCCGAGTCGGCGGACAGCTTGCCCAGCGCGTCCATGTCGCACATCTGGCCCGCCATGTGCACCGGCATGATGGCCGCGGTCCGCGGCCCGATCGCGGCCTCGACCGCCGCCGGATCGACGCAGTACGTACCCGGGTCGACGTCGACCGGCACGGCCACCGCGCCCAGCCGCTGCGCGGCCTGCGAGGAGGAGATGAAGGTGAACGCCGGGACGATGACCTCGGAGCCGGCGCCGACGCCGAGCACTTCGAGGGCGAGTTCCAGCGCGTGGGTGCCGTTGGTGACCGCCAGGGCGTGCGGACTGCCGTGGGCGGCGGCGAACTCGGCCTCGAAGGCGTCCACCTCGCCGCCGCCGATCCGCCACCACTGGCCCTGTTCCAGCGCCCGTATCAGGCCCTCGCGTTCCGCGTCGTCGTACTGCGGCCAGCCGGGCAGCTCGGATTCCAGACGCACACCCTTGCTCATGTTTTCCCCACTTCCCTCGACACTTCCCTGGACGCGATATGCAGAGGCGATCGCTTTAACACGCTAACCGGCCGACGGCAGCCGCACCATTCCCCCTCAACACCCCCCTAGCAGCCCCTTAAAACGCCTCCCGGGGATTCGGCGGGCATTCTGCGAGGTGTGCGCCGCGCGGCCCGTGCTATAGATGGAAGTCCGTGACGAACCGGGTGAGGTGCGCTGTGAGCAGGCTGTTGTTGGTGAACGGGCCGAATCTCGGAATACTCGGAACCCGCCAGCCCGAGATATACGGAACCGATACTTTGCAGGACATCGAACGCTGGGTGGGAGAAGAGGTCGCGGAACGCGGCTGGAAAGTGGACTCCTATCAGTTCGACGGTGAGGCGGAGATCATCCGCACCATTCAGGGGAACTACGACACCGTCGGCGCCATCATCAATCCGGCCGCCCTGATGATGGCCGGCTGGGGTCTTCGCGACGCCCTGGCGAACTATCCGCGGCCGTGGATCGAAGTGCACCTGTCGAATGTGTGGGCCCGTGAGCAGTTCCGCCACGAGTCGGTGACCGGGCCGCTGGCGTCCGGCGTCATTTTCGGGTTCGGCGCGCTGGGGTACCGGCTCGCCGCCCGCGCCCTGCTCGAGAAGGTGCCGGCCTGACCGCCGGAGCCGCCGGCCGGCTGGGCATCGACATCGGCGGCACGAAGGTGGCGTTGCGCGTCGAGCACGACGACGGTGGCGTGGCGGAGTCGTCCTTCCGGTGGGCCGGGCGGGCCTCCCCCGACGACGATCTCGGCCTGCTGGCCTGGCACGTCGGGGAGTTGTGCGCGGGGCGCCCGCAGGGGCTGCGCGGTGTCGGGGTCGCGCTGCCCGCCACGCTCGACGCCGCCGGTACGGTCACCGTCTGGCCGGGCCGCCCCGCCTGGGCCGGGTTCGGCCTGGGCGCCGCCCTGTCCGCGCTCTTCGGTGCCGCCGAGGTGGCGTGCGCCGACGACGGTGACCTGGCCGCCCTGGCCGAGGCGGACGCGGCCGGCTGCGCGGACCTCCTCTACCTCGGCGTCGGCACCGGTGTCGGTGGCGGTCTCGTGCTGGCCGGACGCCCCGTGCCCGGCGTGGGGCGTGGTTCCTGCGAGGTCGGCCACCTCGTCGTCGACCGCTACGGACCGCTGTGCGACTGCGGACGGCGCGGCTGTGTACAGGCGGCGGCCTCGGGTCCGGCGACCCTGCGCCGCGCGGCCCGGCACCGGGGAGCGGAGGTGCCGTCCACCGCGTTTTCGCAGGCCGTGGCCGACGGCGAGCCGTGGGCCGTGGCCGCGTTGCGGGAGAGCTGCGCCGCGCTCGCCGCGGCCGTGGCCGGCATCTGCGAACTGACCCGCCCCGCGCTGGTCCTCATCGGCGGCGGCTTCGCCGCGGCCGTGCCGGACCTGGTGCCGATGGTGGCCGAGCGGACCACGGCCCTGCAACGCCCCGGGCACCCGCTGCCCCCGGTACGTCCCGCGCTGCTGGGCGGGCTGTCCTCCCTGCACGGCGCGGTGCTGCTGGCCCGGGGCCTGCCGGCGGGGTAGTTCAGTCAGGTGTCCGGTCCATCCCGGCCAGTGTCGAGGCGACGGTCTCCTCGGGCACCCCGGACACCAGCCCGGGGCCATCCGGGCCGTCCAGGACGAAGGTCAGGCCGTGTGTCGCCTTCTTGTCCAGCCGCATCACCTCGATCAGGCGCCGCGCGTCGACCCCGGCCGGCAGCGCGGTCGGCAGGCCGTAGCTCCGCACCACCTCGAGGTGTTCGGCCGCGCGGGCCGCGTCGATCCGGCCGAGGGCCAGCGCGAGACGGCCCGCGAACACCGTGCCGACCGCCACCCCCTCGCCGTGCTTCAGCGCGAAGTCGGTCACGATCTCCAGGGCGTGTCCCAGCGTGTGGCCGTAGTTGAGGATGTGCCGGCGCCCCGAGTCCCGTTCGTCGGCGGCGACCACCGACGCCTTGAGTGCCACGCTCGCCGCGATCTGCTCCGGCAGCGGCAGCCCGCGCAGGTCGCCGGCGCCGATGAAGTGACAGCGGGCTATCTCCCCGTAGCCGTTGAGCATCTCCCGCTCGGGCAACGTGCGCAGATGGTCGGTGTCGCACAGCACGGCGGCCGGCTGCCAGTAGGCGCCCAGCAGGTTCTTGCCCTCGGGGAGGTTGACCGCCGTCTTGCCGCCCACGCTGGCGTCCACCTGGGCGAGCAGTGTCGTCGGCAGGTGCACCACGGGCATCCCCCGGTGGTACAGCGCGGCGGCCAGTCCCACGACGTCGGTGGTGGTGCCACCGCCGCAGGAGACGACCGCGTCCGAGCGGGTCAGCCCGAAGCGCACGAAGGCCCGGCCCAGTTCCTCCACGGTCGCCAGTGTCTTGTCCGCCTCGCCGTCCCGGGCCCGCAGCACCACCGACGGCATCCCCGGGTCCGGCAGCCACTCCTCGGGCCGCGCGGACACCATCGCCACCCGCCGCGCACCGAGCCCGGCGAGGACCGCGGCCAACGAGTGCCGCACGCCCGGCCCGATGTCGACGGGGTAGGAGCGCTCGCCGAGTTCGACCATGACCCGGGTGTGCGGCTGAGCCGACGCCGTCATGCGCTGCCCGTCCTTCCTCGTCCGATGCCCGGCCGCCCACCGGCACCGGTCCCGGCCCCATGCCTACCCGGATGCACGCGGCGGCCAACCGCCGTCCGCCCGGTACGTGTCCGGCCGGCGACGGCTCCGGCCCCCACCCCTCCACGGTCCTGGCCCGGCACAGCCGCAGTCCGCGGTGGGCATGGAAAAAGGTGCGGGTGCAGGCACGGACCGCCAAGTGTTCATGGGCCTTCGACACCCGCATGATCACCAGGTCCGTGCCTGCACCTGCACCTTCTCCCATGCCCGAGCCGGGACGTCCGCCCCGGCTCCGGACCAGCCCGGCACTACGGACGGCTCGCCATCACGCAGCAGCCCCTGGGCGCTCCGACTCTAGAAGAAATGCTTGCGTCCGCCGACCGCACGACCGGTCGCACCCAGGATCCACAGGATGACGCCCACCAGAATGAGGATGCCACCGATCGTCGTCAGCAAGCCCATGCCGACCAGCAGGCCGATGATCAGCAGAATAAGCCCAAGAATGATCATGTCGAAACCCCATCTTCGATTCCGGCTCAGGCGCGTTTGCGCATGAGCTTCACAAGGGCCTGAGTCGTCCCTTAGCTGGTAGGTCCCGGCCAGTTCCGACTGCCAGGACCTCGGTGCGATAGCCCTTGTGCCCGGCGACACGGCGTTCACGCACTCTTTCGAAACTTCGTTCAGTTCGCCGTCTCCTCGGCCGCCCTCCGCTCCGTTTGACTCTCGACCTTGTCGAGGGCTCAGAGTTCCGGGTGTGGAGAACGAGATGCGCAGTATCGGGGAGATGGCCCGGGACGGCGGACTGAGCGTGAGCGCGCTGCGGTTCTACGACCGTACCGGTGTGCTGAGTCCCGCCTGGGTGGACCCGGTCAGCGGCTACCGCTGGTACGAGCCGGCGCAGTTGGCGGAAGCCCGGCTGCTGGCCCGGCTGCGCCGGGCGGGCATGCCGCTGGCGGACATCCGGCTCGTACTGGCCGCCTGGCCGGGCACGGACACGGACCTGGTGCGGGGGCTGCTACAGGCGCACCTGCGCCGTCTCGAACTGGGTCTGGCCAATACCCGCACCGAGTTCTCCGCGATCCGAGCCCTTCTCGATCAAAGGGAGAACCAGAACCCCATGACCACACTTCGCACCCCCACCGTCCGGTTGTCCGTGCCCGCGCCGGAACTGGCCGCCGCCCTGGACGCGGTCCGCTTCGCGGCCGGTACCGATCCGGAGCTGCCCGTGCTCGGCGGCATCCTGTTCGACATCGAGGGCCCGAACCTCGACGTGGTGGCCACCGACCGGTACCGGCTGGCTGTCGCACGGGCCCGGACGGCGGGACACGGCGGTTCTCGGGTCCAGGCCGTTGTGCCGCTGCCGCTCAGCGACGCGATCCGGGCACTGCTGAACGACGCGGAATCCGTCCGGCTGACGGTGGACGGTGACCGCGTCACGCTGGACGCCGGAGACCGGCAGGCGGCCGGCCAGACCCTCGGGCACGAGTTCCCCGACTACCGTCGTCTGGTCCACCTGTCGGCCGGGCACCGGGCCACCGTCGGCACGGCAGCCTTCCGGCGGTCACTGGAGACCGGTCCGGTCCGTACGAGCGAGACACCCGAGCAGGACGGTGAGCCCGCTGTCCTCAGCGTACTCAGGGTGACGGCGGACGGAACCGTACTCGTGTGCGCCGACGGCGACGACGACCAGAACAACGTCGCCGTCAACCGCGAGTACCTGCTCCACGCGCTCACCGCCGGGGCCCGGGACGAACTGGTTCTGGAACTGGGCGCGCCCGCTGCCCCTCTCGCCGTCCGCCGCCTCGACGACGAGACGAGTTTCTCGCTCCTGATGCCGGTCCGGCTGAAGGACTGACCGTACGTCGACCGCCCTGACGCGGCCCGTCCGGACCACTGTGGACACCCCGGCTCGGTCTCACCGGCCAGTGCCGGGGCCATAGGATCGACGCGCGGTGAGGGAAGGGGTCGGGTGCGTCTTCCCGGAGGGAGTGGGGATGGCCGAGAGTCCGGCGGCGGGGCACCGGGACGGTCCGGTCGCGCCGCGGTTGCGGCTGGACGAGTTGCTGGAGGGGCTCCAGACCCAGGTGGCGCAGGTGCGCGCGACCCGGGACCGGGTGCACACCCTGCTGGACGCGGTCCTGGCCATCGGCTCCGATCTGGACCTCGACGTGGTGCTGCGGCGGATCACCGAGTCCGCGGTGGCTCTGGTGGACGCCCGGTACGGGGCGCTGGGCGTGCTCGGTGAGGAAGGGCGGATCAAGCAGTTCATCACCGTCGGCATGGACGAGGAGACGGCCGAGGCGATCGGCCCCTACCCGGAGGGCCACGGCATCCTGGGACTGCTGATCAAGGAACCGCGCCCGCTGCGCCTCGCCGACCTAGGCAGCCATCCCGCGTCCGTGGGCTTCCCCAAGGGACATCCGCCGATGACCACGTTCGTGGGGACGCCGGTGCGGGTGCGTGACCGGATCTTCGGGAACCTGTATCTGACCGACAAGCGCGACGGGGCGCAGTTCGACGACGAGGACGAGGCGGTGCTGCGCACGCTCGCCGCCGCGGCCGGGGTGGCCGTCGACAACGCCCGGCTGTACGAGGACAGCCGCCGCCGTGAGCAGTGGCTGGCGGCCAGCAGTGACCTGACCCGCAGCCTGCTCTCGGGCACCGATCCGGACCAGGTGCTGCACCAGGTCGCCGGTACCGTCCGGGCGCTGGCGGGGGCCGATCTGGTGACCGTGGCGGTGCCGCTGGACGGCGGCGACGACCTGGTGATCGAGGCCGCCGACGGGGAGGGCGCCGGACAGGTGCGGGGGCTGGTACTGCCGCCGGTCACGCTGGCCGCGCGGGTGTACCGGACCAACACCCGGATGGCCAGCGCCACGCTGTCGGCCGAGTCGCAGGACGGCGGTGGCTCGGCGGGGCGGATCGCGCTGGGGCCGGGGTTCCTGCTTCCGCTCGGCGGCCACCAGGAACACGCCCGCGGGGTGCTCCAGGTCGCCAACCTGCCCGGGCGGCCGGAGTTCTCCGAGGCCACCATGGGCATGATCAGCGGGTTCGCCGACCAGGCCGCGCTGGCCCTGGAGATCGCCGAGCACCGGCGTGAGGCCGAGCGGCTGATGGTGTTCTCGGACCGGGACCGGATCGCCCGTGATCTGCACGACCTGGCCATCCAGCGGCTGTTCGCCTCCGGGCTGACCCTCAACTCGGTGCTCGGGCGGATCGCCGACCGGCCCGAGGCCGCCGAACGGGTCCGGCGGGTGGTCGACGACCTCGACGACACCATCAAGACGGTGCGCGGCACGATCTACGCGCTGCGCGAGCGGGACCGGCCCGGCGGGCGCGGCAGGCTCCGCGCCGAGCTGCTGGCCGAGACCGACCGGGCGGCCGGCCCGCTCGGCTTCACGCCCGCGCTCAGGATGACCGGCCTGCTGGACACCTGCGTACCCGACGAGTACGCCGGTCAGCTGCTGGCGGTGGTGCGGGAGTCCCTGTCGAACGCCGCCCGGCACGCGGGCGCCACCCAGGTCGAGGTCACCGCCGAGACCGACGGCAGCCGGCTGTCGGTGCGCGTCGCGGACGACGGGACCGGCCTCGACCCCGCCGTCACCCGGCGCAGCGGCCTCGACAACCTGCGCCGGCGCGCCGCCGAGCTGGGCGGCACCTTCACCGTCGGGCCGAACGAGCCCTCCGGGACCGTGGCGGAATGGACGGTTCCGCTCGTCTGACCAGGGACTGGGCGCACCCGGCGGCGCGGTACCGCTCCAGTGGGGCCGACCGGCCCTGGTTGCGGGCCGAAGCCACTGGAACGATGGGCCGATGTTCCGAAACGACGTCTTCGGCGCCCTCGACCGGGCGGAGTGCCTGCGCCTGCTCGCCGAGGTGCCGGTCGGCCGCGTGGTCTACACCCGGCAGGCACTGCCCGCCGTCCTCCCGGTCAACTTCTCGCTGGACAGCGGCGGTTCGGTCTTGCTGAGTACTTCGCCGGAGTCCGGTCTGGTGCACGCCGTCGACGGGGCCGTGGTCGCCTTCGAGGCGGACGAGTTCGACGCGGAGACCCGGTCCGGGTGGAGCGTGGTCGTCACCGGGCGGGCCGCGCTGGTGCGCGATCACGCCGAACACGAGCGGCTGTCGCGGTCCGGAGCCGGGTCCGGTTCCTGGCTGCCGCTGCGGGAGGCGGTGTTCCTGCGGATCGAGTCCGAGATGGTCACCGGACGCCGGCTCCTGGGGACGCCCGGAGCGCCCGGCACGCGCTGAGCGACGGCGGCCGGACCGCGAACTCCCCTCCCCTCGCCCGCCGTGCACTTCGCGCGAGCTCAGCGACCGTCGCGGCGCAGCCGGTCCTGGGCCTGGGTGGCGATGACGGCGGCCTGGATGCGGCGCTCCACACCGAGCTTGGCCAGCAGGCGGGAGATGTGGTTCTTGACCGTCTTCTCGGCGAGGTAGAGCCGGCCGCCGATCTGCCGGTTGGTCAGGCCCTCGCCGATCAGGGCGAGGATCTCCCGCTCCCGCTCGGTCAGACCCGGCAGGGCGTCGGGCTCGGGCTCCGGTTCCCGGTCCTGGCGCAGCCGGGCCATCAGCCGGGCGGTGGCGCTCGGGTCGAGCAGGGACTGGCCGGCGGCCACGGTGCGCACGGCCGACACCAGGTCGGAGCCCTGGATCTGTTTGAGCACGTAGCCGCGGGCCCCGGCCATGATGGAGTCCAGCAGGGCCTCCTCGTCGTCGAACGAGGTCAGCATCAGACAGGTCAGTTCCGGCATCCGCGAGCGCAGTTCCCGGCACAGGGTCACACCGTCGCCGTCCGGCAGGCGTACGTCCAGCACCGCCACCTGAGGGCGCAGGGCGGGAACCCGGACCAGGGCCTGGGCCACGGTGGCCGCCTCACCGACGACCGTGATGTCCGGTTCGTCGTCCAGCAGGTCGCGCACCCCGCGCCGTACCACCTCGTGGTCGTCCAGCAGGAAGACCCGGATCGAGTGGTCGGGTCCGGGCTGCTCGCCGTCGGCCATGGGAATGCTCCTCGTTCTGCGCTGTCCGGTACGGCACCGGCCGCCCGTCGGTGGCGGCCTGGCCGGTGCCCTGCGCAGAGTCTCGGTGACCGGGGGCGCCGGTGGCCAGGGCCGACCGGCCCTACAGCAGGGCGGCGGGGAGCGGGTACGCGGTCCAGTACCGGTGGACCGCCGTACCGGCCGCGACGGCCAGGCCGGTGGCCGCCAGGCCGGCGATGGCGATGGTGGCGCCGATCAGCCCCAGGTGGCCGAACATCGGCTTGCGCGCGAGGACCGGCGCGCGGCCGGGCGGATCGGCCCCTCCACTCGCGGACCGGGAGGCGCCGGGCAACGGGGGACGGTCGGCGGCGCCTCCCGGCCGCGGTCCCATGATCTTCGGCGCCCCCCCTGCCGGACAGGGCCGAACGGTCCCCGTCCCGGCCGCCGGCGGGGCCCAACATCCCTTTGGCGGCGGCGAAGGCCCGGAAACGGTCTTATCCGCCGGGCGCCGGATGCACTATGACATTCGGTGTGGTCCGCCACCGCGCCGCCCGGCGCCGCCCGGCAGCGTCCGTCGAAGGGAACGCGAGTGTCCGAGCAGCAGAAACTCGTCCTCGACCCCACCGCCCGCGACCATCACGCCGAGTACCGGGCGCTGCGCGCACGGGGTCCGGCCACCCGGGTGGACGTCCTCGGGCTGACCGCCTGGTCGGTGGGTGATCCGCGGCTGCTGAGGCGGTTGCTCACCAGCGAGCAGGTGTCCAAGGACGGGCGCGCGCACTGGCCCGGGTACGCCGAGACTCTCGCCACCTGGCCGCTCGCGCTGTGGATCGCGGTGGACAACATGTTCACCGCCTACGGCGGCGATCACCGCAGGCTGCGCCGGATGGTCGCGCCGGCGTTCACCGCCCGGCGCGTCCAGGCGCTGCGGCCGGACGTGGAGGCGATCGTCGGCACGCTCCTCGACGAGCTGGCCGCCCGGCCCGCCGGAGTGATCGTGGACCTGCGCGAGGAGTTCGCCTATCCGCTGCCGATCGCCGTGATCGGCCGGCTGATGGGCGTCGGGGACGACCACGGCAAGGGGTTTCGCGCCATGGTCGACGCCGTCTTCGCCACCACGCTGACCGCCGCGGAGGCGGCCGCCAACACGGCCGGGCTGTACGAGTCGCTGGACCGGCTGATCGCGGCCAAGCGGGCCGCGCCGGGGGACGATCTGACCTCGCTGCTCATCACCGCCCGCGACGAGGAGGGCGACGGTACGGGTTTCACGGACGGCGAGTTGCGCGACACGCTGCTGCTGATGATCAGCGCCGGGTACGAGACCACGGTCAACGTCATCGACCAGGCGGTCACCGCCCTGCTGACCGATCCCGGGCAGCTCGGCCACCTCCGGGCCGGCCGGGCCGGCTGGGACGACGTGGTGGAGGAGACGCTGCGGTACGAACCCGCGGTCAAGCACCTGCCGCTGCGGTTCGCCCTCGCCGACATCCCACTGCCGGACGGGCAGACCATCGCCCGGGGGGACGCGATCCTCGCCTCCTTCGGCGTGGCGAGCCGGGACCCGGGCTGGCACGGTCCCACGGCCGACCGCTTCGACCTCACCCGGCAGGTGAAGGACCACATGGCGTTCGGGCACGGCGCGCACTTCTGCCTCGGCGCCCCGCTGGCCCGCCTGGAGGTCGGCACCGCGCTGAGCGGTCTCTTCGACCGGTTCCCCAATCTTGAACTCGCCGTACCGGCCGAGGAGTTGCGACCGCTTCCGTCACTGATCAGCAACGGCCACCAGGCCCTGCCGGTCCGACTGCGACCGGCCGACGGCTGACCCCGTCAGCGGTCGGCCCTCCCGTCAGCGGTCGTCCGCCCCGCCCCGGTCGTGCAGGCGCACGCCGAGCAGCACCACGGCCAGGGACGCGGCGCCGACCGCCGCCGCGCTCCACACGCCCGCCCGGACGCCGAGCGGCAGCAGTACCGCGGCGGCGAGCGCGGCGCCGAGTTCGCGGCCGCCCGCGGTGACGCCCGAGGCGACGCCCGCCTTGCCGCGCTGGGCACGGGCCAGTCCGGCGGCGGAGGTGGTGGGGACCAGCAGCCCCCAGCCGGCGCCCATCAGGACCAGCGGGGCGACCAGCGCGCCGTAGTGGTCGAAGACCAGCGGGATGACGGCCAGGGCGGCGATCAGCAGGGCCGACCCGAGGACCATCGCGCCCCGGACCCCGAACCGGCCGATGGTGCGGCCGGCCGCGAGCGCCGCGACGATGTTGCCGCCGGCCAGCGGCAGCAGCGCCACTCCGGCGACGAAGGGCGTCATGCCCAGCTCGTCCTGCAAGCCCATGCTGACGATGTAGAGGGTGCCGAAGAACGCGGCGGTGCCCACCACGGTGACCACGGCGTTGGCGCTGAACGGCAGGTCCCGCAGCTGGCTCAGCGGCAGCATCGGCGCGGACGCCCGCCGCTCCACCCGGCCGAACAGCCAGACCGCCGCGCAGGCGAGTACGACACCGGCGGCCAGCGCGGCCGGCGGCAGCGCCCGCCAGTCGTGGGCGAGGAAGGCCACCAGGCCGAGCAGCACCACCATGACCAGCAGGCCGGGCAGGTCGAGGCGGGCCCCGCCGCCGCGCAGCAGCGGCAGTACCGGCCGGCCCACCAGGGCGAAGACGACGGCGAGCACGGCGACGGCCAGGAACATCGCGCGCCAGGACGAGACCGACACCAGCGCGCCGCACAGCACCGGGCCCAGCGCCGCGCCCAGCGCGTTGGCGCCGGCCCAGATGCCGATGGCCCAGGACAGCCGGCCGGGAACGTCCTGGTACACGAACTGGATCAGCGCCAGCGCGGACGGCAGGACGAGGGCCGCCCCCACCCCTTCGCCGAAGGTGCCGACGACCACGAGGCCCACGGTGGGGGCGACGGCGGCCACCAGGCTGAAGGCGGTGAAGATGCCCAGCCCCACCAGGAAGATCCGCCGGGCGCCGAACCGGTCGGTCAGCGCGCCGCCGGTCAGCGACAGCATCGCGAAGGCCAGCGTGTAACCGGAGAGCACCCAGCCGATGGCCGTGCCGCCCGCGTCGAAGGTGGCGCGGATCTCGGGCGAGGCGATGTTGAGGCCGGAGGTCAGCAGGATCACCAGCAGGGTGCCCAGGCTGGTGCTCGCCAGCACGATGCCCGGCGACCGGCGCCGGGGGGCCAGCGCGTCACGGGCCGCCGGTGAGAGAACTTCACGTTGCATGTCACCGAGCGTATAGGTAGTTCGCGAGCGAAACAAATGCCGGGAAGAGAGAGAGCCGCTGACGTGCGGGAGTAGGGTGAGGAAACCAACAACTGAGAAGGAAGCGAACGAAATATGAGCGCTGACGCCGTCGATGCCGCGGCGCAGGAGTGGGCGACGGCCTGGCCGCGGCTGGACGTCTCGCCGGGCGAGGTGCTCGCCCGCGTCCAGCGGCTGGCCCAGGTGATCGAGGAGGCGCAGAGCCGGCGGCTGCGCCGGCGCCCCGGCATGGTCGTCAACAACCTCGGCGACTTCGACGTCCTGCGGGCGCTGCGCCGGGCCGGACCGCCGTACGCGCTGACGCCGACCCGGCTGCGGCAGGCCATGCTGGTCTCCGGCGCCGGGCTGAGCGGCCGGCTGAAGCGGCTGGAGCAGGAGGGGTGGATCGCCCGTACGGCCTCGCCGGACGACGGGCGGTCCTCCCTGGTGAGCCTCACCCCGCAGGGCGTGGCCGATCTGGACCGGGACCTCGAGGGGCACTACGCCTTCGAGTCCGATCTGCTGCGCGCCCTGGACGTCGGGGGGCGGCACCGGCTGGCCGGTGATCTGCGCACCCTGCTGCTCGACCTGGAGTCCCGCCCCTGACGCGCCCCGGTGGCTCTCAGCCGCCCGTGCAGCGGCGGGCGAAGGCGACGGTACGGGCGTAGCAGTCCGCCACGTCCGCCTCCGCCAGGCCGACCCAGAGGTGGTCGCCGCCGCCGACCAGCCGCAGGTCGGGGTGGTGCCCGGCGGCGCGCAGGGCCTCGGCGAGGCGGACGGACTGCCGGGCGGGGACGAGGGAGTCGTCGGTGCCGTGCAGGAGCAGGAAGGGCGGCGCGCCGGGCCCGGCGTGGGTGACCGGGCTGGCGGCGCGGGCCGCGTCGGGCCGGTCGGCCGGGGCGCCGCCGAGCAGCAGCGCCTCGAAGGAGGCCGGGTCGTGGGCGTCGTACGTGCCCTCGGGCCGGTCCTCGGCGAGGCCGGGCAGGTCGCTGGGGGCGTACCAGGTGACGCACCCGGCGACGGTGCCGGCCGGCTGGGTGAGCGCGGTCAGCGCGGCGAGGTGGCCGCCGGCCGACTCGCCCCACAGGACGGTGCGCGCGGGGTCGACGCCGAGGTCGGCGGCGCGGGTGCGCAGCCAGGCCAGTACGGCGGCCAGGTCGTCCTGCTGGGCCGGGTGCGGGGCCTCGCCGCTGAGCCGGTAGTCGGGGCAGACGACGGCGAACTGGGCCCGCGCGAGCTGGGCGAAGGGGTCCGGTGTCCAGTCGCGGAAGCGGGGGCCGAGGTCGTCGCGCAGCCCCGTGCGCCAGGCGCCGCCGTGCACGAAGACGACGACCGGCAGCGGGCCGGCGGCGTTCTCGGGCAGCCACACGTCGGCGGTGAGCGGGCGGCTGCCGTCCCGGACGGCGTACACCGCGCCGCGCAGCAGCGTCACGCCGTCGGCGGGGCGGGCCGGGTGCGGCAGGGGCAGTATCGCCGGGTCGGGCGGGGCCAGCAGGTGGAACGGGAAGGTCACGGCGGTGCCTTACGTCAGGCGGTACGGGACAGGACGCGGCGGGCGTTGGCGGTGGTGAGGGTGCGCCAGTCCGGGTGGCCCTCGGGGGCGGGCGCCGCGTCCAGGCCCGCGATGTGCGCCTCCACCCCGGCGGCCGGGGTCCAGCAGTGGTCGCTGCCGTACAGCAGGCGGTCGGTGCCGACCAGGTTCAGCAGCGCCGGGAGCTGCCGCGGCAGGGCGGGGCCGGCCAGGTCGTAATAGAGGCGCTGGAGCTGTGCGACGGCGTCGGGGGCGTCGGTGCCGGCCGGCATGAACATCTTCATGAAGCCGTTGATCCGGTCGGCGAGGACCGGCAGGGCGCCGCCGCAGTGCGGGACGATCACGGTGAGGTTCCGGTACCGGTCGAGGGTGCCGGACATCAGCAGGTCGGTGACGGTGCGGGCGGTGTCGAAGATGAACTCGACCATCGGGCGCGGGCGGCCGAGCGCCGACTGCTCCCAGCACACCGGCGAGGTGGGGTGCAGGAAGACCACCGCGCCGCGCCGGTCCAGCTCGGCCCAGACCGGTTCCAGGTCCGGGTTGCCGAGGTAGGTGCCGTGGGTGTTGGTCTCCAGCACCACGCCGTCGGCGCCGAGCGTGTCGTAGGCGTACGCGATCTCCGTGAGGGCGCCGGCCACGTCCGGCAGCGGCAGGGAGGCGAACAGGCCGAAGCGGCCGGGGTGGGCGCGTACGGTCTCGGCGCCGTCCTCGTTGACCTCACGGGCCAGCGCGCGGGCGGCGGTGTCGTCGCCGAAGTGGATGCCGGGCGAGGAGACCGACAGCATCGAGGTCTCGATGCCGCAGCGGTCCATCAGCGCCAGGTGCGCCTCGGCCGACCAGGTCGGCCAGGCGGGCACGCCGTCGGGCAGCTCGTGCCCGGCCGCGCGGGCCTGGCGGACGTAGGAGTCGGTGACGAAGTGGGCGTGGACGTCGAGGTATCCGGGGGTGCTCATGCGCCGCTCCTCACTTCTCCGTGCGCCACTTGTGGTCGGGCAGGAAGTTCACGTCGTACTGCTGCGGCACGGTGCCGAACTTCTGCGGCTCGGGCACGAACGGGCGCTGCGGCGGGGAGAGTTCGTCGGTGGGGGTGCCGAGGTTCTCGAAGAACCGCTCGAAGGTGCCGCCCGGTCCTGCCGCCACGCCGACGATGCGGCTGTGGTGGCGCTCGATGCGGTAGGCGTGCGGGCAGTTCTTCGGGACGAAACCGAAGTCGCCGACGGTGAGCAGCTTCTCGTACTGCTCGCCCTCCAGGTCCTCCACGAACAGCCGCACGGCGCCGTCGGTGATGTAGAAGACCTCGTAGGTGTCCGGGTGCGAGTGGGCCGGGATGATGTCGCCCTTGGGGCCCTCGCAGGTGAAGAAGTTGAACGTGTTCTCGGTCTGCTCGCCCCCGGCGTAGATCGTGAACATGTCGGTGAACAGGTGGGCGCGGTCGCCCATGCCCTTCTCGATGAAGTACGGCTTGCCCGGCTCCGGCGGGATGTGGGAGCGCTGGCGGTAGCGGGTGGCGAACTCGATGGTCATGGGTGATCGGTCCTTCCTGCGGCTCGCGGACGGCTCCCGCCAACCTAGGACCGGCCGGGGAGGGTGGTCGGCATACACTCGGGCACGCGATGAAGAAAAACGGACAGTTCGCGGCCGGCCGCCGGCCGGGCGGTGTTCCGACGGTGTCCTACCGCCCGACGCCGGGCCGGCCGCCGGGCCTCGAAGTGCTCGATCTGCCGGGCCTCGCCGCCCGCGCCGAGGAGCGGGAGCGCCCGCTCACCGCGCCGGTGCGGCCCGCCTTCCATCTGGTCGTCGCGGTCCGCGGCGGGCGGCTGGCCTGCGCGGTGGACTTCACCGCCTACACCCTGGGCGCGGGCGACTGGCTGTGGGTGTGGCCGGGGCAGGTGCTCCAGTTCCCGGACGGCACCGGGGCGGACGCCGACGCCACCGTGCTGGTCTTCCCGACCGGCTTCCCGAGCGCCGCGACGGACGCCCTGATCCGGGACGGCGAGCACGCCCCGTACCGGCTGATCACCCCGGACCCGGCGCGCCAGGCGGCACTGCTGCGGCTGCTCGACGCGCTGGTGGCGGAGCACGCCGGGCTCGGCGACCTGACGCTGGAGGCGTACGTCGAGACACTGCGCGACCTGCTCGCGGTGATCCTGGTGCGGCTGGTCCACCTGGCCGACCCGCGCCGCCGGACGCGCGGCGCCGGCAGCGAGCCGTTCGACCGGTTCCGGCGGGCGGTCGAGGAGGACTTCGGGCGGACCCACCGGGTGGAGGACTACGCCGCCCGGCTGGGCTACAGCCCGCGCACCCTGACCCGGGCCACGCGGGCGGCCCTCGGGGTCGGTGCCAAGCGCTACATCGACGACCGGGTGCTGCTGGAGGCGAAACGCCTGCTCATTCACACCGCGCTGCCGCCCGCTGTGATCGGGGAACGGATCGGGTTTGGCTATCCGACCGTGTTCAGCGCGTTCTTCCGGCAGCACACGGGGATGACACCTACTGAGTTCCGGTCCCAGACGAAGCCCTGACGGCGGCGTCGGCCGGGCGGTCCGCGAACTGGGTGCGGTACAGCTCGGCGTACCGGCCGCCGGCTTGGAGGAGGGTGTCGTGGGTGCCGCATTCCACGATCCGGCCGGCCTCGACGACCAGGATCTGGTCGGCGGTGCGGACCGTGGACAGGCGGTGCGCGATGACGACGGCGGTCCGGTCGGCGAGCGCCTCGGTGAGCGCCTCCTGGACGGCCGTCTCCGAGGTGTTGTCCAGGTGGGCGGTGGCCTCGTCGAGGATGACGACGCGCTGGCGGGCCAGCAGCAGCCGGGCGATGGTCAGGCGCTGGCGCTCGCCGCCGGAGAGGCGGTAGCCGCGTTCGCCGACCACCGTGTCCAGGCCGTCCGGCAGGGAGCGTACGAGGTCGTCGAGGCGGGCCCGGCCGAGGGCGGCCCACAGGTCGGTGTCGGTGGCGTCGGGCGCGGCGAGCAGCAGGTTGGCGCGGACGGTGTCGTGGAAGAGGTGGCCGTCCTGGGTGACCATGCCGACGGTGGCGCGCAGCGAGGCGGCGGTCAGCTCGCGGACGTCGACGCCGCCGATCCGGACGGTGCCCGAGTCGGCGTCGTACAGGCGCGGCAGCAGCTGGGCGACGGTGGACTTGCCGGCCCCGGAGGAGCCGACCAGGGCGACGGTCCGGCCGGGTTCGGCGCGGAAGGAGACGCCGTGCAGCACCTCGGCGCCGCCCCGGCCGTCCAGGGTGGCGACCTCCTCCAGGGAGGCGAGGGAGACCTGGTCGGCGGCGGGGTAGCCGAAGCGGACGTCGTCGAACTCGACGGCCACCGGCCCGTCGGGGACCGGGCGTGCGCCGGGCCGCTCCTCGATCAGCGGCTTGAGGTCGAGCACCTCGAACACCCGCTCGAAGCTGACCAGGGCGCTCATCACCTCCACCCGGGCCCCGGCGAGCGCGGTGAGCGGCGCGTACATCCGGGTGAGCAGGAGCGCCAGGGCGACGACGGCGCCGGGTTCCAGGGTGCCGCGCAGGGCGAGCCGGCCGCCGAGGCCGTAGACCAGGGCGAGGGCGAGCGCGGAGACCAGGGTGAGCGCGGTGATGAACGCGGCCTGCGCGGTGGCGGTGCGCACTCCGACGTCCGCGACCCGGCGGGCCCGCTCGGCGAACCGCGCCGACTCCTCGCCGGGCCGGCCGAAGAGTTTGACCAGGGTGGCGCCGGGCGCGGAGAAGCGCTCGGTCATCCGGGTGCCCAGCGCGGCGTTCAGGGCGGCGGCCTCGCGCTGCATCCGGGCCATCCGGCCGCCCATCCGGCGGGCCGGGATCACGAAGACCGGCAGCAGTACCAGCGAGAGCAGCGTGATCTGCCAGGAGAGGGTGAGCATGACGGCGAGGGTGAGCAGCAGTGTCACCAGGTTGCTGACGACTCCGGAGAGCGTGTTGCTGAACGCCCGCTGGGCGCCGATGACGTCGTTGTTGAGACGGGAGACCAGCGCTCCCGTACGGGTACGGGTGAAGAACGCGACCGGCATGCGCTGCACATGATCGAAGACGGCGGTGCGCAGATCGAGGATGAGGCCCTCGCCGAGCCGCGCCGACAGCCGCCGGGAGAGGATGCCGAGCGCCGCCTCCGCGACGGCGATCGCGGCGATCAGCAGGGCGAGGCGGACGACGGTGCGCTCGGCGCCGCCGGACACGATCGCGTCGACGACGCGGCCGGCCAGCACCGGGGTGGCGACGGCGAGCAGCGCGGTCACCACGCCGAGCAGTACGAACCAGGTGATGCGGCGGCGGTGCGGGCGGGCGAAGGCGCCGATGCGGCGCAGGGTGGCGCGGGCGAAGGGGCGGCGGTCCCGCTCGGCGTTGAGGACGCTGTGCAGCTGGGTCCAGGCGGTGGTCTCCATGCTCATGCGGCAGACGGTAGGACCTCAAGCAATCTTGAGGTCAAGGCCCGGCCGCTGTCCGTCCGTAAGCCGCCGTCCGCGTGGCGGGCACCGGGAGTTGGGGCGGTGCGGGAAGGCTGTACCGATGTGACTGCCGTAGACCTCCCCGCCGCTCCCACGGGACGCGCTCCCCGGCGTCCGCGCCGCGTCCCGGCCCACCTGACGCACCGCGTCCGCCAGATCCTCTGTCTGCTGCCGCTGCTGCTGGTCGCCGTGGTCGCGGTGCGGCAGCGGTCGGTGCTCGCCGAGGGGATCGGGCATCTCGGCACGGCCCGCTGGCCCTGGCTGCTGGCCGCCGTCGCCGCGACCTGTCTGACCTGGGTCGCCGCCGCCTGCACCCGGCAGGGCGCGGTGGTGGAGCGGCTGCCCGGGCGGCGGCTGCTCGCCACCCAGTTCGCGGCCGGCGCCGCCAACCACCTGCTGCCCAGCGGGCTGGGCGCGGGCGCGGTCAACCTGCGGTTCCTGACCGTGTGCGGGCTGCCGCTGGCCCGTTCCTCGGCGGCGCTCGCGCTGTATCTGCTGGCGGAGAGCGTGGGCCGGGTGGCGCTGCTCGGGGCGCTGCTGCTCGCGTTCCCCGGCGCGCTGCGGCTCGGGGAGCTGCTGCCCGCGGGGTTCCTCGGCCCGCTGCTGCTCGGCGCGGTGGCGGTGCTGGTGGCGGCGGCGGCCGTACTGCTTCTGGTCCGGCGGCTGCGGACGGCTGTCGTCGGCTTCCTGCGGACGGCGCTCGGCGAGGCCCGTTCGGTGCACGCCCGTCCGGCGCGGGCGCTGGCGCTGTGGGGCGGTTCGCTCGCCTTCCCCGCGTTGCAGGCGACCGCGCTGGTGCTGACCGGACGGGCGCTGGGGCTGCCGGTGCCGGCCGCGCACATGGCGCTGGCGTACCTGGCGGCGACGGTGGCGGTGGCGCTGGTGCCGACGCCGGGCGGCCTCGGCTCGGTGGAGGCCGCGCTGGTGGTGGCGCTGGTGGCGGCGGGCGGCCCGGCGGCGGTGGCGACGGCGGTGGTGCTGGCGTACCGGATCATCACCGTCTGGCTGCCGCTGCTGCCGGGGGCGCTGACGCTGGGGGCGCTGGTGCGGCTGAAGGTGATCTGAGGCGCCCCCGGGGGCTCAGATCGTTCGGAACAGGTCGGCGGCGGCGTGCACGTCGGTGAGGTCGTCGATGGAGCGGACGTTGTCGCACAGGGCCTCCAGGACCGAGCCGGTCCCGGCCGCGTCCGGGACACCGATGGCCACGCCGAAGAGACGGAAGTCCAGCCGGTGCTTGGCCTCGTTCCAGCCGCGTGTCCACTCCTCGCTGACCTCGCAGGCGTCGTCGGTGATCAGCACGATGTCGCCGCGGGCGCGGGCGGCGTCGTCGAACTCCTCGGCCAGCAGGCCGACCGCGGCCGACAGCGGGTGCTGGAAGTCGGTGCCGCCGCCGAGGAAGGTCTCGGCGAACTCGACGACCTGGGCGGTGCCGGCCGGCTGGTCCGCCGGGAAGCGGAAGACGCGGAGCCGGCCGGCGGCGGAGAACAGGATGCCGACGAAGTCCCGCCGCGCGGCGCGGGCCTGGTCCAGCAGGGCCAGGGCGCAGCCCTTGGACCACGCCTCCCGGGTGATGCCGCCGGGCCCGTCCGCGTACATGGAGTGCGAGGTGTCGACGCAGGCGATGACCGCGCCCCGGCCGGTGCGCTGCTCGCCCTGGCTGTCGTAGAGCATCAGTTCCCCGGCCGCGTAGCGGGCGGCGAACACCGCGCGCAGGGCGGGCAGGCCGAGGTGGGCCAGTTCGGAGGGGATGACGCGGGAGAGGTCGTCGCCGAGGGTGACGCCGATCAGTTCCCCGGTGGTGTTCTCGACCTTGCGGGCGCGTTCGCCGTCGGCCATCTGCCGGAAGCGGCCGATCAGTTCGGCCCAGCGGGCGAGCCGGCCGGTGCGCAGCCGTTCGGCGAGCCGGGCCCGCTCGTCGAACGGCATCCGCTCCAGTTCGCCGGGGCCGACGCCCCAGGCCCGCAGCAGCGCGGCCTCCTCCCGTACGGTCCGGGTCGCCGCGGCCACCGCCGTGCGGGCGGCGGTGCGGACCTCGCCGGCCGCCGCCGCCAGCGCCCGCACGGCGGCCTGCCCGGCCTGCCGCGCGGCGGCCCCGGCCGTCTCCGCTTCGCCGATCGCCCGCTGTACGGCGTCGGCGGCCGGGGCCGGCACGGTGCCGTCCGCGCCCGCCCCCTCGGCGGCCCCCCGCAGGGCCTCCCCCACGGCGCCCGCCGCGCCCTCGGCGGCCCGCCGGGCCCGGCCCGCCCGCTCGGCCCGGGCCTGGGCGTCCCGGGACCGCGCCAGCATCCGGCGCAGCGCGGCGCCCTGGGCGAGTACGGCCATGGCGGCGGCGTAGGGATCGCCGGCCGTCTCCCGGCGCAGCCCGGCGAAGTCCGCCGACTCCACCAGCGCGGTGACGATCTGGTGGTTGACCAGCCGGGTGGGGTCCATCTCGGCGCGCTCCCGCAGACCCGGGACGGCCTGGTAGGCGGCCAGGAACACGTCGGCCAGCAGGTCGGTGGCGTGCGGGTGGCACTCGGTCAGTTCGGCGGCGAGTTCCCGCAGGCCGGCCGACTGCTCGTAGGTGTCCCGCCAGGCGAACCGGGCGAACCGGTCGGCGGCCACGGCCGAGGTGTGCCGCTCGGGCGGGCCGGCGGACAGTCCGAGCCAGGTCCCGGCCCGGCCGGCCAGCTCGCCGAGGGTGGTCGCGTCGCCGTTCACGGCCGGACCCGCGCCGGGCTCGTCCCGGCGCGCACCCGGCCGATGGCCGTGCCCTTCACAGCTGCGCCCGCACCATGCTCGCGTCCACCCCCAGGGCCTCGGTGAGAACGCGGGCGCGGACCGCGCGCTGGCGGCCGGTGACGCGGTCGATGGCGGTGGTGGACCGGCCCGCGCCGGCCGCCTCCGCGCGGAGTCTCTCCAGCCGTTTGCCCGCCGTGGCGAGCTTGTGGTGGGCCTGCTTGATCACCCACTCGCTCAGCGCCTCGCGGGACTGCCCGGCCATCGCGTCGAGCTGGGCCTCCAGTTCGTCGAGGGTGTCGGCGAGGTCGAGCGCCTCCTTGGCGTCCGGGTTGACCAGGTGCAGCACCTCCCGCTCGACGGCCGGGCGCTGCGCGGGCGAGTCCCACAGCACATGGGTCAGCACGGAGAGGTCGGTCGCGGCGACCGCCGGCCGCCCGTCGAGGTAGGCGGACGCCTGGAGCAGGCGTACCGCCTGGCGCCAGCGGCGGTCGGAGGCGATGAGTTCCTTGCGGCGCAGGGCGGCCCGCAGGGTGCACACCGCGTCGACGACCGGGTCCGGGACCGCCACGTCCGGCACCTCCTCGGTCACGGCCCGCTGGAGCGCGGCCAGCGCCACGGTGGTCCGCACCGGCGGCTCGGGGCGGCTGACGGCGGAGCGGACCAGCGCGGCGAAGTTCGACGGGTCGGTCAGGTAGCCGACCTCGATGCGGACCAGCAGCCGGTCGTAGATCGCGGCCGAGTCCTCGCCGGTGGGCAGTTCGTTGCTGGCCGTGATGGCTCCGAGGAGGGGGCAGCGGATCGGCTCGCCGCCGTTCTCGGGGTGGTAGATCCGCTCGTTGAGATAGCCCAGCGTCTCGTTCAGCGCGGCCGTGGAGCACTTGAAGATCTCGTCGATGAACGCCACGTGCGCGGTGGTGGCGCGGCCCTCGTAGACCTGCCGGTACTCGCCCCGGGCCAGCGCGGCCACGTCGATGGGGCCGAACATCCGGGTCGGCGCGGTGAACTTCGACAGCAGGATCTCCCAGTACGACGCCCCCTCGACCCGGCCGGTCAGCTCCCGCGCCAGTTCGGACTTGGCGGTGCCCGGCGGGCCCAGCACCAGTGAGTGCTGTCCGGCCAGCAGCGTCACCACCAGCGTCCGCACCACGTCGTCCCGCTCGTAGAAGCGGTCCGACAGCTCGTCGCTGATCGCCCGCAGCCGCGCGGCCGTGTCCCGCGCGCCCTGTGCCCCCATGTACGCCGCTCCTCGAATCCTCGCTCCGCCACCCGTCGCCGCCCGAGCAACATAACGCGGACGGACCGGGCCGGGGCCCCTCGTTCGCAGCGGCCCGGTGGCCGAAGCACCACCCCGGCCGGCCGGCGCGGTACGGTCCACCGGCCGGGATGCGGCAGGATGAGCGGTCGCGCCGCTCGAACAGGTTGCCGAGCGACGTGCACGCCCAACCGGAAACGAGCAGGTGACGACGTGACACAACCCCGCATCCGGCCGTCGGCGAGCGTTCTCGCCGCCGCCTGCGCCCCCGGAGGTGACCGGTGACCCGCGGCCTCACCGCGAACGACCTGGTCGTGGCCGGTATCGCGCTGGCCGCCGGGCTGCTGACCGCCTTCCTGCTGCGCGCGCTGCTGCGCTGGCTGGCCGGGCACGCCGACCGCACCCGCTGGAGCGGGGACGACGTGATCGTGGCCGCGCTGCGCACGGTGGCGCCGTGGGCGGCGGTCTCGGGCGGTGTCGCGGCGGCCGCGGCGGCGCTGCCGCTGACCGGGCCGGTCCAGCACACCGTCAACCAGGTGTTGCAGGTCCTGCTGATCTTCGTGGTGACGGTGTCCGCGGCCCGGGTGATCGCCGGGCTGGTGCGGACGGTCACGGCGTCCCGCTCCGGGGTCGCCGGGTCGGCCACGATCTTCGTCAACATCACCCGGGTGCTGGTGCTGGCCATCGGCTTCCTGGTGGTGCTCCAGACCCTGGGGATCTCCATCGCCCCGCTGCTCACCGCCCTGGGCGTGGGCGGTCTGGCCGTCGCCCTGGCGCTCCAGGACACCCTGGCCAACCTCTTCGCGGGCATCCACATCCTCGCCTCCAAGACCGTGCAGCCCGGGGACTACATCCGGCTGAGCAGCGGCGAGGAGGGCTATGTCGAGGACATCAACTGGCGCCAGACCACCGTCCGCGACCTGTCCAACAACCTGGTGGTGATCCCGAACGGCCAGCTCGCCAAGTCGAACATGACCAACTTCATGCGGCCCGAGCAGGAGCTGACCATCACCGTCCAGGTCGGCGTCGCCTACGACAGCGATCTGGAGCAGGTGGAACGGGTGACGGCGGAGATCGTCACCGAGGTGATGACGGAGATCACCGGCGCCGTCCCGGAGCACGAGCCGGCCATCCGCTTCCACACCTTCGGCGACTCCCGGATCGGCTTCACCGTCATCCTGGGCGTCGGCGAGTTCAGCGACCAGTACCGGATCAAGCACGAGTTCATCAAGCGGCTGCACCGGCGCTACCGCGCGGAGGGCATCCGCATCCCCTCCCCGGCCCGGACGGTCGCCCTCCAGCAGGGCGCGGTGGTCTTCCCGCAGCAGCGCACCAGCCCGCCGAGGTCCACGGCCGACGTCCTGGCCGATTCCACCGCGGACCCCTGTCGTGACGAGCCCGGTCACGAGATATCTTGATGTCGAGCAATGTTGCAGACGTGGAGCGGAGCACCGGTGACTGACTCGACCATCATCTATACGCACACTGACGAGGCCCCGGCCCTGGCAACGTATTCCTTCCTGCCGGTGGTCCGGGCGTACGCCTCGCAGGCGGGCGTTCCCGTGGAGACCCGGGACATCTCGCTGGCCGGACGCATCATCGCCGTGTTCCCGGAGTACCTCACCGAGGACCAGCGCATCCCGGACGCCCTCGCCGAGCTGGGCGAGCTGGCCAAGACCCCCGCGGCCAACATCATCAAGCTGCCGAACATCTCGGCGTCGATCCCGCAGCTGAAGGCCGCCGTCGCCGAGCTTCAGGCGCAGGGTTACGCGCTGCCGGACTACCCGGACGACCCGAAGTCCGACGAGGAGCGCGACATCCGCGCCCGCTACGACAAGGTCAAGGGCTCCGCGGTCAACCCGGTGCTGCGCGAGGGCAACTCCGACCGCCGCGCCCCGGCCTCGGTGAAGAACTACGCCAAGAACCACCCGCACCGTATGGGCGCCTGGTCCGGCGAGTCGAAGACCAACGTGGCGACCATGGGCGAGAACGACTTCCGCTCCACCGAGAAGTCCGCGGTGATCGCCGAGGACGGCACTCTGCGGATCGAGCTGGTCGGCGACGACGGCACCACCACGGTGCTGCGCGAGTCGGTGCCGGTGAAGAAGGACGAGGTCGTCGACGCCTCGGTGCTGCGCGTCGCCGCGCTGCGCGAGTTCCTCACCGCGCAGGTGGCCCGCGCCAAGGCCGAGGGCATCCTGTACTCGGTGCACCTGAAGGCCACGATGATGAAGGTCTCCGACCCGATCATCTTCGGTCACGTGGTGCGTGCCTTCTTCCCGAAGACGTTCGCGAAGTACGGCGAGACGCTCGCCAAGGCCGGGCTGACCCCGAACGACGGTCTGGGCGGCATCCACAAGGGCCTGGAGTCGCTGCCCGAGGGTGCCGAGATCAAGGCGTCCTTCGACGCGGAGCTGGCCGAGGGCCCGGCGCTGGCCATGGTCGACTCCGACAAGGGCATCACCAACCTGCACGTGCCCTCCGACGTGATCATCGACGCCTCCATGCCGGCCATGATCCGCACCTCCGGTCACATGTGGGGCCCGGACGGCCAGGAGCAGGACGCCCTCGCGGTGATCCCGGACTCCTCCTACGCGGGTGTCTACCAGGCCGTCATCGAGGACTGCCGGGCCAACGGCGCCTTCGACCCGTCGACGATGGGCACGGTCCCGAACGTCGGCCTGATGGCGCAGAAGGCCGAGGAGTACGGCTCCCACGACAAGACCTTCGAGATCCCCGCCACGGGCACGGTCCGGCTGGTCGACCAGAACGGCACCGCCGTCCTGGAGCAGACGGTCTCCGCCGGTGACATCTTCCGCGCCTGCCAGACCAAGGACGCCCCGATCCGCGACTGGGTGAAGCTGGCCGTCACCCGGGCCCGCGCCACCGGCGACCCGGCGGTCTTCTGGCTGGACGAGGGCCGCGCCCACGACGCCAACCTGATCGCCAAGGTCGAGGCGTACCTGACGGAGCACGACACCGAGGGCCTGGACATCCGGATCCTGAACCCGGTCGAGGCCACCAAGCTGTCGGTGGAGCGCATCCGGCGCGGCGAGAACACCATCTCGGTGACCGGGAACGTGCTGCGCGACTACCTCACCGACCTGTTCCCCATCCTGGAGCTGGGCACCAGCGCCAAGATGCTGTCGGTGGTGCCGCTGATGGCGGGCGGCGGCCTGTTCGAGACGGGCGCCGGCGGCTCGGCGCCGAAGCACGTGCAGCAGTTGGTCAGGGAGAACTACCTGCGCTGGGACTCGCTCGGCGAGTTCTTCGCCCTGGTGCCCTCGCTGGAGCAGTTCGCCGAGGCCACCGGCAACAGCCGCGCCAAGGTCCTCGCCGACACCCTGGACCGCGCGACGGCGACCTTCCTCAACGAGGACAAGTCCCCGACCCGCCGCGTCGGCGGCATCGACAACCGCGGCAGCCACTTCTACCTGTCCCTGTACTGGGCGCAGGAGCTGGCCGGGCAGACCGAGGACGCCGGCCTGGCCAAGGTCTTCGCGCCGCTCGCCGAGACGCTCACCGCCGCCGAAGCGAAGATCGTCGAGGAGCTGAACGCCGTCCAGGGCACCCCGGCCGAGATCGGCGGCTACTACCAGCCCGACCCGGCCCGGGCCGCCGAGGTCATGCGCCCGTCGACGACGTGGAACCAGGCGCTGGCGTCCCTCGCCTGAGCCGCGGCTCCCGCCCGGGAGCGTCCTGTGGGCACCCCGTCTCCACTCCGGTGGCGGCGGGGTGTCCGGCTGTCACCACCGGCGCCTGCCGTCCCCGTCCCCGGAGCAGTCCATGACCGACGCGCCGTTCTCCTTCGAGCTGCTGCCCGGCGCCGCGCACTCCCCCGTGATCCTGCACGTGCCGCACGCCGCCCGGTCGGTCCCGCCCGAGGTGCGGGCCGGCCTCGTGCTCGACGACGCGGAGCTGGCGCGGGAGCTGGACCACATCACCGACGCGCACACGGACCAGATCGCCGAGGCGGCGGCCGGCCGGGCGCGCGTGACGCCCTGGCGGTTCGTCAACCGGCTGTCGCGGCTGGTCGTCGATCCCGAGCGGTTCCCGGACGAGCGGGAGGAGATGGCGGCCGTCGGGATGGGCGCGGTGTACACCCGGACCACGCACCGCGCGGTGCTGCGGGCCGCCGGCACCGACCCGGGGCCGCTGGTCGAACGGTACTTCCAGCCGTACGCGCGGGCGATGACCGAGGCGGTCGCGGACCGGCTCGCCGCCACCGGCCGGGCGGTGATCGTCGACGTGCACTCCTACCCCAGCGAGCCGCTGCCCTACGAGCTGCACGGCACCGGTCCGCGCCCGCCGGTCTGCCTGGGCACCGACGCCTTCCACACCCCGCCCGAGCTGCTCGCCGCCGCGCGGGCGGCGTTCGCCGGGTGCGGGGGGACGGGGCTGGACAGCCCGTTCAGCGGGACGTACGTACCGCTGGAGTTCTACCGGCGGGTGGCCGAGGTCGGCGCGCTGATGGTGGAGATCCGCCGGGACACGTACCTGACCGAGCCGGGCGGTCCGGCCGGCCCCGGGCTGTCCCGCCTGGCCGCGTCCCTGGCCGCCCTGGTGGACACGGTCTCCGGCTGACCGGCCGGGGCGGGCCATCGGCTGGAGCACTCCCGCGCGACAGGAGGGCGGGGCCCGGTGAGGGTGGGGGGATGACTGAGAAGACCGGCATGCTCGCCGAACGGACCCCGCCCCCGGTGCGGGACTGGCCCGCGCTCGATCTGGACGGTACGGACTTCGACCCGGTGCTCGCCGAGCTGATGCGCGAGGGGCCGCTGGCCCGGATCCGGCTGCCGCACGGTGCGGGCTGGGCCTGGCTGGCCACCCGGCACGAGGACGTGAAGCTGATCACCAACGACCCGCGCTTCGGACGGGCCGAGGTGACGCAGCGTCAGGTGACGCGGATGGCGCCGCACTTCAAGCCCCGCCCCGGTTCGCTCGCCTTCGCCGACCAGCCCGATCACAACCGGCTGCGGCGGGCGGTCGCCGGGGCGTTCACCGTCGGGGCGATGAAGCGGCTGCGGCCCCGGGCGCAGCGGATGCTGGACGCCCTGGTGGACGACGTGGTGCGGGACGGGCCGCCGGCCGACCTGGTCGAGCGGGTCCTGGAACCCTTCCCGATCGCCGTCGTCAGCGAGGTGATGGGGGTGCCGGCCGCCGACCGGGAGCGGGTGCACTCCTGGACCCGGGAGATCATCTCCACCTCGGGCGGGGTGGCGGGCGCCGAGCGGGCCAAGAACAGTCTGTACGGATGGATCACGGAGACCGTCCGCTCCCGCGCGCACGACCCCGGCGAGGACGTCTACTCGCTGCTCGGTGCCGCCGTCGCGCGCGGCGAGGTCGGCGAGCAGGAGGCCGTCGGGCTGGCCGGTCCGCTGCAGATCGGCGGCGAGGCCGTCACCCACAACTGCGGCCAGATGCTGTACCTGCTGCTGACCCGCCCGGAGCTGCTGGCCCAGGCCCGGGAGCGGCCCGCGGAACGGGGCGCCGTCCTGGACGAGCTGCTGCGCTGGATCCCGCACCGCTCCTCGGTGGGCCTGGCCCGGATCGCCTTGGCGGACGTCGAGCTGCGCGGCCACCGCATCCGCGCGGGCGACCCCGTCTACGTCTCCTACCTGGCGGCCAACCGGGACCCGGACGTCTTCCCCGACCCGGACCGGATCGACCCCGGCCGGGACGCCGGAGCGCACCTGGCGTTCGGCAACGGGCCGCACTACTGCACCGGCGCGGTACTCGCCCGCATGCAGCTGGAACTGCTCGTGGACACCCTGCTGGACCGGCTGCCCGGACTGCGGCTCGCGGGCGGCACCGATCAGGTGGCCTGGCGGCGCCGGACCATGATCCGCGGTCCGCGGACCCTGCCCTGTGCCTGGTGACACGGAGCTCAGGCGCGCAGCCACTCGGTGACGACGACCTCGCCGCCGGCCCGCAGCCGCAGCGCGAACGGGCCGGACGGCGGTGCCGCGCCGGTGAACCGTCCCATGTCGTCGGCGGCCAGCGGCCGGGCCGCCCGGGGGCCGCTCAGCACCTCGATCCGGGCCGGCTGCGGCGGCAGCACCTGTCCGAACAGGCCCTCGGCGCTCACCTCCACGTCCAGGCTCACCTCCCCGGCGCGGAAGGTCAGCATCCGCGGCGGGTCGGTCTCCCCCCGGATGGGCAGCGCGTCGACGAGCGAGTCGAACGTCAGCTCGGCGAGTGAGGTGTCCAGGCCGTGCAGCGCGAACGCCTCCACGGCGATCCGGCTCAGCTCGGCCGGTATCGGGTCCAGGATGCCGGCCGCCTGCCGCAGCTCCTCCTCCAGCAGCGAGTCGTCGAACGCGCCGCCGTCCATGGCCTCGTCGTTGCCGTCACGCATCTCGCTCATGCCGCCCCCCGGGCTTCCAGTCGCGCCCGCAGGCGCCTCAGACAGCGCTGGCGCATCGGTCCGATACTGCCGACGGCGATTCCCAGCGCCGCCGACACCTCCTGATAGCTGGGCGGCGGCGACGCCATCAGCACCCGCAGCACCTGCCGGCACCGCTCACCCAGTTCCTCGAACTCCTGCCACAGCCACCGGACGCGCTCGCTCTGGGCGGCGGCCTCCTCGGAGTCGAGCACCGACTCCTCCGGCGTGGGTTCGTCACTGACCCGGTCGAGCAGCTGCGGATCGTCCGTCGGCGTCCACCGACGGGCCGCCTTGAGCACCTTGAGGCACTCGTTGCGCGCGGTGCTCGCGAGCCAGGAGCCCGCCTTCTCCGGTTCCCGCAGCCGCCCCAGGTGCTGGGCGAAACGGAACCAGGCGGTCTGGTACACCTCGTGCGCGTCCGCGTCGGACAGCCGGTGTGCCCGCGCCACGGACCACACCAGCGGGCCCAGTCCTTCCACCAGCGCCTTCCAGGCCGCCGCGTCGCCGTCGGCGGCGGACTGGACTAGCGCCCCGACATCACTACGGTCCACGGCCCCACCCCTCGTGTACGACACGTCATCGTACGCCGTGGAGGGGGCCGTTCCGCCCGTCATGCCCCGTCGGCCGGGGAGTCGACGGGGACCGGTCGCCAGGTGGGCGGCAGCAGCGCCGGCACGTGGGCGCCGCGGACCTCCGCGTACTCGGTGTTCGCCGCCAGCAGTGCGCCGCGGGCCGCGCGGGCGTCGGTCTCCTGGTGCGCCGTCATGTGCGCGGCGATCAGACCGGCGACGACGGGGGCGGCGAACGAGGTCCCGCTCCACTGCGCGTGCCCCTCGAACATCACCTGGTCCGGCTTGCCGGGTGCCTCGCCCGGCTCGCTCAGCAGCCCGGTGTGCCGGGGCGCCTGGCAGGTGCAGCCGTAGCCGAAGCCGAACCGGCAGGCGTCGTAGGTGGAGTGCTGGTAGACGTACGGGACGGGGGTCTCGAAGCCGGTCAGGGCGCCGGTGAGGCGCTCGCCGGGGGCGTACGCCTTCACCCAGGCGCCGTGGTTGGAGAAGCAGGCGCCGAACTCGCCGTCGCCGCGCAGCGCGCCGACCGACAGCACGGAGTCCTCCCAGCCGGGCAGATCGGCGTAGGCGGCGGGCCAGAACGGCGTGGCGCTGCCGTTGTTTCCGGCGGCGGCGACCAGCAGGGTGTCCCGCGCCCGCAGTTCCTCCATGAAGGCGTGCACGCCGAGCAGGCCGTCGGAGCGGCCGTTGGAGGTGCCGGCGGAGAGACTGAGGACGTCGGGCCAGCCGCCCTGGTCGACGGCCTCGAACAGCTTCTCGCCGAACTCGGACTCCAGGATCGCCCCGGCGTCGTTGAGGGTGTTGCGCACGGTGATGTCCGTGTTGGGGGCGACGGCCGCGAGCAGCCCGGCGATGAAGGTGCCGTGGCCGACGTACTGGAGCAGGCAGCCCGCGTCGTCGCACTCCTGGATCTGCAGGTCGCCGCGGGTGTGCGCGAGCGGCGGGTAGGAGCGGTGGTCGCGCATGAGGCCGGTGTCGATGACGAGGACGCCGACCGCCGAGTCCGGGTCGTACGGCGTGTCGGCCGCCGCCGGGTTGGGCGGTTCGGTGCGCGGCACCGGAACGGGTTCGTCACCGGGGCAGGCGTTGACGGCGATGTGCACCACGTGGTTGCGGCTGACCAGGCGGCGCCGGGCGCGGCCCTCGGCGGCGCGCAGCGACCGCAGCGCGTTCGCGACGGCCGGGTCGCCGGCGGCGGCGCCCTGGCCGGGGTCGCCGACCTGGATGCGGGTGATGCCGCTGCGGTTGGTCTCGGCGCTCGCGCGGCGCACGTGGCCGGCGTCGAGCCCGGCGGTGGCGGTGAAGTGCTCCCGCACGGTGTCCTCGACGACGCGCGCCTCCTCCCCGTCGCGGGCGAGGACGACGCCCTTCTCGTAGAGGAACTCGGCGGAGTCGTCGGGTCCCATCGCCAGCGGGACGTCGGGCATCGAGCGCTGGATGTGGCCGAACTGCTCGCGGAATCGCTGTGGTGCCATGGCGGATCCTCCCCCTGAGGCGGCGTTCGTCAATCAGAGTCCGAAGGCGGCCGATTGATACAGACCCGCACCTGTGTGACGTGGTGCGCTGCCACTACCATCCTTGAGGTGACAGCGGGAAGCGACTCGGTTTTCGATCTGCTGCCGATGGTGTTCGCGGCCCCGAACGAGGCACTGGCGCGGGCGGAAGGGCTGCTGGACACCGCTCCGCCGCCACTGCACGCCTCCATTGCCCACCAGGTGATCGGCATCTGGCAGCGGGACTTCGGCGACACCCGGCTGGCGCTGGCCCATCTGCGCCGGGCCCGCGATCTGGCGGCCCGGGCGGATTCACCCGAACGAGAAGCCGACGTGCTGGCCACCTTGGGGGTGGCCCTGGTGCACACCGGCCGCACCCGGCAGGGGCTGGCCGCCCTGGAACGGGGCGTGGCGCGCGGCACCGGGCACACCCGGGCCCGGGTGCTGTTCCGGCGGGCGTACGCGTGGTGGGTGCTGGGCCGGCACGGGCAGGCGCTGGAGGACGTCCGGCGGGCGATCGTCGTGCTGCGGCAGGCGGGCGACGTGATCTGGACGGCGCGGGCGCTGACGCTGCGGGCCACGGTGCATCTGGCGCTGGGCGCGGTGGAGCGGGCGGAGGCCGACTTCGCGGCGGCGGAGGAGCTGTGGGGCACCACCGGCCAGGAGCACGACAAGGCGGACGCGGTGGAGAGCCGGGGGCTGGCGGCGTTCCGGTCCGGTGACGTGCCGGCGGCGCTGCGGCTGCTCGACGAGGCGAGCGAGCGGTACGCGGCGCTGGGCACGCCGATGTTCATGCTGAACATCCGGCGCAGCGAGGTCATGCTGGCGGCCGGGCTGGCGCCGGAGGCGCTGGCCGAGGTGGACCAGGCGATCGCGGTCCTGGACGGGATGGGCGGGCAGTCCACCCGCAAGGCTGAGCTGCTGCTGGTCGCGGCGAAGGCGGCGCGGGTGGGGGGCGACGCGCAGACGGCGATAGCGCGGGCGGCGGTCGCGGTGCGGCTGTTCGCGGCGCAGCGGCGCACCTGGTACGAGACGCATGCCCGGCTGGTGCTGATCGAGGCGCGGGTGGCGGCCGGGCGGGGTTCGGGGCGGCTGGTCGCGGACGCGGCGGCGGTGGCGGAGAAGCTGGCGTCCTTCGGCGCGCCGGCCGCGCCGGAGGCGGCGCTGCTGGCCGGGCGGATCGCGCTGGACCTGGGCTGGACGGCGGACGCGGAACGGCACCTGGCGGTCGCCGCGCGCAGCCGGCGCGGCGGGCCGCCGCTGGCCCGGATGACGGGCTGGGCGGCGCAGGCGCTGCGGGCCCGGGCGGCCGGCTCCACGCGGGGGGTGCTGGAGGCGTGCCGGCGCGGGCTCGACGTACTGGACGACCACCGGATGACGCTCGGGGCCTCGGAGCTGCGGGCGCGGGCCACCGCGCAGGGCGCGGAGCTGGCGGCGCTGGCCCAGGAGGCGTCGCTGGCCTCGGGCGGGCCGCGGCGGCTGCTGGTGTGGAGCGAGCGGTGGCGGGCCACGGTGCTGACCGCGCCGCCAGCCCGGCCGCCGGCCGACCCGGTGCTGCTCAGTGACCTGACCGCGTTCCGGGAGATCGCCGCGCGCGCCGAGGAGGCCCGGATGGACGGGCGTCCGGTGGCGGCGCTGGAGCGCGAACAGCGGCGCCTGGAGCGGGAGATCCGCTCGCGGACGCTGCACATGCGCGGGGAGGCGCCGGGCGGCGGCGACCGGTTCGACGTCGGCCGGCTGCTGACGGCGCTCGGTGCCGACGTACGGCTGGTGGAACTGGCGGTGCTGGACGGCCGGGTGCAGGTGCTGCTGTGCGGGCAGGGGCGGGTGCGGCGGTTCGAGGCGGGGCTGCTGGCGGAGGCGGAGCGGGAGGCGGAGCACGTCCAGGCCGGGCTGCGGCGGCTGGCCCATCCGGGCGCGGAGGCCCGGCTGCCGGTGGTGGAGGCCGCCGGGCGGCGCCTGGAGGAACTGCTGCTCGGTCCGGCGGCGGAACACCTCGGTACCGGGCCGGTCGTGGTCGTACCGCCGGGGCGGCTGCACCGGGTGCCGTGGGCGCTGCTGCCGGCGCTGCGCGACCGGGTGCTCAGCGTCTCGCCGTCGGCGACCAGTTGGCTGCGCGCCCGCGAGACCGCGCCGCCGCCCGGCGGCCGCCACGTCCTGGTCCGCGGCCCGGGCCTGGCCAGCGGCGGCGCGGAGGTCCCCCTGCTCGCCGAGGGCTACGGCGGTCCGGCCGGCGGCGGGTCCGCG